>JBOGWM010000282.1:0-51794 GCA_050693695.1 Actinomycetota bacterium
CGGTGATGCCGCTCGGGTCTCCCATCGGCAGCGGGGCCGGCGTCCGCAACCCCTACAACATCGCGATCATTCTCGAGCACGCCTCGATCCCGGTGATCCTCGACGCCGGGGTGGGCACCGCTTCCGACGCCACCATCGCCATGGAGCTGGGCTGTGACGCGGTGCTGGTCGCCTCCGCCATCGTCCGGGCAAAGGACCCGGTCCGCATGGCAAGGGCGATCCGGCTGGGCGTGGAGGCCGGGCGCCTGGCCTTCGAGGCCGGACGCATCCCGCGCAGGCTGTATGCCGAGGCCTCAACACCGTTCGAGGGAGCGCCTCAGTTCGAGCCGCAGGATCCGCCCAACGATTAGCGTGAGCCGCCGGGGTGTCGGACTTCGGTGCTCTGCCGACGAATGCCCCCTATTTCGCGACCAGCCGCTCGGTGAACGCCAGGCCCTCCTCGCCATACATACGGTCGCGGACTTCGCCCAGCGGCCGGGCGACATCCTCGTCCTTGTCCTCCCTGAGCTGCGCCAGCAGATCGGCCAGCTCGGCCTCGGATTCCTCGGGGCCGAGCCGCGCCTGCAGGTCCGCCGCGGCGCGGCGCCGGAAGTCGGCCGGATAGCCCTCGTACCATACGAAGAGCAGCCGCTCGAGCAGCGTCAGCACGTGATCCGCGAAGAAGAAGAAGGCCTCGATCAAATAGCGCCCGTCGACCTCGTCGAGGCTCGCCCATGGCGTGTGCCGAGCAACGGATTGGAGATGGAGGTAGAGCATGGGGTCCGGGCGACACAGCTCGTAGAGGCGCCTCAGGAGCGGGTACTGCACGAGGTCGATATGCCAGCCCTGCGCGTACGCTTGGCGCCAAACGCGCACGAGTGGGTCGGGGGCACCACATGCCCCCACCTCTTCGAGCCAATTCCGGTACCGGTCCGGCGCCTCGTCTGGATGGAACCAGGGCGCGACGCCGAGTCGGGATGCGATGTCTTCGAGGGTGCTCACAGTGCCATGTAGTCCGAGATGCGAATGGTCCCGTCAGGCAGACGGATAACGTTATAGCGAATCGTGACGCCGTTGACCACGACCGTGGGCCCGGCGGGGTCCGCGATGCGCGGCGGCTGGCCCGTGAACGTCTCACCGCGCCCCATCCGGACCAGGACATCGCGGGCGATCGCGGTCTCCACCCCCTCTGCAGCCCCGGCGCGAGCCGGGTTGGTCGCCGGCCCGGTACGGTGCTGGCGGTACCCGTGACCGCGGTTGAACTGGAACGGACGACCGTCGACCGTCGCGGAGCTGACTTGGTTGGTGCCCGTGCCGCTCACCGTGAACGTGGGCGGCGAGGCAGGCACAGGAGAAGGGCCTCGGTCGCCCCCGCGACTCAGCTTTGACTTCAGCCATACCATCGTCCGCCTCCCGGCTGACGCCAAACCCCTCCCTATCTGTCCCAGGCGAGACTGCCCGAGCCCCACCCCCATAGCTCTGAGCAAAGCGAGAACGCGGGCAGCCGGACCCATCCCTGGAGGGAACCTGGCGGGGCGGGTGATGAGAGGACTTCCCCTGGAGCCTCCGAGGCCCCGGCCAGCGCCACGGATACCAAGCTCCGATCTCGGCGCAGCGCGCATTTGCAGCGCCCATGATCTCGGCCTTGCGGACCCCCGCCTGCGCGCGAAGCTGGGTCTGCACCTCTCCCGCTCGCTCCTCGATCTCCCCCACGAACCTCGCAACCTTTTCCCGAGCAGCCCCGGGCTTGTACCCGGACGTCAGAGCCTCGACAAGGTCTTCCTCGTTGTAGTCGACGGGCTCTTTGGTCTCCGGCGTCTCGGAAGTCGTGGGCTGATCCTCGAAGCTTGCCGTATCGAGGGATTCGCGCGCGGGGGGCGGGGGTGGTTGGCGGGCACCGTCTTCCGCCAGTGCTGCGGCGGCCTTTGACCGCTCTTCGCGCGCCGCGCTAGCGGCTGTCTCTCGCAACTGGGTGACCGCCGCGGATGCCGCTTTCGCGGTCAGGTCATGCTTCTCCGAGGCCGCTTTCCCGGCACTCCCGTCACTACCGTCTCTGCTCACCGGGGTCGGCAACGCCGGGGCCCCGGCGCCTATGGGTGTCTTCGAAGGAGTGGAGGGCGGCGATTTAGGGGGGGAATCTCTACGGATGGCCTTGACGCCACCTCCCGATCCGGCGTTGGGCTTGGGATCTCCGAGCCTGCTGGCGCCGGAGGCTTGGTTGTGGCGTCCCCATCCCCGGGAGGCTGTTGATTCTGCGGACTATCGGGGACACCCGGCGCCTCTCCTTCTGCATTTGGTCTCTCGCGGCTTTCGGCTGGCTGCTCCTCGAGGGGGCCGCCAGCCTCGAGAAGCGTTCCGGATTGGCGGCGCTGTATCTCGGAGCCCGCGCCTCGTTGCGATCTGTCAGCATGGTGTGGAGCTAGCTAGGCCGGCTTGGCCCGAACGGACAACGACTCCGCCACATAGACATACCGGTCAATGGTTTCACGCACGCCAGATCAAAAACATCCGTCTCTGGGCACTTCTTGAGGCAGTTCCTTCTTCCCTTCAGGGCAACGGGATCTTCTCTCGTGCCCGATCCGGCGCTGACCCCCACATGGAGCCCCACCACCTCGCCACCCACTGCTGCGCCGGATGAGCCCGGACACGGATACCGGGAGCTTCAGGCGAGAGGTGGCTTGTGGCCCGGGCCGGGCGTCCGGTGGGTGAGCACCGGTTCCAGCAGGGAGGCGAGCCGCCCGGCGGTCTCGAAGAGCGCCACGGCCTGAGAGACGTCGTCATCGAGGTGGGAGAGCAGATCCACGCCCAGGTAGAGCGCGACCACCGCGAAAGCCAGCGTCCTCGGCTGGATCATCCCCTCGAGGACCGAACCGGTCACCACCTCCCCGATGATCCCCTCCACCAACCCGACCCAGGGCTCCACCCTGGCCACCACCTCCGGCGCCAGGTCGGGCCGCGACAAGCTACCCGCGATCAGCTCCGAGATGACCGTGATATGGCCCCGCTCGAGATCCTCCCGATACAGCTCCGTCGCCACCTGGATCCGCTCCTCGATCCTGCCGGCGCCGGCCAGAGCCTCCGTGTACCGCTCCATCCGCTCCGATGCGGTGCTGTCCAGGGCGGCCAGCAGCAGATCGTTGAGGGTGCCGAAGTGGTAGAAGATGAGGGCCTGGTTGAAGCCGCCCCGCCGGGCGATCGCCCGAGCGCTCGTCCCGGCGAACCCTTCCTCCTTCAGCGTCTCGAGCGCGGCCTCGACGATCCGATCCTTGGTGGTCCCTCCCGAGGCCCCCGACTCCGGCCTCGCGCCCGCTGGCCCGGCTTCATTCATCCGCCTAGGATAGGGCCGAGTGGGTAGGGTTTTCATCGGTACCGCCTCCTGGACGGACAAGACGCTCGTCCAGAGCGGAGGCTTCTATCCCCCTCACGCCAAGACGCCGGAGCAGCGCCTGCGCCACTACGCCGAGCACTTTCCCATCGTCGAGGTCGATTCGACCTATTACTTCCCCCCCACCGGGCGCAACGCCGCCCTGTGGGCCTCCCGGACGCCGCCGCATTTCACCTTCCACATCAAGGCCTACTCGCTCCTCACGCAGCATCCGACGCGCCCCTGGTCGCTCCACGAAGACCTGCGGCCGCCCCCCTCAAAGGAGAAAAAGCGCTTCCTCTACCCTTCCCATCTCCCGCCGGAGGCGATGGAGGAAGTCTGGCGGCGCTTCGCCGAGGCGCTGATGCCGCTTCACTCCGCAGGCAAGCTGGGCGTGGTCCACTTCCAGTTCCCGGAATGGTTCCTCCCGGGAAGCAGGAGCCGGGACTACATCCTGGAGTGCGCCTCCCGCCTTCCCGACTTCTCCATCGCGGTGGAGCTGCGCAACGCGGCCTGGACGAACGAGCGCAACCTGGCGCGCACCCTCGACTTCCTCACCGAGCACCGCCTCCCCTATACCTGCGTGGACATGCCCCAGGGCTTCCGGTCCAGCCTCCCACCCATCGCGGCGGTGACCAGCCCGGACCTGGCCTACGTCCGCTTTCACGGCCGCAACCGGCAAACGTGGGAACAGAAGGCGGAGACCGCCACCATGCGGTTCGCCTACCTCTACTCGCAAGACGAGCTCGCCGGCTGGGTGCCCAAGATCCAGGACCTCGCCTCCCGGGCCGGGGAGGTCCACGTGCTGATGAACAACTGCTACCGTGACTGCGCGGTCCAAGGGGCGCAGCAGCTCGCCTCGCTCCTGGAGGCCTGAATCTCAGACCCGGGCAGTCCCCGGTCACCTGCTCGGCGGGTCTGCTGGCGAAAACGACCGGGCCGCTTCTTGGCGGCCAAGGCAGCATGGCTCGAAGCTCGGTCCTGGCTTTGGAGGAGCATCACCGGGAGAATAAACGGAAGAGGAGAGACGTTGTGTCTTTCGAGATCCCCACGAGTTGGAGGTAGAGATATGTCAACGGAGACCAAGGCCGTCGAGATCCCGGAGAGCCATCTGGAGATTCTCCAGAAGAAAGGCTTTGCCCATGTGGCCACCATCGGCCCTGGCGGTGAGCCTCACTCCAGCCCCGTCTGGTACGACTGGGACGGAGAGTACATCCTGTTCAGCCAGACGAAGACCCGTCGGAAATATCGCAACCTGCAAAAGGACGCCCGGATCGCGCTCTCCGTCCTGGACCCCGATAATCCCTACCACTATCTCGAGATCCGGGGAGTTGTGCACTCCGTCGAGGACGATCCCAACTCCGCCTTCATCGATTCGCTTTCCAAGAAGTACCTGGGTCTGGAGAAGTATCCCTACCCCCAGCCGGGAGACGAGCGGATAGTTCTGAAGGTGACCCCCTCGCACCTGAGCTTCATGGGGTAAGCCCGAGAGGAAAGCGGGCTACCGCCCCCGATTCATCGAAGCGCCTGCCCGATCTGATCGAGAGCGTATTCGATGTCATCGGCGGAGACGTCCTTGTGGGTGACCATGCGCACCATGCCCTCTCCAAAGGGAAAGAGCAGGACCGCCCGCCGGGCCATCTCCTCGGCGAAACCCTGGGGAGTGAACCCGAGGGGCGCCGTGCGCACCATGACGATGTTCGTCTCTATGCCGGCGGGCTCCAGCACCCCTTCTACCAGCGCG
Organism: Actinomycetota bacterium; assembly: GCA_050693695.1. Classification (GTDB taxonomy): domain Bacteria; phylum Actinomycetota; class CADDZG01; order JAHWKV01; family JAOPZY01; genus JBOGWM01. The sequence goes on from JBOGWM010000282.1 coordinate 5,088, forward strand.
GCGATCCCCTCCCCCAGCCGGCGGGCGTGGGCGTGGTCCTCGGCGAGACGGTCGATCATCCGCTCCAGGCCCACCAGGCAGGCGGCGGCGAGCACGCCCACCTGGCGCATCCCGCCGCCGTGCAGCCTGCGGAAGCGGCGAGCCCGGTCGATAAGGTCGGCGGGGCCGATGACCATCGACCCCACCGGGGCCCCCAGACCCTTCGAGAATGAGCACATCATCCCGTCGCTGAGGCCACACCACTCCGCCACCGGAACACCGGCAGCCACCGAGGCGTTGAAGATGCGGGCCCCATCGACATAGACGGACAGGCCATGCTCATCGGCGATCTTGCGAACCGCCCGCAGGTCTTCGACCGGATAGACGGTCCCGCCCTCCTGGTTGTGGGTGTTTTCGAGCGCGATCACCCGGCTCCTGGGAGCGACGTCGGACCGGGGACGAATCGCCTTCACGATGTCGTCGGGGTCGAGCACTCCCCCGCGCCCGGGCAGAGGCCATGCCTGGACTCCGCAAAACGCCGCCAACGAGGCCCCTTCGTGGTTGAGAACGTGGGCGCTGCGGTGACAGATCAGCTCGTCGCCCGGCCGGGTCATCGCCTCCAGGGCGATGAGGTTGGCCATCCTGCCGCTGGGAACGAACACCGACGCCTCGGCTCCGAACCGAGCACAGACGGCAACCTCCAGCGCATTGGCGGTGGGATCCTCGCCCAGGAAGTCGTCTCCCACCTCGGCTCGGGCCATGGCCTCGCGCATCTCGGGAGTGGGTTGCGTCACGGTGTCGGAACGCAGGTCCACGACCCGGTCAGTCCCCCGTACGGACGGGAGCCCCGCGTCTCTGAGGGAAGCCTTGCCTGGCACCCGGAGAGTCTACCGTCCGGTTACCGTGCCCGAATGTGGGCTAAGATCCGGGAATGCTGTTCCCACCCATGCCGCTGCAAGCCTGGGCCGACACCAAGGCGACGCTGCACCGGTTTGCGCAGATCGTGGGTAAGGTCCGCCTGGCCGCCAGCGTTCGCCGCAACCACTGGTGGAACGTACCGTTCCATCTGACTGGGCGCGGTATCACCACCCGGCCCATGGGCACTGACCCGATCTTCACCATCGACTTCGACTTCGTTGATCATCGGCTGCTCGTCCACGCCATCACCGGGGAGACCGTTTCCTTTCCCCTGATCGGACAATCGGTGGCGTCGTTCTATCACCACACCCTCGAGGCGCTCCGCACGCTCGGCGTCGAGGCGACCATCGACAAGCCGGAGCCGTTCGATCTGCCCGACTCCACCCCGTTCGCGTACGACACCGACCATGCGGCCTACGACTCCATCCGGGTCACCCGCTACTGGCGGGTGCTCAGCCAGGTGGCCATCGTGCTCGAGGAGTTTGCAGCCCGTTTCTCCGGCAAGACGAGCCCGGTGCACCATTTCTGGCACACGTTCGACATCGCGGTCACTCGCTTCTCGGAGCGGCGGATCGATCACCCGCCGGAGGTCGATCCCGTCACCCGGGAGGCCTACTCCAGGGAGGTCATCAGCTTCGGGTTCTGGTTCGGTGACGACAAGTTCGCCGAGCCCGCGTTCTACTCCTACACCGCTCCGGAACCGGAGGGGCTGGCGGACGAACCGCTGGAGCCCGAGGCCGCCCGGTGGGTGGCGGGCAACGGGAGCCATCTGGCGGTGCTGCGCTACGAGGACTGCCGCGCGCAGCGTGACCCGTGGGCCAGCGCGCTCGAGTTCTTCGAGAGCGCCTACCAGGCCGGGGCACGGCGCGCCGGATGGGACATAGCCCGGCTCACCTCCCCCGGCGGCGTGACGGACCCGGTCGAGCTGAAGTCCGAAGCGACTCCCAGTGGCCGGGCTATTTGAGAGACGCTGCCCCGGAGCCTCGCGCCGCCGAGGCGGGCTCGGGGCCTTGCTCGAGGGCGCGACGGATGCCGCGGATGGCCTGGCGGATCCGGTGGTCATTCTCGACCAGGGCAAAGCGAACGTGGCCATCTCCCGCCCTCCCGAACCCGATCCCCGGCGACACCGCCACCTTGGCCTCCCTGAGTAACAGCTTGGAGAACTCGAGAGACCCCATCTCGGCGAAGGGCTCGGGAATGGGGGCCCAGGCGAACATGGTGGCGGGCGGGACCGGGATCTCCCACCCGCACCGGGCGAGGCCGGCGACGAGGGTGTCCCTGCGGGACCGGTAGATCTCCCGGATGCCCTTGGGGGCCTCGCTCATCTCGTTGAGGGCGATGATCCCCGCGATCTGGATGGGCTGGAAAGCCCCGTAATCCAGGTAGGACTTCAGCCTGCCGAGCGCGCCGATGATCTCCGCCTTGCCGCAGCCGAAGGCCAGGCGCCACCCGGCCATCGAGTAGGACTTGGACAGGGAGAAGAACTCCACCGCCACCTCTTTGGCCCCCGGCGCCTGCAGGATGGAAGGGGCTCGCTCCTGATCGAACACCAGGTCGGCATAGGCCATGTCGTGAACGACGATCACCTCTCGTTGGCGGGCGAAGGCCACCAGGCGCTCGAAGAACTCGAGGTCCACCACCGCGGTGGTGGGGTTGTGCGGGAACGAGACCAGGATCACGCGAGGCGGGGGGGCGGCGTGCTCGTAGGCCAGGGTGAGATCCGCGAAGAAATCGGCTCCCAGCGACATCGGGACATGCTGGACGCTAGCCCCCGCAAGCACCGGAGCGTAGGTGTGGATGGGATAGGTGGGCTCGGGGACGAGGCAGGAGTCGCCGGGCTCCACCAGGATCCACATCAGGTGACTGAGCCCCTCCTTCGCCCCGATGACGGCGATGGCCTCGGTGTCGGGGTCGAGAGAGACCTCGTAGTTTCTCAGGTACCAGTCGCAGATGGCCCGCCGCAGCTTGGGCAGGCCCCGGGAGGCGGAGTAGCGGTGGTTGCGAGGGTTGTGAGCGGCCTCGACCAGCTTGTCGACGATCGGACCCGGGGTGGGGAGATCGGGATTGCCCATCCCCAGGTCGATGATGTCCTCCCCCTCCCTGCGGGCGGCCGCTTTCAGCTCATTGACGATCGCGAAAACGTAAGGGGGAAACCGTCCGATCCGTCGAAATTCCATCCGTTCATCACCCGCCTCGGTGGTCGATGTCGAGAGTGCAACCTACACCGTTCGACCGCGCAGCGTCAGGATCTGCGGAGCCGCAGGGCGTTCGCCACGACGCTGACGCTGGACAGGGCCATGGCTCCGGCGGCGACCGCCGGCGAGAGTTTGCCCAGGGCGGCGAGAGGGATCGCGGCCACGTTGTAGGAGAAGGCCCAGAAGAGGTTCTGGTAGATCGCCCGCAGGGTACGTCTCGCGAGGCCAATCGCCCGGGGGATGGCTCGGGGGTCGTCCCCGATGATGGTGATGTCGGAGGCCTCCACCGCCACGTCGGTCCCCGTGCCGAAGGCGATGCCGAGGTCCGCCTGGGCCAGGGCGGGGGCGTCATTGATCCCATCCCCCACCATGGCGACCGTCTTGCCCTCCGCCTGGAGACGCTGAACCTCCTTCACCTTCCCCGACGGCAGGACTCCCGCGACGACCCGGGAGATCCCGAGCTCCCAGGCGACACGTGCGGCAGCCCGCTGGTTGTCGCCGGTCAGCAGGACCAGCTCGACGCCCTGGGCCTCGAGCTCCGCCACGGCCTCCGCCGCCCCCGGCTTCACCCGGTCGGAGAGGGCGATCAGTCCCCGCGCCCGGCCCTCCCAGCCCACCATCACGACCGTCCAACCCTGCGCCTCCAGGCTCTCGGCGCGCTCCGCGAGCTCCGAGCAGCCCATGAGGCGGTGCTGGACCAGGAGCTGCGACTTGCCGACCACCACCTCGTCGCCGTCCAGCACCCCTCGTACCCCGAAGCCGGAGGCCGCCTCGAAGAGCTCCAACGCCGGGAGGCGAAGGCCCCGGGCAGCCGCGGCTTCCACGATGGCCCGGCCGATGGGATGCTCCGATCCCGCCTCCACCGCCGCCGCCCGGGAGAGCACCGTGTCCGGATCCGTCGGAACATGATTCCAGGTGTCCGCCACGACCTCGGTCACCGCCATCTTGGCTTCGGTCATCGTCCCGGTCTTGTCCAGGACCACGACCTGCACCCTTCCCGAGCGCTCCAGCACCTCTCCCCCCCGGATCAGCACGCCCAGCTCCGCCCCCCGCCCGGTCCCGGCCATGAGGGCGGTGGGAGTGGCGAGGCCCATGGCGCACGGGCAGGCGATGATGAGAACCGCGATGGCGGCCGGGAGGGACTGCGCCGGAGACCCCGTGACGAGCAGCCAGGCCCCGAAGGTGATCCCGGCCAGGACCAGCACGGCGGGGACGAAGATCCCGGCCACCCGGTCGGCGAGCCGCTGCACGGGGGCCTTGGACCCCTGAGCCTGCTTGAGCAGGGTCACGATCTGAGCCAGAGCGCTATCCGCCCCCACCTTCGTCGCTTCCAGGACGAGGCGGCCCTGCTGGTTCATCGTAGCCCCGAAGACCTCGTCGCCCGCGCTCTTATCGACCGGCAAGGACTCTCCGGTGAGCATGGACTCATCCACGCTGCTGGATCCCTGGCGGACCACCCCGTCGACGGGGACCTTGTCTCCGGGCCGGACCACCACCAGATCGCCGGGCTTGACCTGGTCGAGACCGACCCGGACCTCCGACCCGTCCCGGAGCACGGTGGCCTCCTTTGCGCCGAGGGCCACAAGCTTGCGGATCGCCGAGGTGGTGCGGGAGATCGCCCGGGCCTCGAAGTACCTGCCCGCCAGGACGAGGGTGATGATCACCGCCGCGGTCTCGAAATAGACCGAGTGATGCCGCCCGGTCATCGCCGCCCACACGCTGTAGCCATAGGCGGCTAACGTCCCGATGGCGACCAGGGTGTCCATGTTGGTCTGGCGGTGTCGGGCCTTGGCGACGGCCGAGGCAAGGAAGGGCCATCCGGCCCAGAGCTGGACCGGGGTGGCCAGCACCAACCCGACCCAGGCCGCGGCCGACATGCCGATGCGTTCCGCCAGCCCCGGAAAGAAGTGCAGGAGGACAAGGGGCACCGAGAGAGCCCCCGACACCAGCGCCCGTCGGGCGATCGGGGCCGGGTCCGTCCCCTCACCGGCCCTCCCCGCCTGCGGACGCAGCCGATAGCCGATTCCGGCGACCGCTCCAACCAGCGCTTGGGGTGCCAGGGGACCCGAGAGCGACACCACGGCCTCCTGCGCGGCGAAGTTCACCGCCGCTGCCGCCACCCCGGGTTGGCGGCTGAGAATCCTCTCGACCCGCGCGGCGCAGGAAGCGCAGGTCATCCCCTCCACATCGAAGGTGAAAGACTCCTTCGCCGCCATCTCGCGGGGAGAGGACGCCTCCGTCATCCGGTCGCTTGCCTTCATCTCTCTTCTCACTTCCCCTCCGTCATCGAGCGGCGGTTACCCGGTAGCCCTCCGCCTCGATGGCCTTCACGATGTCCTCGATGGACACCTTCGACTCATCGAAGGTGACGGTCACATTCTTTGCTTCCAGATCCACCCGGACCTCATCGACGCCCGCCAGGGCCCACACCCCACCCTCGATGGCGGAGACGCAATGACCGCAGGTGACCTCCGGGACAAAAAGTGCTTCTTCCTTCATCTCTTCCTCCTTATATACCCCCTGGGGGTATCTTACACCCCCGGCCTGATGACCCACCTGAATTAGTTGCGCGATACGGTACTGGTAGTTCCCTTAAGCCGACCGGAATTACAATCTCGTCCGCTTTCGCTCCACGAGGACCTCGATCCCATCCATCCCGAGAAGGGACCCGCCCGGCCGCGGCGTCAGGAAGCGAGGAGCAGGTTGAGGAGGAACTGCCCGCCCAGCACCGTGACCATCGCGATATAGAGCAGACCGGTGGCGGACTGGGTGGAGCGGCTCCAGACGGTGGATCGGATCAGGCCCCCCAGCACGCCGGTCCCCGCGATGAGCAGCAGCCAGGTCCACCAGAAGCCCGAGGTCGAGAAGACCAGGACGCCCTCCACCGAGGCGGCGAGCAGCCGGGGACGGGTGACGAGACCTGCCGCCAGGGAGAAGGCGATCGACGTCAGGAGGATCCGGATCGCCGCCTTGAGGGGCTCGATGGGAAGGCGCGGCTGGTTCAGATACCAGTGGCCGAGCGTCATCCCGTGGGTGACCGCACCCAGGACGAAGGCTCCGAGGAGCGCGTGGATGGGTCCCGCCGCGCATCCCGCGCAGCTCCGGATCCCCGCCGCCACCAGGAGGCCGATTCCCCAGGCGCTCGCCAGGGCTCCGCTGGTCCACTCCAGAAGGGGCCTGCGCGAATAGACAGCCGCCAGAAACAGGGCGGTCAGGACCGCCAAGGTGAGTCCCATTCCCCGGATCCGGCCGGGCAGCGCAAAGGAGAAGGCGATCTCGGTCGGGACCAGGACCCAGGTAGCGGCCCGATAGTGGCCGCGATCGACCACCCGCCAGACGAGCAAGGTCGTCCACATGAGGACGAAGGTCCCCACGGCCAGCTCGAAGCCCACCAGCGCGAATGCGCCTCCCGGCCCCCGCATCATCCGCCTACGCGGGCTCTTTCGGGAGCATCCAGTTCTTCAGCCAGGCCGGGACGAACATGGTGGCCCCGGACAGGCCCTTGCGAATCAGGGTGAGAATCTCGGGCGATCCGTCCCAATGCTCGGCGACCACGTCCTCGGGAAGCCTGTTCAGTAGCAGATCCAGGGCCTGCGCCAGGAGCATCAGGTCGTCCACCTGACCGAGGCCGGGGATCCAGTCCGGGATGAAGTCAAAGGGAAGGACCACGTAGGCGCTCACTCCGGCCAGTATCAGTTTGTGGCGGCTCGGGACCCGAGGGTCCCTGAGCAGCCCGAGCACCAGCTTACCGGCGCTGGCGAGGAGGCCGCGTACTCGATCCAGTTGCTCCTTGCCCTCCATGATCTCTTCCTTTCCGTCCCGCGGAACAACACCCTCGACTCAATCGATCCCGGCAGCGATGCGCACCAGGGCCGAAGCCCCGATCACACCCGCGTCATTTCCCAGCCCAGCGGTGACGATCTTGGGCGGCGGACGCCGGGGCCCCACCCGCTTGTCCAGCTCCATCCTGACCGCCTGCAGGAAGGGATAGCCAGCCTCCGCACCACTCCCTCCGACCACGATGATCTCGGGGTCGAAGGCGTTCACCAGATTGGCGAGGGCCATCCCCAACCAGCGCCCGGCCCGCTCCAGGACCTCAACGGCGAACTCGTCCCCGGCGCGCGCCGCTTCGGACACCAGAGCGCCCGTGATCCGGGAGGGAACCTCTCCCGACAGCTCCGGAAGGATGGAGTCCGGTGCGCCGCCCACCCCCTCGCGCGCCATCCTGGCGATGGCGGTCCCCGAGGCGAGAGCCTCGAGGCATCCTCGCTCCCCACAGGTGCACTGGGGCCCCCCGTCCATGAGCGTCATGTGGCCGAACTCGGCCGCGAAGCCCCGCGCACCTCGATACAGCTCGCCCTCGATCACCATCCCTCCTCCGACGCCGGTACCCACGGTGACCATGAGCATGTGATCCGCTCCCCGGGCCGCCCCGAATCGATACTCGGCCCAGGCGGCGGCGTTGGCGTCGTTCTCCACATTCACGGGCAGGCCGAACCGGGCGGCGACGACCTCGGCGATCTCCGGCCGCTCATAGGCGACATTGGGGGAGAAAGTCATCCGCCCGGAGGGGTGCTCGACGAACCCCGCGGCGCCGATGCCGATCCCCGCCACCTCTTGCCCGCCCTGCCCGAGCAGGTCCTCGAGCGCGGCGACTATCGAGCCGACCCCGGCTTCCGGGTCGGTTCCCCGTACCGCCCGGGCGGCAATCTCACCGCGCGAGTTCACGACCGCCGCCAGGACTTTCGTCCCTCCGATGTCCACCCCCACGGTCAGTGTCACGCTCTCGCCCTCTCGACCAAGTACCAAGGCTTCAAGCTAAGTCGCGCTCCAGCGGGGAGTATACGAGGGCGCCGCGGCGATCGGAGCTAGCGAGCGGAACTGTCGGAGGAAAAGCGGCGGGTCGGATCGATAACTTCGTCCCGCTCCATCAGGCGCGCCACCATAGCGGCCCGCGAGCAGACATTCAGCTTTCCGAAGACACGTCGAAGGTGGGTGCAGACGGTCCAGGAACTGATGTCGAGAACTCCTGCGATAGCCTTGTTCGTGTACCCCTTGGCCACCATGCGGGCGATTTCCTGCTCCCGGGGGCTCAGGATGTCCCGGACCCGCAGCGCGTTCGGTGAGGATCGGACGAGGAGGCATCGCACGTCATCCACCTCCAGATCCAGGATGACCCCCGGTTCGGCCTCGTCCAGCTTGGGCGCAGCGGCCGACCCCCCGTCCCCGGTGACCTGATGGACAAGCTCCTGAACGAGGGACCGCACCCCCGAGTACGCGGCGTCGGGTGCTCGTGACGGCAACGGCTTGTTCTCGATCAACCGGTCGCCCCCTTACTCGCATGATCCAGCGTCGAGGCAGAACTCAGGCGCCACTCACTCGGGCGGTCCTTACGGAGAGACCCGTTCCAGCCCTCGTGGCTCCTTCCAGCCGAGCCGCCATGAAATTTCAAAGAACACGTTTTTGATCCCGGTACTCATGGAAGTCATTTCCAGATACGCCACCTTACCAATTTACTTTCTCCGACCCAGCCCGTAAAGGCATGTCTTGATGGGAGGCGTGCTCGGATAGAGCTCCCTCACCGGGGAGCGCCTCCCCGCAACATGACCGGCCATCTTCGAGTCGTCCCGCAGACAACCCATCTCCTTATAGCGCGTTTGCACCTCTCCCGCCTGTTACTAAAGTAAGTTTCACATAGTTTAGGTAGCTCAAGAGTGTTACCAATAAAAAGCGAATAGTAGAAAGCATGTCGCCAGTCTAGATTTTCACTGCCGTTCCTTTCCGAAAGGAGGTACACACCATGGCCGTCAGAGCGGATACGGAGTGGGAGTGGGAGCTGGAAGAGGAGCTGGAAGGTGAGATGGAAGGCGAGGAGTTCCTTGGCACGATCGCCCGAGGGGCGGGGAGCCTCCTCGGAGGACTGGGTGAGGGCGAGTTCGAAGAGGAGCTCGAGGGCGAATGGGAGGGGGAGCTGGAAGGCGAGCTCGAGGGCGAGGAGTTCTTCAGACGTATCGCCCGCGGGATCAGAGGTTTCGTCCGCCGAGCAGCCCCGGTCCTCCGTCGAGTCGCCCGGGTCGCCGCTCCGATCGTGGGGACGGCGGTGGGAGGTCCCCTGGGAGGCATGATCGGGCGAGCCGCCGCCTCCGCCCTCGGCGAGGCCGAGCTTGAATACGAGTACGAAGGGGAGCTGGAAGGGGAGCTGGAAGGAGAAGAGGAGTTCGAGGAGGAGGCTGCGGCTCCTGTCACCTACCAGCAGGCGCAGGCGGAGCTCATGGCGGCGGTGGCTTCCCGGGCCCAGACCGAGGCCGAGGCCGAGGCTATGGCGGGAGCGGCCGCGGTGGCTTCGATCTCTCCGGCGGACCGCGCGGCGCTTCGCGACGTCCTCCCGCACCTGGTTCGCGGCACCGCCGTCCTGACCCGGATCCTCCGGAGCCGGCCGGCCACCCGCCCCGCGGTGCGGACCGTTCCCAGCATCGTCGCCAGCACCGCCCGCACCCTCACCCGCCGAGCCGCAACCGGCCAACCCGTCACCCGGCAGGCCGCGGGGAGGGTCATGGCCGCCCAGACCCGGCGGGTGCTCGGGCGTCCGCATGCATGCGCCCGAGCCCTTCAGCGCAACGTCCGGGCCACCCGGGCTGCGGCCTCCACAGGCCGGCCCCGCGCCGTGCGGCCCCGGCCTTGATGAGGCCATCCGGGCGAGGCGGCGGCCAGGCAGCGAGTGAGCTCTGAAAGGAAGGGACGACCATGGGTATGTCCGCATACGAGCTTGAGGCCCTGCCCGAGCTCGAGGAGGAATACGAGCGGGAGGAAGAGCTGGAAGGCGAGTGGGAGAGCGAGGAGTTCTTCCGAGCCCTCGCGGGAGTGGCCCGCCGCGCAGCCCCCGCCTTGAGGGGAGTCGGACTGCGCGCGGCCAGGAGCGCTCTGGGTGGGCTCGGCGGCGTCGGCGGAGCGATCGGAGGGTACTTCGGGCCGAGCGGCGCCGCCCTGGGACGTGACCTGGGACAGACGCTCGGCCGTCATGCTCGGGGCTGGCTTCCGCAATCCGAGATCGAGGGCGAGTGGGAATGGGAGCTGGAGGCGGAGGTGAACCCCCTGCGGCAGGTCTACCCGGATGCGCTGATGGAGCATCTGGGGCATGCCGCAGCCCAGACGGAGAGCGAAGAGGAGGCCGAGGCCTTTCTCGGAGCGCTGGTCCCCCTGGCGGCCCGGCTCATCCCACGGGTAGCGCCGGCCATCATGAGAGCCGCTCCGGGCCTGATCCGGGGCGTGGCGGGAGTGGCTCGCACCCTGAGAGCAAACCCGACGACCCGGCCCCTCGTCAGGACGCTCCCCACCATCGTTCACCGGACCGCCGGTTCGATCGCCCGCCAGGCCGCCGCCGGCCGGCCGGTCACCCCGCAGGGAGCGGTTCGGACCCTGGCCAGGCAGACCGCGGGTGTCCTGGGCAGTCCTCAGCGGTGCGTTCAGGCCTACCGGCGCTCCCGCGCCCTGGACCGGCGGTTCCATCACACCGCCTCCCAATGAGGATGAGATCGATCCGGAGCGAGAACCTTCGAGGCCCCCAGCCCAAGCGAGGATGATTCGATGCAATCATTGGCGGAGATTCTGGAGCCGGCAAGGGCCGGGGGTCGTACCCGGGACCGGGAGGTGGGCGCTTCCACCGCTCCCCGCAAGCCCGGGGTCCTGCAGCCATGGTTGAGAGCGCAATCGCTGAATGTCACTCGCCATGCGGCAGCCCTGCGTCCCTTCCGTAGGGATGAGTTCGGGCGGGACGCGGCGGCGCCCACGGAGGGCCATCTCCAGGCGGTCAACGAGCTCGTCGGTTCCCTGCGGGGGGACCTTCTCGGGCTCACCGGGAAGGTCTCGCAGGCTGTGGAGGCGGCCACTCGGAACCCGACCTCCCCCCACCTCCAACGAGTGGTACGGGAAAAGGAGCGAGCCCACCGATGGGTCCTGGCGATCGAGCGCATCTGGGACTTCTACTTCGAGCTGTTCGGCCAGCGCCAATCCCGCTTCGCCGACTGGCTGCTCTCCTGCGACCGGATCGCCCTCGACTGCTATCAGGTCGCGTACCGGGGAATCGGCACGGCCAAGAGCATTCCCGCCCCGCCGCCCTTCTCCTACATGCGCACCGGGTTCTCTCCGGCCACCTTCCGGCGGGGCATCCCGCTCCGCCGCCTGGGGCGTCAGCTCAATCCCTTCCCGCTCATCCAGCTCCCCTATCACCGCCTGGTCAACCCCTGGACGCTCGGCGCGGTCCTACACGAGGTCTCGCACAACCTCCAGAACGACTTGGGACTGGCCCGAGAGATGCCCCGGGCCATCGGCGAGCGGCTGTCGCGGGAGGGATGTGGTCCGCTCGTCGCCTCCACGTGGAAGCGCTGGAACCGGGAGCTGTTCGCGGACCTGATGGGGTTGCTGCTGGGAGGCCCCGCCGTCGTCGGCTCGCTGATGGACGTGGTCGGCCGCTCTCCCTCCACGGTGCTCGCCTATTCCCCCTCCGCCCCCCATCCCACCCCGTACCTGCGCAGCTTCATCAGCATCGAGGCCCTGGCGCGGATGGGCTTCGGGGAGCATGCCCGGCAATACCGCCAGCTCTGGGAGCGCATATATCCCGACCCCCGCGCCGGAAACATCCCCGAGACGCTGCTGGACACCTTCCCGATGGCCAATGAGCTGGTCGTCGATACGGTCTGCTACCGGCGCTACGCCACCCTCGGCAACAGGAGCCTCTCCGAGGTCATCCAGTTCGGTCCCAAGGATCAGCAGATGATCGAGGAGGCCGCCCGCCGCCTCGCCGCCCGCACCGATCCGGGCGTGGTCCCGGAGCGGTTCCTGATCGGGGCGGCCCGGTTCGCGCTCGACCGCCGCCTGGCGCGCCCGGGGGTCATCACCGAGCACTTCTACCGAGAGCTGGCGAGGAGGTAGGACGTGGCGCTCGAGGCCGCCTTCAGCGATCTTCCGGAGCGGGTGCGGGCGCTCTCCGCGAGCTTCGACAACCTTCTCTGGGCGGTCGCGGAGGGCAAACCGGCGGATGGGAGTCACGCGGTTGCCGACCACTACGCCGATGTCAGCACCGAGCTGGTGGGGACGGCGCAGGAGGTCGCCCAGCAGGCAGCCCGAGCCCGGGCGATGGTAACCGGTGACCACCCGGACCTGGCCCTGGCCGGGCGAGCGCTCGCCTCATGCCAGGAACGGTTCAACCATCTCGGCGAACACCTCCTCACCGCTCTTGCCTCCTTCGACCGCATGAGCGCCCTGGCGAGCCTGGGACAGGAGCGCAAGGGGGAGTGGCAAGCTTGGGCACACAACGTGATCGAGGAAGTCGAGCGATGCCGTGACCCGCTGCACGAGGTGAGCCGAGCCCTTCTGGCGTGCTGGGAGGAGATCGCGGAACGGGTGGGCACCACCACCGTATCCGTGCGGGCCACGGGCATCGGGCAGCAGTTGATAAGGGAATCCGGCCGGAGCGATTAGGGAGGAGACAGACCATGACGGGTCAGACGGGCGACTCGACCAAGAAAGCGCTTGACGATGCCCTGAGCTTTCCCATCCTGACCGAGGAGGTCACCCTGCCGACGAACCCTCGGGAAACGGCCCCCGCCCCAGGGAGATCGCCGCTGAGCCAGATCATCCAGGGAGCCATCGGGGAGGTCCTGGGGTGCCTGCCGAAACCGGGCGACCCCAATTCCTTCCTCGAGGCGCTCAATAAGTCCTTCAGCCTGCAGAAGGTTTCGGGACATACGGAATATAGCTGGACGCCGCGAGGCTATACCGCCTATACCGAAATGGGGGCCGTGACCGGAGCGCAGGCCAGCCTCTTTGTTCGAGCCACCTCCGCCCTCGATGACTCCCTTCCCCTGCTCGAGGGGCTGAAGCCCCTGCGGGCGGACGCCGACCCTGAGGACAGCCAGGCTGCCCGGGCGATCGTGCGCTCCAACTTGACGGAGCTGGTGACCGAGCTGGGAGAGGTCGGAGGCCCTCGGGTGCAGCGGGTGGACGATCTCTTCGGGCTGCTGCTGGGGATCGACATAGCCCAATTCATCTCCGGGTCGACGTTCTCCATCGATGCGGAGGAGATCAGCGGCGACCTCGGCCTCCTGCGGGAGCGCCTCGGGCTGGAGCAGGATCGCGTGAACACCATCGAGGAAGAGCAGAACTTCACCAATTTCCTGGTCCTCGTCGACTACGTCCAGTCGCTCTTCCAGAGCTGGATCGTCTTCCGGGATGGTTTTGTCCGCACCGATGGCGAAGTCTTCTTCGGGACCCAACTCGTATTGTTGTCCCGCTCGCTGGGAGTGGTGGCCGAGTCGGTCCAGGAAACCTACTTCGCCATGAACTCGGTCTTCCTCGGACCGGCGGAGCGGGAGACAACCGATCTGAATCTCAGTGCGGTCACGCCCGGTGAGCCTGAGGCTCCGATCACGGTGGCGGAGCTGCTCGATTGGGTGAGGACGGTCGCCGGGGAGGAGGGTCCTCGTCTCATCCGGGAAGGAGGCAAGGACGGGGTGATCGCTCTCAGCCCGACCCTGGACACGCTCAGCAGGCTGGTCTCGAAGACGTTCGAGCTGGCGAGCGATCCCTCACACCCCGCCAATCCCACCAGTGCCTTCCACACCGCCCGGGTGCAGCGTGCCCTGGAGGAGCTCTCCGCCCACCTGGAGGAGGCCTTCGATCTTGCCGGCGAAATCACGCGCGGCCGCCCGGAGATCATCGCGGTGGACCCCGAGTCGGTGTTTCTGGCAGAAGGGATACCCGTGCCGGAGCGGTTGGATGTGGACGGGGAGGGGTTCCAGAACGGCGCCCGAGTGTTGCTCAAGAATCAGACCCCGCCAGACCCAACCGCGCCGACTGAGCTCGCGGGCGCCTCGGTCACGGTGGTGAGCCCGAACCAGGTCAGGGCCAGCTTCCTTTTCGCTCTCATTCACGCAGGTATCTGGGACGTCGTGGTAGAGAATCCCGACGGTGGCTTCGGGAGCGGAGTGACCTTCACCGTTACTGTGCCTCCTCCGGAGTCACCGCCGCCCCCCCCGCCCGAGGTGACCTCTGTAGAACCGTCCTCTCTCCAGCAGGACGATACCGCAACGGTAACCCTAACAGGCCAGGGATTCGCGCCAGGAGCGAGGCTCGATTTCGGCGACAGCATCGGCGTCGCGGTAAATTCGATCAACCCGTCGGCCATCGTCGCGGAGATCAACATCTCCCGCAACGCGGCCGTAGGCCCGAGAGATGTGAGTGTCACCAACCCGGATGGGCAAACGGGCACTCGGCCACAGGCTTTCCAGGTGACCTCCACCACCGTCCTATGAGCGCCGGATCGGTGAGCGTGTCGGTGGGGTCGAGGTGAGGCATGAAAGACATGGAGTCGTTGCGATGACTGAACTTTCGATCTGAGGAGGTCCCACATGGCGAGGGAACGGGAATACCAAAACCTCTTCGACCGCATCGCGGCGCTGAAGGAGACGCTGGCCAGCCGGTTGTCGGCCGACCTCCTTCAGAACCCGCAACTCGGGGAGGAGCTGGTCAAGCAGGTCGACGACCTGCTGACGGCCGCGGTGGAGGCGGACGCGAGGTCGATACCTCCCCCCGACAAGGGCCTGGCCGAGCTGGCCGGAGTCGGCCCCGAGGCGGCGGCGGAGTTCGGCCAGACCCGCATCCCCCCCGGCGTCCTGGCCTACGACGAGACGGTCACCTCCGAGAGGATCATCGCCACCGGCGACCTCTACTACATCTACCAGCACGAGAGGGTGGGAGTCTTCCGGGTGATCCAGAAGCTCCAGGAGCTGTTCCGGGCCGGGACGGCCCGGCTCTCCGCCGGGCCGGGCGCCTTCGCCCTCTACCAGTTCGACCGCCGGGAGGTCCTGCGGTATACGCAGCGGGATCGCCTGTCGGCCTACCGCCGGGCCTTCGGGTACGGCCGGGCCCCGGTTCCGGCCGGATCGCGCGCCAACACCGACTTCCACGGCCTCTTCACCCACTTCAACAATCAGGTCGCTCTGTTCTTCCGGGACAAGCGCATCTCCGACGTCATCCGCGAGCGCGCCTTCGATCCCAGCTTCGGCAGCATCGCCATCGTCCGGCGGGCCGGCCTGGACCTGCGCAACAATCTGAAGTTCACCTCCTTCGGCCACGTGAACGTCTTGCGAGTCGAGGTCATGCAGCTCCTGGAGGAGGCCTTCCGTATCCTGGAGTCCGACGATATCAAGCGTCTGTTCGGCGCCGATACCGCCTGGGACGTCGTTGAGGACGTGCTCGTCCGGCACTTCAACGAGCGGCTCGTCACCTCCCCCCGCCAGCGGATGGCGGTCGCGGGGAGGGAGGTGCTGCGCTGGCTCGCCCAGCCGCACATCCTCGAGACCACCCGGGTGGAGTTCGAGACCCTGCTGCTGCAAGTGGTGGAGTACGCGGAGGAATGGCTGACCAGCGCCCAATCGCTCGGTCTGGCCCGGCGCTCCACCTCCCAGCGCATCCTGCCCTGGGATCGCCCGGCCTCGCCGGTCGCCAACGGCCAGCCCGCCCGCTCGGGGGGGTAGAGGTGCGCCGCCCGGTGAGGGCCAATCGGAGCAAGTCCGTAATCTGAATCAGGGGGAACGGGATGACTGACGCAGATGCAAGTCTAGAGGAGTTTATTGAGTGGATGGATGAAGCGGTCTATGAGGCGCCGTTCCGGTCGGCCCGGGCGCCTGCCCGCCGCAGGCCCCCGACGGGACGGCAGGCCCGGAGGGCGACAACGCGAGCGCTTCAGCCTGCGCGTCCTGCCGTGGACATCAATCACGCGGTGGCTCGGAACCGAGTTCATAGACAGTCGCTGAGCTGGCAACCATCTCTCGATGGCATCGTGCGGTATTTGGGATTCGGGACCAGGACGCCGGATGAGCCGCGGTTCGCCGAGGCGGTCGCGCGCTGGCAGCAGGATCAGAACGGGCTCACGGTCGACGGCATCCTCGGGCCGCAGACGTGGGGGCGAATGCGAGGAGCGATCGGACCGGTCCCCTCCGTTGACATAGATCGTGCTATGCGTCGTAATCGCGACTATAGCCGGTCCCTGGGATGGGGAGCGTACGCTTCCACCATCTCCCGCCTCATCGGATTCGCGACCTCCTTTCCGAGCGAGCGGCAGTTCGCTGGGGCGACCGGGCGCTGGCAACGAGCCCAGGGAGGCCTCGTTGTGGACGGCATCCTCGGACCGAGGAGCCTGGCTCGAATGGAGTCGGCGCTGAGGCAGCCAGAGCTCGGTCTGACTCCGGATGGCCAGGCTGAGCTCTTCGTCACCCATATCCCGCCGATCCCCCCCGCCAGCGGGCCGTCCCGGATTCCGGGGGCGGAACTGGGTCACGAGATCCTGACTGAACGCGCCGCGAGGCGCGCCGGTATCGTCGCGGGGGATCCCTTGGATGCCGCACTTCGGGCAGGAGTAACCCGGGTGGACATCGGTAGAACGACCACCTTGCCTTTTGGCATCGAGCTTCCCTTGGAGCTTCCGGCCGCCCTCGTGCACGCCGTCGATCCCGCCGAGCAGTCGCGCCACGCCCTCCGTGGCGGGCCCGACCTGTGCCAAGACATGGCGACAGCTCTGAGGGGGGTCCGCAATCGTCTCATAGCCTTGCACGGCAACGCCCTGAGGGCCCCAACACGAGTCGCAGCCTTCGAGTCGATCGGCGAAGCGCTTCACTTGATCCAGGACTCGTACTCGCAGGCCCACACCGAGCGCGAATGGGCGCCGGCGCCGCCCCATCGGATCAGATACATCCGCTTCTTTGCCAGGGTGATCAATCCCTTCACGATCCCTCCCCGATCCCCGCTTATCCGAGGGAGGGCCCCTCACGAGCACCAGTTTCCGACGGACAACCGGGACAGCATCTTCAACCCGGGGGCAAGCCTGAAACCCGAAGCCTTGCGTGCCATCGACGCGAGCCACGAGTTCCTGGTGATGATCGTGCGGCATCTTCCAGGTCCCCCATCTTCCAGGACCGCTGCGGGCCTTCGTCGCTTCATGAATCGACACCTTGCACTTCACCCCACCCCTCACGAGCCTGGGATGTTTCACCCGGGAACCTGTCCATGAAGTCCGGGACGGATCCCGGCGGCTGCCACGGTCAGCGCACCCGGCATGAGACGTGAGACAAACGGCGCCGCCTGGACCCGGAAGCCCGACCGGCCGACCGCGAGCCTCCGGTGATCATCGACGCTCACTGTCACGCCGGGAGGGGCGACCTCATGACGGCGCCCTGGAACACCAACGCGCCCATCGAGCCGTACCTCAAGCGCGCCCGGGCGGCCGGTATCGACAAGACGATCGTGGTCCCGCCCTTCCACAGCGACTACCGGCGGGCCAACGCCCAGCTCGCCCGGGTCGTGGCCCGCTATCCCCGCCGCCTGATCGGCTTCGGGATGGTGCATGCCCGCAGGGACGCCGGACGCATCCTCCCCATGATGGAGCGGGCGACCCGGGAATGGGGATTTCGCGGGATGAAGGTTCACGGCCATGACGCCATGGCCACCCGGGAGGTGTGTGAAGCGGCCCGGGCCCTCCGGCTGCCGCTGCTGGTCGATGTCGTCGGGCGAACCTACCTGGTGGACCTGCTGGCCTCCGAGTACCCGGATGTTCACTTCGTCATCCCCCACTTCGGGAGCTTCGCCGACGACTGGCGGGCGCAGCAACAGGTGGTGGATCAGCTCGTCCGCCATCCCAACGTCCACGCCGATACCTCCGGCGTGCGACGGTTCGACTACCTCGTCCAGGCGGTCCGGCGAGCCGGGCCGGAGAAGATCATCTTCGCCTCTGACGGCCCCTGGCTGCACCCGGGAATCGAGCTGGAAAAGATCCGCGTGCTGCGCCTCCCGCCGCACGAGGAAGCGCTCGTCCTGAGCGGGAACGCCCTGCGACTCCTGCGTGGGACGGGGAGCGGCGTGGAAGGATCCGGATAAGGCATCCCTCTCCTCAAGGGTCGGGAAGCGACTCCACGCGTTTTTTGAGCTCCTCGAGCGCGGTCGAAACGATGACCTTCACCGCCTGGCGCCGGAGGAACGCGGGCAACGGAAAGCCCGGGTCGATGTCGTAGCTGTAGGTCACCGTGGTCACATGGTCGATCGTTCGAAGCTGATACGAGCCGGTGATCTCCTTCAGGTCCCCCTCGGTCATCTCCCAGGCCACGCCCCCTTCAGGATAGGAATAGCGCAGGGTGTAGCCCACCCGCTTGATACGGGCGTCCACATCGAAGCGAGCCAGGGCGGGCCGTCCTTGCTCATCGCGCTCGAGCACCTCCGCGGACTTCACGGCGTCCATCCACCTCGGCAGGGCCTCGATGTTCCCGATGACCTGGAGGATCTTGGGAGTGGAGCCCTTGATCTCGATTGAAGCGCTTCCGGATTCTCCCATGGAGAAGCTTCCTTTCGTTTTCTGCCTGCTTGATTTCAGAGGTTCGCAACCGAGGCATTCTATCGAGGTGTCGATTCGGAAGGCGCTCAGCGCTCCTTTGGGCCAGCCCGCGCCAGGGACAGGCGCCAGGCTCGCTGCGTCCGCCGGAAATAACCCACGTTCAGGAGATGGCTGCGACCCACATGCATGGAAGAGACCAGCGGCTGATGGATGTGGCCGAAGAACACCGCCCGCGGCTGGACCTCCCGGACGTAGCCGAGCAGCCGGGCCGACCCGCGCTCATGCCGGCGGGCCAGGGTGTCGTAGGTCAGCTCGGGCACCTCGGGGGGGACGTGAGAGCAGATCACGTCCACCTCACCCAGCTCCTCGAGCTTGGCGTTGTACTCCTCTTCCGCGATCTCTCCGGCCACCTTCTGTGGCGTCGGAAGCCCGCCTCCCACGAATCCCACCCGCAGCCCTTCGATCTCGATCACCTTGCCGTCCGGGAGCTCCACCCTCCCCAGGAGGACCTCCTTCGCCAGCGCGGGCGAATCCACATTGCCCAAGATCACGTAGGTCCGGAGAGGAAGCGCGTCTCGGATCGCCATGTAGCTGGACCGTATCAGCGCCTGAAATCGCTCCTTGACCTGGGTCTCCCGGCCCTCCCGATGGCGGGCCATCACGGCTCGAGCGTCCTCGAAGCGCCGCTGGGTACGAAGAGCCACGACCTCGGTCATCACTTCCAGTCCGAAGACATCCACCAGGATCCCGTCCATCGTCTTGTAATCGATGACGTTGATCAGGTCTCCCAGCAGGAGCAGGGTATCGCGGGGGGTCACCTCTCGGGCCAAAGCGTCCAGCGCGCAGTGAAGGTCGGAGATGATCTTGACGGTCACCGCCCCAGCGTCATCCGCCGAAGCGGCGCACCCGCGCGGAGTACTCGAGGATGGCGTCCGCGACGTCCTCCTCGGTGATATCCGGGCAGTACTTGGGATTGAAGAGCAGCTCGGCGTAGGCGGCCTGGAGCGAAAGGAAGCCCGACGAGCGATACTCTCCCGAGGGCCGCCACACGAGATCGGGGTTGGGATATCGCTGTCCGGCGGTATCCAGGAAGTCGTGGATGTTCAGCGTCTCGAAATCGACCCTCAGGCGGCGGGCGTGCTCGAGCATGCGACTCATCGCCCGATGAATCTCATCCGCCCCACCGTAATTGATCGCCAGATTGATCCAGTTGCGCTCCATGCCCGCCGTCTTGGCCTGGATCTCATCGATGGCCGCAATCAGGGACTGAGGCATCCCTCCGGGAAATCCCGCCTGCTCGGCCTCCTTTTCGACCCCCTGGGGAACCCCATCCCGGCGCCCGATGTGAAACACCCGCACCTCCTCTTCGACCGCCTCCGGTAAGAACTCGTGGATCCACTCCTCGTAAAGGTCGAACAGGGCAGAGATCTCGAGGGGCGAGCGACGCCAGTTCTCGGTCGAGAAGGCCCAGATCGTTACGGTGTGGACCCCCACCTTTCGGCAGAAGCGGGCGAGGCGGCGAGCCACCTCGAAGCCCCGGCGGTGGCCCTCCACCGGGGCTAGCCCCCGCTGCAGCGCCCAGCGCCGGTTCCCGTCCGGAATGACCGCGAAGTGGGCGGGGATCGTGGCGCCGGCCAGCCTGGCGGCCGGGTCGGGCCGGGTCATCGTTGCTTACTCGATCAGACGGGGCACGCGCTCGATGATAAGGCGCGTCAGCCTTTCCAGCGAGTCGCGGGCGGGACACTGCGGAGCCCCTTTCAGAAGGGACAGAGCCCGCTGCGCATGGCCGGTGGCGACGCCGATCGCCTCGTCGAAGGCTCCCGTCTTCAAGACGATGGAACGGATGTGGTCCACGTCCGGATCGGGGGTCCCCAACTCCTGGACCAGGGACGGCTCGGACTCGATCGCGAGCAGCACCGGCAGGGTGTACACGCCCACCCGCAGGTCCGTCCCGGGCGGCTTCCCAAGATCGTCCTGAGAGGCGGCCAGGTCCAGCAGATCATCGGCCACCTGGAAGGCGAGCCCAAAGGCGAACCCGAACGCGGCGAGCAGCTCGGAGATCCGGGTCGGACACCCCCCCACGGAGGCGCCCAGGCGGGCAGATGCCTCGAAGAGGGCGGCGGTCTTGTCCTGGATCGTGGAGAAGTAGTGCTTTTTGGTGCGGCGGCAGTCATAGCCATACTCCAGCTCTCGCACCTGACCCTGCACCACACGGGCGATAGCGTCGGCCAGCACCCGGGGAACCTCGCCGCCCACATCGGCGGCCAGGCTGGAGGCGCGGGCAAACAGATAGTCCCCGACGAGGATCGCCACCGTGTTGCCCCACTTGCCGTTGGCGGTCGCAGCCCCTCGCCTCGCCTCCGCCTCATCGATCACATCATCGTGATAGAGGGTCGCGAGATGAGTCATCTCCAGGGCCGCGGCGGTCATGTCGACCCGGAGGTCAGGTCCGGAGCCGAGATGCGAGGAGAGCTCCACGAGCGCCGGACGCAGCCGCTTGCCTCCCGCCCTGGAGAGATAGGTGGCCGCTTCCGTGAGAAAGAGAGTGGCCGCGCTGGAGGACTCCAGCAGCGTCCGCTCGACCCGCTCCAGGTCCGTCGTAACGAGCTCGAGAGCGAGACTTACTTCATCTTGAGAGAGCCTCTCCACCACCTCCACCCCCTCCGTCTCCTGGCAGGGGGAGAGCTTAGCCCTCCCCCTGGGCCTCTCCCAAACGATCTAGATACCGGACACCTGTATCAGGATCTCTCGGTTCCGGGCCCGGTCGAACTCCACCACCATGATGCGCTGCCAGATCCCCAGGTCGAGGGAACCGGCGTTCACGGGCACACATTCGGAGCTGCGGCCCGCGAGCAGGTGTCGGATGTGAGCGTGAGCGTTCGGGGTCTCGTCCTCCTGCATGTTCTCGGTCCGCGCGTTCCAGTCGTTATGGAGGTAGGCACCGTGCTCGGGAACGATCTCACAAAGCGCCTTGTGGATGTCGGACAGCAGTCCGGTCTCCTTCTCGTTGATCACGACTCCACAGGTGGTGTGCTTGGAGTAGACCAGTACGAATCCCTCCTCGATCCCCGAGGCGAGGAGGACCTTCTCCACGTCCGCGGTGACGTCGATCACGTCAAAGGACTTGCCGGTGGTGATCACCAGCCGTTCCCGATGGATCCTCATGGCCCCCCCCCGAGCTCCGATGGTCAGTCCAGACCGGCCGGGAGCGGGAAGTGGACATCCTCCTCCGCCACTCGCACCTCCTCCACCTCGGTCACACCCCGCGTCTGGAAGAAGCGCACCACCCTCTCCACCAGCTCCTCCGGGGTGGAGGCCCCCGAGGAGACTCCGACGATCTCCGTTCCCTCGATCCATCGGAGATCGATGGCGGTCTCGTCGGCAATGAGATAGGAGCGAGCCCCGACCTCTCGCGCCACCTCGACCAGGCGATTGGAGTTGGACGAGTTCTCGGACCCCACCACCAGGACCAGGTCCGCCCGCTCGGCCATCGCCTTGATCGCGAGCTGGCGATTCTGGCTCGCGTAACAGATATCGTCCTTCGTCGGTCCCGCGATGGACGGAAAGCGGCGACGAAGCGCCTCGATGATCTCTCGCGTATCGTCCACCGCCAGCGTGGTCTGGGTGAGAAAACCCACCCGTTCCTCTTCGGATACGTCGAGTCCCCCCACGTCCTCGGGTCGTTCGATCACCACCGTCGCCTCGGGGGCCTCCCCCGAGGTCCCCTCGACCTCCTCGTGCCCGGCGTGACCGATCAGAACGATCTTCATGCCCGCCCGAGCGAAACGCCGGGCCTCGACGTGCACCTTGGTCACCAGCGGGCAGGTGGCATCGATGACCTTCAGGCGGCGGCGGCGAGCGTTCTCGTGGACACTGGGGGCGACCCCATGAGCGGAGAGGATACACACCGACCCTTCCGGCGCCTCCTCTTCACTCTCGACAAAGACCGCTCCCTTGTCCTCCAGACCCCGTACCACATGCAGGTTGTGGACGATCTGGCGGCGCACGTAGACCGGCGGGCCGAAGCTCCC
Organism: Actinomycetota bacterium; assembly: GCA_050693695.1. Taxonomy (GTDB): domain Bacteria; phylum Actinomycetota; class CADDZG01; order JAHWKV01; family JAOPZY01; genus JBOGWM01. Next base: position 27,590 of record JBOGWM010000282.1, read on the forward strand.
GAGGGCTCGCTCGACGATCTCGACTGCCCGATCGACGCCCGCGCACCAGCCCCGGGGAGCGGCGATCAGAAGTTTGCTCGGCATCAGCTACCCCTCCGAGCTCTCCAGCTTCTCCTGCGCCACCTTGATCGCCTCTTCCATGAGGGCGTCCACCATTCGCTCCGCCCGAACCCATCCAAGTTGGCGTCCCCTCGAGAAGAGCAAACCCCTTCCCGGCCCCGCCGCCAACCCCACGTCCGCATCCCGAGCCTCCCCCGGACCATTGACCTCGCAACCCATCACCGCGACCTGAATGGGGGGAAGCTTGAGCTCTTCGAGCCTATCCAGAACCTGCTTGGTGAGTGCGAATACATCCATCTCCGCCCTCCCACAGGACGGGCATGACACCAGGTCGAAGCTGGTACGCCGCAGTCCCAGGCTCTGGAGGATCTGCTTCGCCGCCTTCACCTCCTCCACCGGGTCCGCGGTGAGCGATACCCGGATGGTGTCGCCGATCCCCTCGGCGAGCAGGGTCCCGATGCCCACGGCGGATTTGATCGTCCCCACCGGCGGGGGCCCCGCCTCGGTCACCCCCAGGTGCAGCGGATAGTCGACCCTCTCCGCCAGAAGCCGGTAGGCCCGGATCATCTGGTCCACCTTCTGATGCTTGACCGAGATCTTCAGGTCGAAGAACCCCTCCTGCTCGAGGATCCGCACTTCCTCGAGCGCGCTCTCCACCAGCGCTTCCGGCGTGGGGCCGCCGTGGCGGGCCACCAGGGCCCGCTCCAGCGAGCCCGCATTGGCGCCCACCCGGATGGGAATCTCCCGGCTGGCCGCCTCGCGGACCACCGTCCGGATCTGGGAAGCATCACGGATGTTGCCCGGATTGAGACGGAGCCCATGGACTCCCGCCTCGAGGGCCATCAAGGCCAGACGGTAAGAAAAATGGATATCGGCGATGATCGGCACCCCCGCTTCGGCCACGATGGCGGGAAGGGCGCGGGCGTCGGCCTCGTGGGGGACCGCCACGCGCACCAGATCGGCCCCCTGCGTCGCAAGGGCATGGGCCTGAATGAGCGTGGCCGAGACATCTTCGGTCTTGGTGGTGGTCATGGACTGGATGCGGATCGGAGCGTCCCCGCCGATCTCGACGTTGCCCACCCGGATCTTTCTCGACAGCCTTCGAGGGGAAGGCCCCGTGCCCCAGATGTCCATCCGAGATCGCTGCCCGCTCGGTGCTTGAGCGTGTGCTTTGAGCATCCGCTCAACGCTATCGAGGGGCTTGTTGTTTGTCAATCTCATGCTCAGACCTCCCCCGGCTCCTAGCCAGCGAGGACGTCGGGTTAGGAGATTTCGTCTCAGGCGAGCGCTTCGCGAACTTGCAGTCGCGAGATGCGGGCGAGGGCGTCGAAGTCCCGGTCGTGATGCAGGATCGTCAGGTCGTGGCGCAAGGCGCAGGCGGCGATGAGACAATCCACCGAGGAGCGTACAGTGACCCCGGCATGCCGAGCTCCCCGGTACAGATCGACCGCTTCTGAGAACACCTGCTCCCGAAGCGGCGATTCGATAACCGGAAAGGCCAGCATGGCCTCGCTGGCCAGCCGGAACGCGGGTTCATCCCGGAACCCCTGGAGCACTTCCTGAATCACCGGCAGACAGGTGACCACCTCATCGAGGTCCCCGAAAGACCCGATGTCAATGCGGCTTGGGCGGCGGAAGATTTCGATCCAGACCGAGGTATCAACGAGCAGCACGCTCACGCCCGGCGGCTAGGTGTCGGGGCTGATCCGCACGCATCCTCGATAGATCACCCTCCCAGAGCCCAGAGCCGGCAAGCTCCAGGATCCGCCCGGCTCTGGCTCGCCGCACGAAGTCTTCCAGGGCTCGGGCAACCGCCCTCGAGTATGTTCGCTCACCGCTCAGCCGAACCGCTTCCTCCAGAAGTTCCTCATCAAGCACAAGGTTTGTACGTCTCATGTGTCTAGGGTACAGAAGGCTCCTCAGCGGGTCAATGGCGTCCCCTCAGCCACTGCAAATCCTCCTTGATTCGTGGCCAGGGGGTCTCGAAGATGACGACGGACGCTCCCGAGGCCGCCACCATCTCCCGGATGGCCTCGGGGTCCATCTTCCCGGCACCGATGTTGGCGTGGCGGTCGGCCCCCGTTCCCGGGAGATCGCGGGAGTCGTTGCAGTGCAGGACATCGATCGTGCCCACGATCTTGAGCACCCGCTCCACGACATCGGAAAGCTCCTCGCCCGCCGCGTGAGCATGGCAGGTATCGAAGCAGAAGCCGACCTCGAATTCCTGGAGGCGCTCCCACAGCCGCTCCATCTGCTCGACCTTCCTCGCCACGGCGTTGTTCCCCCCGGCCGTGTTCTCGATGAGGATCGGTACCGGGAACTCGCGCTCCTCGAAGACCTTCCACCAGCGCTCCGGACCCTTGAGGGGATCATCCTCGGCGTGCCCGCCATGCACGATCACCCCGGCCGCCCCGATCCCGGCCGCGGACTGCGCCGTCTCCGCCAGCGTCTTGCGAGACGGAACCCGGATGCGGGGGGAGGGATGGCAGACGTTCAGCCGGTAGGGGGCATGGACATAGATGGGCAGCGGCGATTCACGAAGCGCCTGCGCGTCGAGCCGAGGCTTGGGCCGCTGAAAGCTCTGAGGATCCCCCAAGAACAGCTGGACCGCCTCGGCGCCGACCGAACGGGCCTCGGCCAAGGGGTCCACGCCAGCCACATGGGCGCCGATGAGCACGAGCGGAGCCTACCCTTTCTTTGGTTGGACCATGTGGTCCACGGGGTCGTGAATCAGATGCGACGCAGGGGCAGGCGCGGGTCGATGTCTCGAAGGTCTTCGGGATCGCTGGTCAGCACCTGATGACCTCGCTGTCGGGCGCAGAGCACGACCGAGACGTCCACGATGTCATCGACGCCTGCCACTCCACAGAGTTGTCCCACCGCCCGAGCTGTGTAATCGTCGAGGGGCACGACCTCTACGAGCGGCGAGGCGAGGAGCCGGACCAAGCGGGCTTGGCGGCTGCCGTCGCGCCAAACCTGAGCCAGCGCACCAGCCGGGATGGCCAGCACGTCACCGATCTCGCAGGCCCTGGCGACCACCGCCACAACATTCCGCTGGTTACGCTCAAATGCGATTAGGGCCCCCGCGTCCAGGGTCGCTCCACTCAACGGCCGAGGGCCTGGTCAGCCATGGCCCGCTCCTGATCGGTCAGCGGCCCCCCGGTCTCCGCCAGCATCTTCGAGAGCATCTCCGCCAGGTCATCAAGGGCGCCTTTTAGCAAGAGAGCCTCCGCTACATAGGCGCTCACGCTCCGCGCTCGACCTTCGGCGACCGCACGTTGGGCCTGCTCGAGCAAGAAGGGCGCCAAGCTCACGGCGATCTTGGTCTTGGCTGTCATACCGACTATCATACCAAACCTCCTCCGAGCAGCGTCTCCCCGGCTTGGGGCATCTCAAGGGCGGCGGTGAGATCCGACAGGGCACGCTGGGCCTCGGCGGGCTCCAGGGTGCGGGAGTCCTGCGTGCCCGTGCTCAGATAGCAGTAGGTGACTCGCAGGGGACCCCGGAGGTCGACGCCGAGCTGGATCAGGGCGGCGGCGTAGAGCGCGAGCTGATGGATCTTGTCGAGCTCGGATGCCGAGCCGGTCTTGAAGTCGACGATCTCGAGGCCTCCATCGTCGCATTCGTAAACCGCATCCATCCGGCCTCGGATCAGGCATCCCCCCACCTTGAGCACGAAGGGGAGCTCCGCCATGACTTCTCCGGTGTCCAGGCGGGCGAGCCTGCGCTCGCCGTATCCCAGCGACTTAAAGCCCGCCTTGATCTCTGCCAGGCGGGCGGTCTGGATCCGGGTCGCCGGGATGTCCAGGATCTCCTCGTCAGCGAGACCCATCAAAGCTCCGATACGCGCCTGTTCCTCGATCCAGCGATGCACCTCGACCCCGATCCGGCGGGACACCTCGGGCCGTGCGGGAAGGGGACGCATGAGCTCCCGGCGACTGAGCCGTCCCGCAGCCAGATCCACCGCTCGGGTGACCGACAGGGTCGCCGGCAACCCCCGTCCGGGCAAGTCGGCAGGGCGTTTTCTACCGGTTTCGGCCACCGCCGCCGCCATCCGGCGGTGCTGCTCGATCAGCGCTTCGGCGCGAGTGCGCGCGGGGGGTTCCAGGCGCGAGAGCAGCTCCTCGGCGGATAGCTCGCCGGACATCAGAGCCTCTAGGGCGACGGGATAACTCTCGGGGAAGACCGGGTCCGGGTACAGGAGGTGGGGGGGGTCGGGCGGCCAGGTGGCCCTCTCGGACAGACGAGCGAGCAACGGGTTCCGATCCGGCATCTCGGCGCCCGGGAGCACCTCGGTCTCGGGAGCGGCGGCCACCTCCTCCCAGAAGAGCGATGGGCCATGAGGTCGGCTCTGTCGCAGATACCACCAGGCAGCCGTCACATAGAGCCGCTGCTTCGCACGGGTCAAAGCGACGTAGAAGAGGCGGCGCTCATCCTCCACCGCCCGCTCTCTGAGCTCCCGACCGAACTCCGCCTTCTTCTGGGGCTGACCGTCGGGAAGCCACGGCTTCGGCAGGTGCTCGGCATCCTCACGCACGGGATAGGGGAGCTGCCCGTACGAGATCATGGGATTCGAGATCCGCTCGTCGGGAAACACCGAGCCCACCTGGTCGCCGCTCTCGTTGCGGCGAGCGGCCACCGCGGGTACGAAGACCACCTCGAACTCGAGTCCCTTGGCCTGATGCACCGTCATGAGCTTGACCGAATCGTCGGTCACGAGCGCGGCGAGCTCCATGGTTTCCTCCACCTCCTCCGCCGCATCCAGGTAGGCAAGGAAGGCCGGCAACGAGGGCTCCCCGGAGACGGGAGCGAAATTGGCGACCAGCCCAAGGAAGTTGGTGAGATTGGCCCACCCCGAGCCGGTTCCCGCCACCACGTCGAGGGCCTCCGCGATCCCCGTCGAGGTCGCCACCTCCTGAACCAGATCGAGGAGCGGGCCCGGAGTCCGGGGGCGCAGGGCGCTCAGCTCGGCCCGAGCTTGAGCCAGTCGCCTGGCCGCCTCGGGGGCCAATCCCTCGATCTCGTCCAGGTGATCCAGCGCCTCGGTCAGCGAGTAGGCGACCTCCTCCGGATCGAGCTTGGCGCCCCTGGCGCCCCCACCCGCCCCTCCAACCGCCAGCTCCCGGTTGCGGGAGGCCGCCCAGCGGGCGAGCAGGACCAGATCCCGGTAATGCACGCGAAAGCGGGGGCCGAGAAGGATCCGGGCAAGCCACCGATTTCCCCCGGGACCGGGGTCGGCAAGGACTCGCAGCCAGGCCACGACATCCATCACCTCCGGCAACGCAAGCAGTCCTCCGAGACCGACCACCTCGACGGGGATGTTCGAAGCGCAGAGCGCATCGTAGACGGCGGCGATATGAGCCCTTCTCCGGAGAAGGATCGCGAAGTCGGACCAGCGAGCAGGGTCTCGTCCGGGTCGGGCAGGCGCGCCGTGGAGACGCTGTATCTCCTCGGCGATGTAGCTCGCCTCCTCGAGTTGGTCGCCAAGTTGCTTCACGCCCACCCAGCCCTCACCGTGGCGGGGATCGGCCGCCAGAGCCTTGCCCGGACGCCGGGCCTGCGGAATGGAGTCGATGAGCCGGTTGGCGACGTCCAGGATGCGGGCGCCGCTGCGGAAGTTCTGGGAGAGCGACAGGTAGCCGTGCGCCTTGCCCCCGGCTCTCAAGAAGTGGCGAGCGGGAAAATCGATCAGGTTAAACAGCGTGGAACCTCGCCACTGGAAGATGTTCTGGCGGGCATCCCCCACGGCGGTGAGGTTGTATCCTTCGGGCGCGAGAAGCTGCATCAGCCGCCGCTGGGCCACGTTGGTGTCCTGGTACTCGTCAAGCAGGATCGCCCGGTAGCGCTGTCGAAGATCGGCCGCCACGCTCGGGAAACGCTCCAGGATCTCGACCGCCTTCGTCACCTGGTCGCCGAAATCGATGCGCTGGGCGCGTTGCTTGGCATCCAGATAGGCCCGAACCACTTCTGCCAGCTCGATCCGGCGGCGGGAGGTGGCGATCACCTCCTCCGAGAACCCGACGGCGTCGCGAAGGATCCGTTCGTCCTGGGTGATCACCATCTCGGGAGTGAGCAGGTGGTTGGCGCACTGATCGGCAAGGCCCAGGGCCATCCGACAGATCATAGCGACCGAGCGTGACTCGATGACGTCAAAGGCGGGGAGCCGATCAAGCTCGGACAAGAGCAGCTGCCAACGTTGGGCCTCGGAGAGCAGGCCCACTTCGGGATCCACCCCGATTCGCACCCCATGCTCCCGGACGAGACTGTCGGCGAAGGAGTGGTAGGTGGCGACCTGCGGCTCCTCCCGGGGACGGGGCGCCATCTCGGCGCACGCCGCCGAGATCCGGTCTTGCAGCTCTCGGGCAGCCTTGTTGGTGAAGGTGAGACCGAGGATCTGCGACGGCTGAAGGGTCTGGCCCTCGATCATCCAGACGATCCGAGCGGCCATGACCGCGGTCTTCCCACTCCCCGCCCCGGCGATGATGGCCAGGGGGACGAGCTCGTGGGTGATCGCCTGGAACTGCTCGGAGCTCGGCTCGTGACCGCCGAACGTGGCACGGACCGCCGGGGAGATAGAGGTCGTAGCGCTCATGTCCGGACCGAGAAGCCCAGCTCCCGGCCCTCGGGCCACAGAGGGCAGAGAGGCTTCATCCGGCACCAGAGGCAATCCGCCTCGGGCGAGGGGGCGAATCGCTCCGCCATGACTCCCTCGACGAGCATCGGCAGGCGCTTGAGGACCTTGTCGGCCTCCTCCGGGCTCTGCGTCGCTTGCTTGGGGCGGCCGTCCGCCCAGGTATCTCCCGGATACACCAGGCGCGCCGACACCGGCTTTCCGAGCTCGCGCAGCTCGGAATCCTCCCTGGCGGCCAGATGATAGATGGCAAGCTGCAGGGACTGGGGAGCCTTGCCGAGACCGGGGGCATAGCGGGCAGTCTTGTAGTCAGCCAGAACGATATTAGGTCCGATCTTGTCGATCCGATCGATACGTCCACGCAGGATCGCTCCGGCATGCGGGATCTCGAAGAAGTGCTCGGTACGCACCGTCCGGCCCGCCTTGACCTCGTGCTCCAAGAAGACCTCGAGCATCCTCTCCCCGTCCCGCCGGTACTGGCGGGCGATGGCGGCGTTCGGGAAGGCGCCTTCCTCGAAGAGGTCGTCGTAGGCCTTGAAGAGGGTGGGTCGATCCGAGATCACCCCCTCGTGCACGTTCTGAAAGAGAGCGTGCATCCAGGTCCCGAACTTCATGGCGTAGGTGGAGATCGGATCCAATCCAAGGATGGTCTGGAGCATGTACTGCAGACCGCAGTTCTCGTAGACGGAGAGGCGGGAGTAAGAGGTTCGGAGTTGTCCTCCATCCTCCAGAGCCACGGCCCCCTCGGTCCATCCCCAACGTCCGTACCAGCGAGCGGGGTCGGTCCCGGGAAGCTCGGAGGCAGCGATGAGAGCCGCCACCTTCTCCTCCGAAAGGCTGGTCCGCGACTGCAGGGTTCGACGCAGGCTGGCTCGCAGCTCTCGCTCGGTCAGGGGAAGCGACTCCTCCAAGGAGGCAACGGCGATGGCTTCTCCCGCCAGCTCCGTCAGAAACCGGCTGGGCCGGCCCCGGCCTCCCGGCCCCGGCGAGACCGTGAAGATCGCCTTTCGCCGGGCCCTGGTGGCGGCGAGGTAAAAGGTTCGGCGATCATCTGCGATCGCCTCGATCTGGCGTTGCGTCACCTCGGCCATCTCCAGGGAGAACGGATCGAAGAGCCCCTGAGCGCGCCGCCCCTTTGGAATCCAGGCGTCAAGGCATCCGGCAACCACCACGACGTCCCACTCCCTTCCCTTCGCGCCGTGAAAGGACAGGAGCTGGACTCCCCCTGCCCGGTCATCGGTTCTCGGTGCCAACCAGGGGTCAGCCCCGAAGTCGGCCCTCGTCGCCTCCCGGAGATACTCCCGAATCGTTGCCCTCCCATGACGCCGCTCGACGAAGCGCCCCAGGGCATGGCCGAAGGCCATGAGCGCATCCACCTGGGCGTTGGCCGGGGTACCCCCTCGGTCCTGCCCGGGCGCGAAGGGCTCCTCTCGTATGGAGGCGACCAGCCGCTGGTAGTAGGGAGCTGCGGCGTAGACCTGCCAGAAGCACTCATCGGCCGCCGCCTTCGCTTGGCTCCGTACCAGATCGGCGAGCATCCGCAGGCCCGCCGCCTCCTCGGCTTCCTCCACCACCTCCGCGAGGCTCCGATGCTCTTGCCAGGCCCGGCGCTCCAGATGGCGACGCTGCCCGTAATCCAGGCCCACCAAAGGAGAGGTGAGGAGGTTGCCGAGCAGCGCCTCGGACCCCTCCTCATCCAGCGCCACGCGGACGAGATCGAGAAAGCAGGAGACGGCCGGCTCGGCTGCCAGAGGCCGCTCCGGCGCCATGGCAATGTAAGGGACCTCCCAATGCTCGAGAGCGCGCTGAAGAGCCGGCAGCAACTGAGCAGGCTGGGAAACCAACACGGCCATCTCGTGCCAGTCGGCTTCGTGGAGAAGTTGAAGCCTCCGCAGCTCCCTCCCGATCCCGGCCATCTCCTCAGCGCAGGACCCGTAGAGCCGGCAGGTGAAGTCGGTCTCTCGTTCCGAATAGACTGTTGGCCGCCACCATCCTTCACCGTCGTTGTGGGCGATCATCTCCCCCACCGCCGCCCCCAGGCCGGGACCGAGACGATGAGTGCGATCGAGGATCACCCGGGAGTGAGCGTCGAACCACTTCTCGAAGCCCAGGACCCAATCCGGCTGGGCTCCTCTGCACGACTCGACCGCACAGTCCGGATCGGCGGCGACCGTGAGATTCGCAATCCCCATCCCTGCCAGCAGCTCCCGATGGGCCGGGCTCATCTCCTCTCCCTCATCGACGAGGACGTGCAGGAAGCGAAGCGCTAGGGCCCGCCTCACCTCTTCATGGCGCTGGAGCATCCGGGCTGCCGAGGCGATGAGCGTCGCATAGTCGATCCGACATTCACGGCGAAGATGATCCCGATACCGCCGGTAGAAGCGCACCACCTCCTCCCAGTCGGGCCGCCGAAGCGACAGGGCATCGAGGTCCTCGTCGCGCATGAGACGCTGGGTGACCCTCAGGCAAAAATCGGCAACCTCATCGACGAAAGCGCGCTGGGAGAGCTGGTCTCCCCACGTGGGCCAGTCGGCCGGGCGCTCCATGGCGAGAAGCTCCCGCACCACTCCCCATTGCTCGGGAGCCGTGAGCAGGACCGGAGGCTCGCGGTACTCCAGCCCCAGAGCGCGGTAATGACGGGTGACGAGATGGTAGCAGAGGGCGTGCCAGGTATAGACGGGAATCTCGACGGTCGCCCGCTGCGGCAACCCCCAGGCGAGACGGTCCTTCACCTGTTGAGAGTAGGCCCGGCTGTTGCAGAGAAAGAGAATCCGGTGAGGGGCCAGGCCGGGAGTACAGGCCAGGCGAAGGAACCTGCGCTCCAGGGTGAGGGTCTTGCCGGTCCCTGGCCCGCCGAGGACCAGAAGCGGACCCCCCTCGTGTTCAATCGCCTCTCGCTGGCGGTCGGTCAGCTCAACGCTCACAGCCCCACCGACCTCGCCAGGCTCTCGGAGGAGATGACGAACGCGCCGGAGACGATGCAGCGCCTCCCGAGCTCCCGATCGGAGGTGACGACCACCGGCCCGACCCCCGGCGTTCCCGCCTCGAGCTCCGACACGATGAAGTCGTCGGCTGTCTCGCCCTCGGAGGTGAAAACTCGGGTGATCGTGTGAGCGCCCACGCGAGGCACCCAGAACCACGAGACCTTCCGACCGTCATAGATCACGGTCACCCGATTCCCGGTTCTCGACTGATAGCGCTGGAGCGCCTGCTCCAGCGCTCGACGCTTGTCCTGAAGGCGCTCCGCTCCGATATGGCCCAAGCTCACGTTCCAGCCGTCGACCAGAAGGAGGATTCGCTTGGCCTCGAGCACTCCCCGAGCACCATCCTCCACGAAACGATCTCTCAGCTCACTCGGAGTTGGCGCTGGGCGCCCCCTGGGCGCGGCTCGGGCTCGGCCACCCTCTGAGCGCCCTCCAAGCGTTTCCGGTGCCGGGAGCCTCGCTCGAGCTTCTTTAAGCTCCCGCCGTACGCGTCGGTATCGCTCCTGGAGGTCCTCGAGCTCGGCTCGCAGGTCTCGCCGCTCCCGACGTGAGATCTCCTCAGCCTCCTCCAGCTCCGCCATCCTCGTGACAAGGCCCTGCTCGCGTGCTCGCACCGTGGCGCATTCCTCCTGGAGACTCCGAGCGCGCTTCGCCGCCTCCGCTGCCTCCTTCGCCTTTTCCTCGAGCGTTTGCGAGGCCTTGCCCAATCGCCGTTCGAGGCGTTTGGTCGTCCGCCGCTCGGTCGCAAGATCTCGACCAAGGCGCCTCACCTCCTCCTGGCTGTTCCAGCTCTCCCGGGCAAGGGCCCCGATGAGCCCTTCCAACTCATCTAGCTCCGGATCCTCCTCCGCCCAAGTCGACACCTCCAGGGCATCCTCGACCCGATCCCAGGCCAGCAGGATCGAGACGACGTGAGGGGCATCGCCTGACCCTTGCCGCAGATCATCGATGATCTCTTTGGTGGAAAGCTGCTCATAAGGGGCGAAGCATCCGACATGGACGCTCCTGAACATGTCGACGATGACTTCGGTGAAGCGCCTGTGTTGGCCGAGAGCGGCGAGGATGGTTTCTCGCTCCGGCTTCCCCAGCTTGCGCAGACGCTTCCCCACCAGCGGAACCAGCCGGGGGGGCGCCTCGTTCCGCTGAAGGAACTCGAGCCCGTCCGCCGCCACCAGCAGCAACGGCTCCAGCAGCCAATCGGCCACGCCGAACCCATTGAGGCAAGACGGCGAAGCCGCCGACTCGCCTCCCGTCCCGCCGCCGGCGGGCACTGTCCGATCATCGGGCGTCCTCCGGACACGCCGAGCGGTCCCGACCGGCGACTTCGACAGCCCCCGACGGCCAAGCGCCAGGACTTCCTTGCCTCCCGAAACACCCGGAGAAGCTTCCAGTCGGCTCACTTCCACGCTCCCGTTCTCGGTCGCCTTTTCTTTTTCCGGCATGGATACCCTTTTCTCCTGCCTGGCGCCGAGCTGGAGCAAGGAACGGGATCCGCATCCCCCGGCGGGGAAGGCTCCAAAGCCGGGATGGGATCTTCGCCATGGGCTCTCGGCTCGACGCCCGGGCGGTCGATCGATCTTGTGAGGGACGATAGGGAGCAGGGCGGGTCACGTCAACCATCCGCCGCCGGGTCGGATTCCAGGTTCGCTCTTTGACCTCGGAGGAACGCAGCTTCCGAGACAGGCAGCTCGATGCCTGCCGGGCGCCCTCCGGGTACGGTGCGACTCTCCGAACCTTCCCTTTCGATAGCCGCCACGCAGGCCCGCGCATCCGCCACCAGCCCTCTCATCTCACCCAGGGCGTTCCCCGCGATCGTTAGGCCCCTGGCCAGGCGACCCTCGATGCGATCCCCCAGCTCGCGAAGACAGACGGAGACCTCGTGAATCCGCACCAAGAGCTGCTCGTGGTCGACACTGCGTGCGTAGCCGCGGTAGAGATTCCACAGTCCGAGCAGGAGAGGAAGCGCCAGCGAGTAGGAAACGATGATCACCCGCCGGTCCTGGGCCATCCGATGGGCCTTGCGGCAGCAGGCGTAGACCGAGTCCGGCACCGCCATCACCGCCAGAGGAGCCGTGACCGAGGGCTCAATGTAGCCGGCCACCTCCTTGATCCGGGAACAGGCGAGCTGCTCAACCTGCCTTCGCAGCTCCTCGCGTACGGCTGGATCCTCCGAGGCCTCCAGACGATCGATGAGGTCGAGACCCGCCCACTTGGAGTCGACCGCGAGCACCTTCTCGTCGGGAAGGCGCAGGGCGAACTCACAGACCCTGCCTCCCAGCCGAAAGTCCCTGATGACCATCTCCTGGGGGAATTCCCCCAGGGCCGCCGAAAGAAGGTTCTCCCCGGCCCGTCCCCGGGCAGAAGAGCCGGTCACCAGGCGCTCGATCCGGGTCACCGCCTCGGTGGCGGCCTCCTCCAGACGTCCGCGCTCCTCGAATTTTCCCACCAGCTCGGAAAGGGACCCCGCGGCCAGATCGAGGCGCGCCTGAATGGTCCTGGTCGCCTCGGCTTCCACCGCCTGGCGCGCCGCCATCTCCCGAAGCTCCCGGACGGGCGCCGCCACCCGAGCCAGGACAACCGCCGCGATCACGATGGCGGCGGCCACGCTCACCGGTCCCAGATCCATAGTGGGAGAGATCTTAAGAACCGGGGGTGACATTTCTCACGGTTTGCGGATCGATGTCACCATTTATCTAAAGAGCTCCAACGATCTCGGCGTGAAAGGCGCACAGTCCCCTCTTGGCTCCCGAGAGCCGCTCGCAACCCGGCCAGGCACAGGCCCACGTACCAACTTTGGCCTGGACCCGCCTGAGGTGCTCGGCGCAGAGCCGCCCCCGTACGGGGGCCTGCCCGCAGAAAGTCCGGTGGCTGGCGGGCCACATGCAGCCCCCGGAAGCAGTCAATCACTCCTCCCGGGAAACATCGACTCTTCTCCCGCTACGGGGAGAGGGGACCACCCCGGGAACAGAACACCCGAGATGGTCCTCCTCCACCCCACCCCCCCAACTTGTGAGCGGTCTCCGGTCGAGGCATTGGCCCCTGGACCGGGGCTGAGAATGCCATTGAGCGAACCAAGCACCATTCACGTTGTCTTTGATACCGTCGCGACGGAGGAGCGAGGAAGAACGCATCTCATCGCCACATCTCTCCCGATCCCGAGAACCACCCAAGGAGGACCGACGATCGGAACCGAATCCGTCCCGCTGGCCAGGTTGATCGCCGAGCAGCGCAAGCGCCAGAGTCTTTCTCTAAACGGCGTGGCTCGGCTGATGCGCAGGGCCGCCGAGGAAGAGGGCAGCTACTGTGGCGCCGATCCCCAGGCCATCCACGACTACGAGCGGGGACGGATTCCCCACCCCGATCCCCTGCGCTGGCTGGCGACCGCCCTCGGCCTCCCAGTCGAGCAGGTCACCACGGCGGCATCGCAACAGCGCGTGGCCCGCCGCCGGCAGCGGCTTGCGGACATGCCCCTCTCGCTCGATCTCCCTCGCTCGCCCTCGCGTATCGTGGAGGAAGTAACCTCGTTCACCATGCGAGATCTCAGTCCCGGTCTTAGCCGGCGGGAGGCGATCAAGACCCTGGGCGCGGTCGTCTTCGGCGCTTCCCTGACGGAGCCACTGGAGCGCTGGGCCATGGCGGATCCCGTGGTCCCGACCCACAGCTTCAACGGCTCCATCGGCGAAGAGGAGGTGGGGCGTCTTGAAGCGACTGTCCGCACTCTCCGTACCTGGGAGAGCCGCCTCCGGATGGGGGTTCGCCGCAAGGCGGTGATCGGACAGCTCAACGAGGTGGCGGATCTCGTGAAGGAATCCCAATCCCCCGCCATCGCCTCCCGGCTGTTCAGGGTGATGGCCGAGCTGTCGCAGATAGCGGCATCCATGTCCTACGACGCCGGCATGCACGGAGTGGCCCAGAAGTACTACTCCCTGGCGCTGTCCACAACCGACGCTGCGGGAGACCACCTCTTCGGCGTCAACATCCTGGCAGATATGAGTCGGCAGATGCTCGACCTCGATCGACCCATGGACGGCCTCGAGCTGGTCAGGCTCGCCCTCGACGGACGAGACATCCCGATGCCCCCCAGGGTCCGGGCGATGCTGCGCACCCGTGAGGCGTGGGCCTACGCCAAGATGGGGCGAGTCCAGGCGTTCCAGCGTGCGGTCGGCCTCGCCGAGGAGACCTTCGCCAGGGGAGAGGCCGGCGAGGAGCCGCACTGGATCAAGCGCTTCGACGCCGCGGAGCTCTCCGGGGTGATCGGGGCACGATACCGGGATCTGGCCCGGCATGATCCCAGCCATGCCTGGCGGGCGATCGGCAAGATCCAAGAGGCGCTCGGGTTGAGAGATCGACATCGTCTTCGCAACCGGGCCTTCGATACGGTGGGTCTCGGCCGGGCGTACCTCCTGGCGGGGGAACCCGAGGAGGCATGCCGAGTGACCCATCCCGTCCTAGAAATGGCGGGGGCGTTGGAGTCGGGGCGGGTCTGCCGCCGCCTGCGCGACTTGCATCGCGAAGCCGAGCTCCACCGCCAGCTTCCCGAGGTCGCGGAGTTTCGGGAGGAGATCACCGAGCGGGTGTTGAGGGGCCGGCGAGGAGTGGGGTGGCTCGGATAGGGGTCACCGGGCACTCCGACCTCCCGCCGGAAACGGCCGAGCTCGTCTACCGGGCGCTCCAAGACGCACTCCGCCCCGATGCGGGAGCCGGGCTGGTCGGCGTCACCTGCCTGGCGGAGGGCGCGGATCAGATCTTCGCCCGGGCGATCCTGGATCTGGGCGGGCGCTACGAGGTGATCCTCCCCGCTCCCGACTACCGGGAGAAGGTGGTCAAGCCTCATAACCTCGGGGACTTCGATGAGCTTCTCAAGCGAGCGAGCACGGTTCGATACCTGCCCTTCGAGACCTCGGGGCGCGAGGCGTACCTGTCGGCGAGCAAGGAGCTCATCTCGGTAAGCGAACGTCTCCTCGCGGTATGGGACGGCCAGCCCCCCCGAGGGCCGGGAGGGACCGCGGATGCCGTGGCCCATGCACGAGAGGTCGGCGTGCCGGTCGAGGTGATCTGGCCGGAAGACGCTCGACGGGGCTGAGCCCAACAGGAGGATCCCTTCTCCGATTCAGGAGCCACAGCGCGGCCTGCGGTCTCCTTTGCATGTACCCCCGGGACGGTCCGGCTCGGCTACGCTTCTCTCATGCCCATCCCCCGCCCGCCCGGAGCTGTCACCTTCGATTGCTGGGGCACGCTCCTGGTCGACGTGGATGTCCGAGGGGCGCTGGAGCGAAGAGGGGCCGCCCTCGTCAGGGCGTCGCTGCGGCGGGGACTGGACCTCGCTCCCGAGCGCGCCCGGGAGCTCATCGAGGCCGCCTGGCAAGAGCACGTGGTCGCCTGGCGAAACGGAGATCTCTTCGGACCAGAGGGCGCCGCCCTCTGGTGTGTGGCCCAGCTCGGCCTGGACGACCCCTCCGACATCGTAGACGAGCTGGCGGAGACCCTCGCGACGGGAACCCTGGACAGCGGGACCCGGCTCGTGGAGGGTGCCGAGGAAGCGCTCACCGCCCTGCGATCCCGAGACATCCCGACCGCCCTGATCTGTGATACGGGCCTCACCCCGTCGCGCGTCGTTCGAGAGGCGCTCCGCCGCCACGGCCTCGCGCTGGCCCACTACTTCTTCTCCGACGAGTTCGGCGTCCCCAAGCCCAGCCCCCGGATCTTCTCCGCAGCTCTCGTTGCCATCGGTGTGGAGCCGCCCACGGCCGTTCACATCGGCGACTTGAGAAGGACCGACGTGGCCGGCGCCCGGACCGCAGGCATGGCCAGCATCCGATTCGCAGGGGTCCACGACGATGGCTGGCTGCCCGAGGACTGCCAGGCCGAGGAGGCCGATGCGGTGCTCTACCACTGGGACGACCTGCCCGCCCTGCTCGGCCTGTAGTCCCTCCAGTGGCAACAAATTAGGATCTTGAATGCATTCGTATCATATTCGCAATACATACGTGCTACGCTTACCGAGTGAATGCGAATCGACGAGCTGTTTTGGGACGAGGACAACGAAGAGCACATCGCCGCCCATGGAGTCACCATCGAGGAGGTGGAAGCAGCTATCTTCGATCGGGCCTCGATCGCCCTCCGGACGACCGGGCCCAGTGGCCAGCCGCGCCAGGTCTTTCTCGGTCAGTCTGACGCCGGGCGTTATCTCTTCATCGTCCTGGAGCCGGTACATGCACACCTCTCCCGGCCGGTCACCGCACGAGACATGACCGACGGCGAGAAGACCCGATACAAGAGGAGAGGAGATGAGATGGAGAAGCATATTCCACGCTTCGGGAGTAGAGAAGAGGAGGCCAAGTTCTGGGCTGAGACGGGCATTGAGGACCTCGCCTCAGGGCAGGTTGAGGAGGCAGAGATCGAGCGCCCCGAGCGACCCTCGACGACCACCTTCGCGGTCAGGCTCGACCGCAAGACGGTTTCCCTGCTACGAGAGGTGGCGAAAGCCTACAACCTCGGCGTCACCCAGCTGGTGCGCTCCTGGATGCTGGAACGGCTCAAGCTGGAGCAGCAGGCAGGAGTCCTGGCGCATCTGAGGTACGCTTTCCCCGCCGACTTCGAGCTCGCCGTGCGAAAGAAGGTAGTACAGACGGCCATGGCACACGTGGTGGAGATCGCCGAGGGGGCCCTGGAAGAACTGGGCAGCCGCTTCGAGTCGGAGGTGGAGCTCACCCGGGAAGGTTGTAAGCAAACCTCAGTTCAGCGGTAGGCAAGGTCCTTCGAGCTCGTTGATGAAGGCGCCGAGAGACCCGGCCACGATCGCCGATGCGAAGGCGATGATGAACAGCGTGATGAGGGCCTTTCGAAGCCTGCTTTCCCGAGGAAGGTGAGAGCCGTAGTAGAACGTCACGAAAGCAACGGCGGTGGCGAGCATGGGAGAGATCCAACCGACATGCTCTTTCCACTCCATGCCGAACTCGTGCCACTGCTTGAGGCCGACGTCCGCCTCCAGAAGGCGCTGAGGGAAAGCTTCTAGGCCCGATGCCGTTACCGCTACAGGGGTCGGGTGCGGGGGCCCGGTATCCAGCAGGGTCGTCTTTCTTCGGCCCAAGGGTTCGACCTCTTTCACCTCGATGAAGGCGGTGCCGGGGATCGAGGAAGCCCCGGGGGCTCCGGTGCAGGTAGCTCCTCCCCCCGACCCCCAGCAAGGGCGAGGTCTTGGGGGCGCTTCCAGCCGCTCAAGGGGAACTACGGCTGAGTTGAGGTCTTGACAAAGAGTAGGTCCTTCGCTAGAAATAAAGGAGCAGTGGTTCACTGAGAGGAGATGTGTCATGGCAACTGCTGTAATTTCGGGTACCTGGCCAAGCATGAGCGCGTCCCCTCCCAACCTCAACGGCCTGGGCACTGAGCACCTCAGGTGGGGGGTCCCGGCCGGTGGTGGTGGGCAGAGCGGCTATCGCTTTGGAGGAGGCACCGTTCCGGTGATGCTCGACGGCAGCGAGTTCACGCTCGGCACCTTCACTCATGAGAACTTCCCGGTACAGGGATTCTCGCCGAGCCAGTTCGACGTGGACCTCAAGGTAAACGTGGCGTTCGATGAGGGAAACCTCGAGCGGGCGTTCAGCTTCCGCTTTCACCACAACGAGACCCCCAACACGGGACCGACACCGGACGACGAGGTCGATCTCCCGACCCTGCAGTCGCCCGAGACCGTGATCATCGACGGCAGCGAGTACGCGGTCATGATCAGTGGGTTCAAGCAGAACGGCCAGATCGTCACGAAGTTCATCAGCGCCGAGAACGGCGCCAACCGCGCCGACATCGTCGCCAAGCTCGTGCTGGTGGGCAAGCCGGACGTCGTCATCACCAACGTCCACTTCAAGGGCGTGAAGCCCAATCAGCCCGACGAGTACATCGAGATCATCAACCGTGGCACCGCACCGGCGGACATCTCCGGATGGCTCCTTCACGCGGACGACGGGGGCCAGGACTTCAGGTTCCCGGCCGGATTGGTGCTCAAGCCGGGTCAGAGCATCCGCATCTACACCAACGAGACACATCCCGACACGGGCGGCTTCTCGTACGGCATCAAGCGGCCGATCTGGAACAACAAGGGTGACCTCGCCCGTCTTCAGAACACCGGCGGAGAGATGGTGTCGCAGTACGGCTACGGAGAAAGGGCGCTGCCCTGATCGCGGCTGCTCTGAAATCGAAGGGCCAGTCCAGGGCTAGTCCACCGTCGAGGGGCCGAAGACCGTGCGCAGCTCGGCGTAGAGGCCGTTTCGCAGCTCCACCGAGTAGCCTCCGCCGAGCCTGAGCACGGTGGTCTTGTCCCCGTTGCCCAGATGCAATAGCACCGGCGAGGGGCCCGGGTGGGAAGAGAGCACCCCCTTGAGCTGCTCGATGCGGCCGGGAGTGCAGACGGAAACCGGGAGCCGGATACGAAGCGGGGTGGCGGCGCCTGACAGGTCGGGGGCGACGACCTCGCTGACCACGAGCTTGCACGCGTCGTCCTTGCGATCCAACCTGCCCTTGAGCAGGAGGATCCGGTCCAGCTCGAGCAACTCGGGCGCGGTGGCTTTCACCGTCTGAGGGAAGAAGATCACCTCCAGCGACCCTTTCATGTCCTCGAGGGTCCCGAGCATCATCAGCTCTCCTCGGCGGGTGAACCTGCGCTCGAGGCGGGTCAGGATCCCGCCCACGGTGCGTGTCTCTCCTTCTCGCCCCTCGGCAAGGTCCGCGATCTCCGCATCCGCCTGGTAGCGGAGGGCGGAAGCGAGGTCCGCGAGAGGGTGCTCGGATACATAGAAGCCAAGCATCTCCTTCTCCGCCGCCAACAGGACCGAGCGAGGGATCCCCGAGCCGGGCCGAAGCGCCGGGGCGGAGGGCGCCGGGGAGGCCCCGGCGAAGACGACCGGCGCAGGGCTCTCGGGGGAGGCGGCGAAGAGCGAGAACTGACCCGCGTCCTCGGAGCGCCTCTCGGCCAGGACGCATTCGATGGCCTCGATCGCCGGTTTGCTGAGGACCAAGCCGGCGCCCTTGGGATCGGGGGCCAGCAGGCTGGAGCGTTCGATGCCCAGGGAGTCGAAGGCGCCGGCCTTAGCCAGGCTCTCCACCACCTTCTTGTTGAGCACGCCCGCCTCCACCCTCTTGCTGAAGTCATGAAACGAGACGAAGGGGCCCTTGCTGCGCCGAGCCTGGAGGATCCGCTCCGCCACCGCTGCGCCCACGTTTCTGATGGCCGAGAGGCCGAAGAGAACCTCCTCTCCCCGGCAGGTGAAGTCCAGGTCCGAGGAGTTCACGTCTGGAGGAAGCACCCGGATCCCCAGGATGCGGCACTCCGCCAGGTAAATGGGCATCTTATCGGCGTTGGTCTTGACCGAGGTCAGCAGCGCGGCGAGGTACTCGACCGGGTAGTGCGCCTTCAGCCACGCGGTCTGATACGCGATGAGAGCGTAGCCACTGGCGTGGGCCCGGTTGAAGGAATATCCCGCGAAGGGCCGGATCAGCTCCCAGAGCCCCTCCGACTCCTCCCGGGTGAGTCCCGAGACGCCACAGCCCTGATCGAAGGAGGTCCTGGCCTTGGCCAGCACCTCCACCTTCTTCTTGGCGATGGCGTAGCGGGCCATCTCCGCATCCTCGGCCGAGAAGCCCGCCACCGCCTGAAGGATGGCGGTGACCTGCTCCTGGTAGACGATGACTCCGTTGGTGTCGGTGAGCACGGGCTCGACGAGGGGATGGAAGTAGGTGATCGAAGAGGGCTCGTGCTTTCCCTTGACATAGCGAGGGATCTCGTCCATCGGACCCGGCCGGTAGAGGGCGATCAGAGCTGCGATCTCCTCGAAGCGGTCGGGCCGGAGGGAGCGAAGAAGCTTCGTCATCCCCGGAGACTCCATCTGAAAGATGCCCGACGAGCTCGCCCTCTGGAGGAGCGTGAAAACCTCGGGGTCATCCAGGGCGACGGCATCGATGTCCACCTCGGTCCCCCGGTTGGACCGGATGTGGGCCAGCGCGTCCTCGATCACGGTCAGGTTGCGCAGGCCGAGGAAATCCATCTTCAACAGGCCGATGGCCTCCACCGCCTGCATCTCGTACTGGGTGACCACTTCCCCTTCGGCTTCGCTCCCCTGCGCCCTGCGACGCTGGCGGGCGTCCTCGGGGTGGACGCCTTCGGTGGCGAGAGCGGCTCGCACCTCACCCCTCGTGCGCTGCAGAGGAAGGTGGTGCACGAGGGGGTCTCGCCCGATCACGACGCCGGCGGCGTGGATGGAATGCTGGCGACGCAACCCTTCCAGCTTGCGGGCTGTGTCGATCACCTGACGAGAGACCTCATCGTCCTCGTAGGCTTTCCGAAGCTCCGAGGCGGCGGTATGGGCATCGTTGCGTCCCGCTCCCCGGGGCCATTCCACCGACTTCTCGAAGCACGCCTCGAAAGGAGCCTCCTTGCCGAGGATGCTGGGAGGATACATCTTGGCCAGGCGATCCCCGATGGAGTAGGGAAGCCCGAGGACCCGCGCGGCATCCCGGATCGCGGCCTTGGCCTTGATGGTGGAGAAGGTAATAATCTGGGCCACCCGCTCCTCGCCGTAGCGCTCGGTCACGTAGCGGATGACCTCACCCCGCCGACGCTCGTCGAAGTCGATGTCGATATCGGGCATCTGGCGCCGTCCCGGGTTCAGGAAGCGCTCGAACGCGAGCTTCCAGCGGAGGGGGTCGAGCTCGGTGATCCCGAGAGCGTAAGCGACGATCGAGCCGCCGACCGATCCCCTCCCCGGGCCGACCCGGATCCCCGATCGCTTGGCCCAGGAGACGAAGTCGGCAACGATCAGGAAATAGCCCGGATACCCCATCTGCTCGATCACCGACAACTCGTAGGCGTACCGCTCCTCGATCTCGGCGGTGACATCCGGGTAGCGCCGCCGGATACCCTCCTCGGTGAGCCTGCGCAGGTGCGACTCCAGCGTCTCGCCTTCGGGGACGTCGAACTGAGGCAAGAGCATCCGGTAAAGCTCGATGCTGGTTTCACACCGCTCCCCCACCATGAGGGTGTTCTCGATCGCCTCGGGGTACTCGGGGAAGGCGGAGGACATCTCCTGCCGGCTCTTGAGGTAGAACTGATCGGTGTCGAAGCGCATCCGGTTGGTGTCGGCGAGCTCCTTGCCGGTCTGGATGCAGAGCAGGATGTCGTGGGCCCCGGCGTCCTCCCGATGGGTGTAGTGGGAATCGTTGGTTGCGACCAGAGGGATGCCCAGCTCGGCTCCGATCGCGGCGATCTCGGCGTTGAGTCCCGGCTGCTGGGCGAGCCCCTGGTTCTGGATCTCGAGAAAGTAGCGGTCCCCAAAGATCTCCCGGTACTCGGCGGCCACCCGGCGCCCTTCCTCGCGCTGGCCGGCCAGCAGGACCTTGGGCAGCTCCGCCGAGAGGCACCCCGACAGCACCACCAGTCCCTCCGAGAACTTCGCCATCAGCTCCTTGTCGATACGGGGACGGCGGGAGCGGGGATCGTAGCCCTCCAGGAACCCCAGAGAGGAGAGCTGCATCAGGTTGCGATAGCCGGCCTCATCGGCGGCCATCATGGTGAGGTGGTGGTAAGCGTCCTCTCGATTCGCGGGCCGGTCGAACCGGCTTCGAGGGGCCACATAGGCCTCCATCCCAATGATGGGTTTCACTCCCGCCGCCTTGCCCTCGAGATAGAAGGGAATGGCCCCGTACATGACCCCGTGGTCGGTCAGGGCGATGGCCGGCATGCCAAGCTCTTTGGCGCGAGCGAACATCTCGGAGATCCGGCTGGCGCCGTCCAGCATGGAATATTCGGAGTGCGAGTGAAGATGTACGAAACTCAACCGGCCCCCACGGATCCCTCGGCCCGCGGGTAAGACCCGCGGGGTGCCCAGACGGGGAAGATACCGAACTACACTCCTGTAACTCCAGGCATCATACGCCGCCCGACCGGGCGGCGGCAAGATGGCGGCCTCCTTTGACTTTGACCGGCCCGTGCAGAAGGCCAGCCGGGCGCCGACCTCCGCCATCGACACCTGCCGGCCCCGGCCACCCGGCCTGGACGGGCGTCGTCCTCTACGCCGGCGCCGCCATGGTCGGCTACGTCGTCGCCCCGTCCTTGTCGCTCGCGGTGTTCGTGGCCCTGCCCATCTTCTACGGGATCACCAGCGTCGGGGTCGCCGAGCTCGAGAGGCAGGAGCGGCGAGTGAGGGGCGGAGCCGGGAGTGGACGGTGAGTCACGCCGGCCACCCCGACTACGCCTCCAGTTCCGCAGGCGATTCGGGTGAGCGCTTCAATGGGCGCCCGTCAGGCACCGGGCCTTTGCCAGCGCTTTTTCCAACTCGGGCGGCAGGGGCTCCTCCACGTTCACCTCTTCTCCTGATATGGGATGTACGAACCGCAGCCGGGCGGCGTGGAGGAAGGGCCTTCCAAGCCCCAGCTCCCCCGCCAGGGGGCGGGTCCTCTTCCCATAGACGGGATCTCCGACGATCGGGTGCCCGATGTGAGCGAAGTGGACGCGGATCTGGTGGGTGCGTCCGGTCAACAGGGCGGCCTCGATGAGGCAAGCGCGACCCAATCCCTCCCGCACCCGGAAGTCGGTGATCGCCTCCCGCCCGCCGGCGGTGACGCCCATCATGGTGCGGGCCTGCGGCAGGCGGCCGATGGGAGCCTCGATGCGGCCGGTCGGCAGCCGGAAGACGCCGGCCACCAGAGCCAGGTAGAGACGTTGAATCCTCCGGGCGGCCATGTCAGATCCGAGGGCATCGTAGGCTCGATCGCTCTTGGCCACGACCAGCAGGCCGGAGGTGTACTTGTCGAGGCGGTGAACGATCCCGGGGCGCCGGGCCCCCCCGGCACCGGCCAGCGACATCCGAGCCGCGAGGGCTTCCACCAGGGTGTCTCCCAGCGTGCCCGGGGCCGGGTGGATCACCACCCCTGCGGGCTTGGCCACAACCGCCAGATCCTCGTCCTCGTAGCGGACCTCGAAGGTCGCGGGGCGGGGGGTCGGAGAGTCCTGGAGCCGAAGACGCACGTCCACCGACTGGCCGGCCCGCAGGCGCAGCGACCTCCGGGCGGCCGCCCCGTCCACCACCACCAAGCCCTCGGCGATCAGCCGCTGGGCATCGCTTCGCGATAGGCCGGCCGCTTCCGCCAACCAGGCGTCGATCCTACACCCCGCACTCTCCGGGCCGACCTCCACAGAACCCCCCATCACACTTTACGAAGCCGGATCTCGGCCGCCAGGAGTAGCCCGACGCCGAGCACGATCGCCATGTCCGCGAAGTTGAACGTGGGCCAGAAGGAGAAGTCGATGAAGTCCACCACCCGGCCCCGCATCGGGCCCGGGGGCTGGAGGAGCCGGTCGATGAAGTTCCCCAGCCCTCCCCCGGCGATGAGCCCGAGGGCGACCGGATACTGCCCGGAACGCCAGCCCCAGATGAGCACCCCCACCACGATCAACGCAGAGGCGGCGAAGAAGACCAACGGGGCCCGGGAAAGGACGCCGAAGGCGCCCCCGGGGTTTCGGACGAGGCGAAAGCCGAAGATCTCTCCCAGCACCGCCACCCTGCGACCACCCTCCAGAACATCTCCCGCGATCGCCTTGGCCACCTGGTCCACCACGACAGCGACGATGGTGACGACAAGAAGCCGGGCGTGGGTCCGCGGGAGCGTCGCTACCGACGCTCCTCCGCCTTCTTGCATCGAATGCAGAGCGAGACATACGGGAGCGCCTTCACCCGGGAGACGTCGATTGGCTTCTGGCAGAACTCGCAGAGCCCATAGGTGCCGAGCTCGATCTTGTGAAGGGCCTTGTCGATCTTGTCGAGGAGGTCCGAGAGGTTGTTGGCGATGGAGAGGTCCTTCTCGCGCTCGAAGGTGAACGAGCCCGCATCCGCAGGATCCTCATCGTAGGAGACTTCACCCGACATCTCCGATTGGGAAAGGTGAAAGGTCCCCTCCTCGATCTCATGAAGCTGGCGAGAAAGCTCCTCTTTCTGGTCGAGGAGGCTCTTGATGACCGCCTGAAGCTCCTCCGAGGAAAAGGGCTCGACATCCCGAGAGGGCCCGGCATCGACCGCCTTCTTGGGATCCGATTCGCTCGTCTTCCTGGCCATATTGAACTCGGTCTACCCCCGATAGATGAGCCTGACATGGAGGGTTCGGAGGGATCTTTCCGGTCGATGGGAAGCATTCTACCGAGAAGCCGAGGAACCGTAGCACGTCGTCTTTCCCGAGTCAATCTCCTGATGGACTTTCCAGGCCGGACGGGCCACCTTCTTCCGGGCAACTCCCGCCTCGCATCATCCTTATGGTGGGCGCCGCGCTCGGCGTGGATCGGCCGTCGATCATCCCTGGCCGGGCTTCTGGGAGGGGCCGGGGAAGGGCCTGCCCCGCCCCCGCCGGCTAGATGCCGAGCGAGGGCTGGTTTTGAGGCTACGCGCGCCTGCGGGGAGGCTCCTCCGAGCCGTCCTTCGCGGGATGCTCGACGAGGGCCACGAGGCGGGAAGCCATGAATCGGCCGGAGCGCACGGGCTGCCCCGTGCGGGTC
>JBOGWM010000283.1:0-4152 GCA_050693695.1 Actinomycetota bacterium
ACAATCCGGTCCGGAATTACTCCTCCGGCATGTATCTTCGTCTCGGTTTCGCCGTGGCGATCCACATGGATCCCGACATCCTCCTCGTGGACGAGGTGCTGGCGGTCGGGGATGAGGCCTTTCAGCAGAAATGCCTGGAGCGGATCCGCAGCTTTCAGGCCGAGGGCAGGACGATCCTGGTCGTGACCCATGCGGTGGACCTCGTGCGGGAGATGTGCAACGAGGCGGCGATGCTCGATCACGGGGAGCTGGCGGCGCTCGGAAATCCCTCCGAGGTGGTGCGGACCTATCGGGACCGGGTGGCGACGACTCCCGCGGGCAAGAAGGTGAGCGTCCTCGGCTCGATCGAGTTCACGGATGTGACCCTTCTCGACCCCGAGGGTCAGCCGGCGGAGGTCTTCTTCGCCGGCCAATCCATGACCGTGGTCGCGGAGCTGGTCGCGCATGCCGACGTCTGCGATCCGGTGTTCAGTCTGAACATCCACGACAGCGCCGGCCAGCATGTCTTCGGCACCAACTCTCACTGGCGCTACATGAAGGTGGACCTCGATGCGGGGCCGGCCCGGCTGCGGGTGGACTTCCCGATGATCCCCATGCGGGAGGGGCTGTTCACGCTGACGGTCGGGGTGCATTCACGCGATGCGCTCACCCTGTACGCGATCACCGATCGCAAGACCCGGTTCGAGGCGCGCAGCCCCAACGATGAGCCCGGCCGGCTGTTCCTGCCCTGCACCTTCTCGTTGGACGGGGCCGCGGTGAAAGAAGAGGAGGGAGGCGGGTAAGCGAGACGGCGGACGCGGACCTCGAAGCGACGCTTCCGGTCACATGCGGTCCGGGGCCTGGATGCCGAGGAGGTTGAGTCCCCGGGCGAGGACGCGGGCGGTGAGATCGCACAGCACCAGGCGGCTGCGACGAGTTTCTCCCCGGGCGCGCAGGACCGGGCAACGCTCGTAGAAGCCGGTGAACGCGCTTGCCAGACCGTACAGGTAGTTGGCGAGCCGGTGAGACTCCAACGACTCCGCCACCTCGCTGAGGACCCGACCGAACCCCAGCAGCTCGATCGCCAACGCCCGCTCCTCCGGCTCGGTGAGGACGACCGAGTCCACCTCCCGTGGCGCTTCGATGCCGGCGCGCCTGAAGATCGAGCAGATACGGGCGTGCGCGTACTGCAGGTAGGGCGCGGTGTTGCCGTCGAAGGCGAGCATCCGCTGCCAATCGAACACGTAGTCCCTGCTGCGGTCGGTGGAGAGGTCCGCGTACTTCACCGCGCCGATGCCGATCGCCTCGGCGATCGCCGCCGCCGTCACCTCATCCAGCTCCGGGTTTTTCTCGGCGACCGCGGTCGCGGCCCGCGAGATGGCCTCATCCAGCAGCTCCATGAGCTTGATCGAGCCCCCGGCACGGCTGCGCAGCGCCCTTCCGTCGGCGCCGAGGATCGACCCGTGGCCGATGTGTTCGGCTCTCACCGGGGGCGCGAGCCAACCCGCTTCTCGCGCCACCTGGTAGATCATCTCGAAGTGCTGGCGCTGGGGCAGGCCGACGACATAGAGGATCCTGGTCGCGCCCAGGTCTCGGATCCGGTACCGGATGGCCGCCAGGTCCGTGACCCCGTATCCGAATCCCCCGTCGCTCTTTTGCACGATGATCGGGAAGGGGTCGCCGTTGCGATTGGTGAAGCCTTTGGGGAAGACGCACTTGGCGCCCTCGCTTTCCCGAAGCAGGCCGCGCGCCTCGAGCTCGTCGACGACGGATTGGAGCTGGTCGCGGTAGGCGCTCTCACCGAAGAAGTCCTCCCGGGTGAGCCGCACCCCGAGCCGCTCGTAGACGGCGAGGAAGTACTTGATCGACTCGGCCACGAGCATGCTCCACCATCGCCGGGTGATCGCATCTCCACTCTGGAGAGCCACCACGCGACGGCGAGATCGGCTCTTGAACTCCTCATCGGTGTCGAACTTGCGGCGTGCCGCCTTGTAGAAGGCGTCGAAATCCCCGACGGACAGCTCGTGAGCGGCCTCGGCTTCCCCGACATCGAGCAGGTGCTCGATGAGCAACCCGAAGGGGGTACCCCATTCGCCGATGTGGTTCTGGCGGATGACGCCATGACCGAGCCACTCCAGCAGTCGCACCGCCGCGTCACCGATGATCGTGGATCGCAGGTGGCCGACGTGCATCTCCTTGGCCGCGTTCGGCGCCGAATAGTCGATAACGATGACTTCGGGATCCTCGGCTTCGGCTACCCCGAGCCGGTCGTCACCGGCCCGGATGGCGAGGAGACTGCCGAGAGCCTCATCCGCGATGGTCAGGTTGATGAAACCCGGCCCGGCGACCTCGACCTTCGAGCAGAGATCGTCGAGGTTGGCCTTCCGGATGATCTCCTGCGCGATCTCGCGCGGGTTGCGGCCGAGGCGCCGTGCCAGAGCCAGGGCGCCGTCCGCCTGGAAGTCCGCCCGCTGGGACCGCCTGACGGCAGGCTCTGCCGGCTCGCCGCCCACCGCGGCGAACGCGGCGGCCAGCCGGCTGCCAAGCAGCTCCTCCAGATCGGCCATGGCACGGAATCTACCGGAAGATCACCCCGCCCGTCGCGCCGGGCGTCCCCGAGGAGTCCCTTCCCGAGCGGGTGAGCTTCCTGCGAGTTCTGCGAGGAGGGCGCAAAGACATAGTTTTCCCCCTCCGGCATGGTTTCCTATACACCCTGATGAGTGTTCGAACCCTCCGGCGGGTGTTTGTTCTCGCCGTCCTTGCCTGGACGGCCCTCCTGCCGATGGCCGGGTCACCCCGGGCTCATGCCTATCCGGCGCCCCAGGTCTCCTTCGAGGGCCACGGCTGGGGGCACGGCCGGGGGATGGGGCAATGGGGGGCCCTCGGCTACGCCCTGGAACAGGGATGGAGCCACGAGCAGATCCTCGATCACTTCTATGTGGGGACCCGGGCGGGTGGGGTGGAAGACCTCATGATGAGCGTACGGCTGACCCGCCTCGACGGCCGGGAGACGATCGTCAAACAGCAAGGGGGCCGTCTCGTCTCGGGTACGGACCCCGCCCGCGAGTTTCCGGCCCTCCGGGCGGTCCTGGTCGGCCGGAACCTGTTCCAGTTGTACGAGGCGGCCGAAGCAACCTGCGCCGGGCCATGGACTCCTCTCGGCGAGCCCGTGGAGGGGCCCGTGACCTTCCGCTCGACGGAGACCGGCGAGGATCTGGCCGGGATGCTCCAGCTATGCGAGCCGGAGGGGATCCGCTGGCTGCGAGGGGAGATCTTCGCGGTGGACGAAGCCGGGGCCTCTCGTACGGTCAACCACCTGCCGATGGAGCAGTATCTCCGGGGGGTGCTGCCGGCGGAGATGCCCTCGTCCTGGGGGAGCCTCGGCGACGGCGCCGGGGCACAGGCCCTGGCCGCTCAGGCCATCGCGGCCCGTTCCTACGCGGCCGCGGAGCAGCGCCGCCCCTACGCCAAGACCTGCGACTCCACCGCCTGCCAGGTCTATCTGGGACGGGCGTACGAGGGCCCCTCCGGATTCCGGGATGTGGAGGCTCCCTCCACCGACGCCGCCGTGGCCTCGACGGCCGGCCGGGTACGGACCTCGAAGGGGAAGCTGTCCCGGACCGAGTTCTCCGCCTCGACGGGGGGCTGGAGCGCTGGAGGAGGCTTCGCGCCGGTTCGGGATGAGGGGGACGGGATCTCGACCAATCCCCACCACGCCTGGAAAACCTCGGTTCCCGTCGAGGCGGTGGAGGCCGCTTTCCCCGAGATCGGGGAGCTCCTGAGTCTGACGGTGCTCCAGCGCAACGGTCTCGGGGAATGGGGAGGCCGGGTCCGCGAGGTTCGCATCGTTGGGGCCACATCGGCGCTCACCGTCACCGGGAAGGAGATGCGCTCCAAGCTCAAGCTCAAGTCGGACTGGTTCCAGGTCCTCGCCCCCGGTGGGTACTGGCTTGTCAGGGCTGACGGAAAGGTGTCGTCCTTCGGGGACGCCGATCCCTTCGGCTCGATGGACGGCGCCGCGCTCAGGCGGCCGGTGGTGGCCATGGAGGCGACGCCGTCCCGGCGCGGCTACTGGCTGGCGGCCTCGGACGGAGGCGTCTTCGCCTTCGGCGACGCCGGGTTCTTCGGCTCCGCGGCCTCCGCGCCCCTCAGGCGGCCGGTGGTGGCCATGGC
>JBOGWM010000284.1:0-5847 GCA_050693695.1 Actinomycetota bacterium
CGGCGGGGCCTCTCCCATTTTGGAGGGGCGGGTGCGTCGGGGGCGGGTGCGTCGGCGGGCGAGGATCGGGATTTAAGACAGGAACGACCTCGGGTTGCGCGGCTCTCCGTTGACCCGGACCTCGAAATGCAGGTGGGAGCCCGTGGAGCGCCCGGTGGAGCCCACAAGCCCGATGACGTCTCCCTGAGAAACCCGGCCCCTTCCGACGGTCTTGCGGCTCATATGCGCGTACAGGGTGGCCACCCCGTCGCCGTGATCGACGATGCTGCAGATCCCGTATCCCGACCCGCACGCGATGTCGGTGACGACTCCGGCCTTCGAGGCTCGGAGGGGATCGCCTGTTTCGCCGTCGATGTCGATCCCGTAGTGGAAGCGTCCCCATCGGCGGCCGTACCCGGAGGTGACCTGACCGGAAAGGGGCCACATGAATCCCGCCTGAGAGATTCCTCCCGTGCTGCGGGACAAGCGGGGCGATTTGCGCAGCCGTGCGGTCAGCTCACGAGCCTGCCGTTCGAGCGCTTTGACGTCTTCCTCGTCTTCAGCGATCTTGGTACGCATCTCAGCGAGCACGGCGCTGCGTTGCGCTCGGGCGGAGGACAGGAACTCCTGTCGTTGCTCCAGCGAGGCCCTTCGGGCGTTGAGGTCGCTTCGCGTCCGATTCAGAGCCTCTCTCCGCTCGGTCAGCTCACGTTTCAGGCGGTTGGTCTCCAGCATGGTCTGCCCGTCGAGCTGAGCGGCGACCCTCCACAGGATCGAGAGACGGGCAAACTCGCCGATCGACTGAGCTGACAGCAGGTCCGAGAGACCTTCCGCCGGCCCAGCCCGGTAGATGCGCCGGGCTCGCTCATTGGCGCTCTGGCGGGCCTTCTGGTGCCGGCTTTCGAGTTCCACAAGCTCGGCCTCGGCAGCTTGGATCTTCGGCTCGAGCTTGGCGATCTCCCGCTGGTCCTGTTCGATTTGGCGGCCGAGTTCATCGATCTGGGCGTCAAGCGATGAGAGCTGCGCCTTTATCTCCGCGGCCTGCCCCCTGGCCTCGGCCAGCCTCTTGCGAATCGCGCTCAGCTCCTGGCGGGTGCGCTGGAGGGACTCGTCAGTACCCTGGTCCGCTTCCGAGGCCACCGGAAGCAGAAGGGCCAGGACCAACCCCCCCACCACACACCTCCCCAGCAATGAGAAGGGATGGATAGACATCCGGTCAGAGGCTATGGGGACGAGAAGGCGGAGTCAAACATTTGAAGACGGGTTTTTCGCGAATTGACAGAGACCGCGGTAGGCTGGCGAACAGATGAGAGACGTTCACCGGATCTTGGGGCTGTCGGTTGCGGCGGTATTTCTACTGGTTTTCATCTGGGGTACCGCGGCCTGGATCCGTAATCGGGATCCGGGGCCGTGGTTCTGGCGAGTCGTGGCCTTCGGTCAGGTGGGAGTTGTCGTCCAGATTCTCATCGGGTTGATCCTCTACGCCCGGGGAGGCCGCCCCAGCGATCCACTCCACTACGCGTACGGGCTTTTCCCACTGCTTATCCTCGCGGTCGCTCATCGCAGCGCCCGGCGCTTTCAGGGTCTGGAATGGGCGGTGTTCGCCATCGCGGGGCTGGTCATCTTCGGGCTGATGTCCCGGGGCTTCATGACCGGGATGGAGATCGGCGCCAGCCTCGGCCGGCTTTCAGTCCCGGGCTTCGGGCTGAAGAGCCCGAGTTGATAGTAGGGAGATCGGCATGGAACCGGAGATCGGCATCGGCAAGGCGGCCCGGCGCGCCTATGGCTTCGACGACATCGCCATCGTCCCGTCGAGAAGGACCCGGGATCCTCACGATGTCGAGCTTTCCTGGGAGATCGATGCCTACCGGTTCGACCTCCCCCTCATGGCCGCCGCCATGGACGCGGTGGTCTCTCCCGCCACGGCGGTGGAGATCGGGCGGCTGGGAGGGCTGGCGGTCCTCAATCTCGAGGGACTCTGGACCCGGTACGAGGACCCGGACACCGTCCTGGAGGAGATCGCTTCCCTGCCTCAAGAGCAGGCGACCGTGAGAATGCAGGCGATCTACTCCGAGGAGATCTCAGAAGAGCTGATCCACAAGCGCATCGGCGAGATCAAAGAGGGTGGCGTGATCGCCGTTGCCAGCCTCACTCCTCAGCGGGTCGAGCAGTATGCCAAGGCGGTGCTGGCCGCCGATCTCGACATCCTGGTGATCCAGGGGACGGTGGTGTCGGCCGAGCACCTCTCGTCTCGGACGCAGCCCCTCGACCTGAAGAAGTTCATCGCCACCTTCGATCTCCCGGTCATCGTGGGTGGGTGCGCCTCCTCTCCCGCGGCGCTGCATCTGATGCGAACCGGGGCGGTGGGAGTTCTGGTGGGCGTCGGTCCGGGCGCGGCGTGCACCTCACGGCAGGTGCTCGGCATCGGAGTGCCGCAGGCGACAGCCATCGCGGATGCCGCGGCGGCCCGGATGCGCTACCTCGACGAGAGCGGTCGCTACGTTCAGGTGATCGCGGATGGGGGCATGCGTACCGGGGGGGATATCGCCAAGGCCATCGTCTGCGGGGCCGACGCGGTGATGATCGGGGCGCCCCTCGCCCGGGCCGAAGAGGCGCCGGGGCGCGGATATCACTGGGGGATGGCCACCTTTCATCCCACCCTTCCCCGGGGGGTGCGGGTCGCCTCCCACACGCTGGGTACG
Organism: Actinomycetota bacterium; assembly: GCA_050693695.1. Taxonomy (GTDB): domain Bacteria; phylum Actinomycetota; class CADDZG01; order JAHWKV01; family JAOPZY01; genus JBOGWM01. Next base: position 2,682 of record JBOGWM010000284.1, read on the forward strand.
CTGAGCGAGATCCTGCTGGGCCCCGCGCCGGTCAACGACGGCACCATGAACCTCTTCGGGGCCCTCAAGGTCTCCATGGCCACCTGCGGCTACGCCACCATCAAGGAGTTCCAGAAGGCGGAGCTGGTCATCGCCCCCGCCATCAAGAGCGAGGGAAAGTACCTCCAATTCCGCCAACGAGTCGGCCAGGGAGGCTGACGGAGGGCTCGAACCGCAGCGAGCCTCAGCTCGATGGAGCTTATGGCCGGGTCGCTCATGCCAGCCAGCCAACACGTCAAGGGAGTCGAGCTCGGGAAGATGGGAGCCGCTATTTCGGGGTTCGGTCTCCGGACGGTACCATACGCACGTTCTTCCGACCTGACAGACCGATAGAATATTTCCAGAAGCAATTCAGTCCGGGCCCATGATCGACAGACATTTTATCGAGAGATTCCAGGAGATCCTCGGCTCCTGGGGAGGACGTTCACTGACTCTGAACGAAGCCATCGAAGAGTGGAAACACCTGGTCGAGCAGTGCGAAGTCGGTTACGACTGGGGCATTTACGAGTTTGAGAACGACCTGGCGATCCGCGACTTGCTGGAGGACGTTTTAAGAGATCGCCAGCTAGGCCTTTATCCTGAGCTACAGCAGATCGCACAGAGAGTGAACCAGATAGATGAACAGTTCCGGCGCCTGCTCCTCAGATCCATCGAGGGCGGCGAGCGATGGTGGAGCGAGGCAATCCTTCGACGTGCTGGGCAGGAGTATGCGGACGACGTGGCCCGTCTCTACGGCGTCCCCGTAGAGGTCATGCTGGGTGATGACGCTTCGAGGTAACGATTCCGCATGGAGGCGGGGCTTCCATCCATTGCCTTTCGGAGCCAACGGCTGCGATGCGATGCGAGGAGGCAAGCCTCACCACCAGGCCGGCGTGGTCGGAGGGCCACCGTCCGGCGGGAGTGCGGTCGTCCAGCTCCTCGCCGATGACGGTCGCCGCTACGGCCCGGATACCCTCGGGCTCATAGAGGGCGTAGTCGATCCGGCGATCCAACTGCGAGGGGAGGTTGTCCAGCTCGGATGCCTGCCCGGCCGTGAAACCGCCTTGCGGGCCGTGCACCACCGCCCAGGCGTCGGCGTATCCCGTGCGCGTGAAGATGCCGTACGCCCCTGCCGTGTCGGTCGGCTCGGAGTTGAAGTCCCCGAGGACCACGACCGGATACCGGGAGCCGGCCAGCGCGCCCCGTAGCTCGACCGCCTGTAGCGTCCGGATCGTCGCCTCGAAGGCCTCGAGGTGGGTGTTGGCCACCCGGATGGTCGTGCTGTTCACCTCGACGTCAACCGCCGACCATCCCCGAGAGACGATGAAGACCACGCCCGGAACGCGGGTGGGGAGGATCAAGCGCGCCACGAAGTTGTGCGACTGAGGACCGCTGACATCCAGATCAGCGAGTCCGGCCCTGCGAGCGAGGATGACGTCGCGGTCGGTGAACTTCGCCCGCATGGTGGCGCTGATCGCCATCTCCCCGGAGAAGTTCTCGTTCACCGCCTCCGCCCAGTAGGTGAGCCCCTGGGCCTCGAGAGCGCTGAGCAGAATCGCGAGGAAGTCGTACGACGGGGTCAATTCGTCGCCGATCGGCCCGGTTTCCCAGAGCGCCACCTCCTGCAGGCCCATGATGTCGGGCGGGTCCCGGGCAAGCAGCTTGGCGATCGCCCGGGCTCGGGACGGGAAGTCGGTCCTCACCATCTGGGCATACGCCTCGCCCGCGAGACGTACCAGCTCCTCTTCGCTGGAGGCCGAGAAGATGGGGATGAGGTCCGCCCCCAGGTAGAGGTTGTACGTCGCCACGGTCAGGCGCTCCCGAGCGTGCCCGGACGGACCGGCTCCAGCCGGCTGCAAACCACAGGAGCCAGGACCAACCAGGAGCGCGAACAGCAGGACGAAGGCCGCTCGCACCCGCTGTTTGATCGCCATGGCCCATAGATTATTCTCGCAACATGTCCTCTCCCGGCTCTTTTGACCGCGTGCTCGTCGTGGACTTCGGCGCCCAGTACGCGCAGCTGATCGCGCGGCGCGTCCGCGAGTGCCACGTCTTCTCCGAGATCGTGGCGCACACGGTTACCGCCGAGGAGCTGCGCCGGCGGGCGCCGAAGGGCATCATCCTCTCCGGAGGGCCGGCGAGCGTCCACGAGCCCGGCGCTCCGACGCCCGACTCCCGGCTCTTCGAGCTCGGGATTCCCATCCTCGGGATCTGCTACGGGCACCAGCTCATGGCTTCGATGCTCGGGGGCGAAGTCCTTCGAGGCCCCAGCGGGGAGTTCGGCCGGACCCATCTCGAGGTACAGGGAGGAGCGCTCTTCGAGGGACTCCCCCAAACCCAGGAGGTGTGGATGAGTCATACCGATGCCGTGGTGGGGGCGTCCCCGGGGTTTCGGAGCACCGCCGCCACCTCGGCCTCCCCGGTGGCCGCCATGGAGGATCCGGAGCGAGGGCTCTTCGGGGTGCAGTTCCACCCGGAGGTCGCCCATACCCCGCTCGGGACGGACCTTCTGAAGAACTTCCTCTACCGGATCTGCGACTGCCTTCCCGCCTGGACCGCGAGCAGCGTGATCGATCGCTCCGTGGAGTCCATCCGCGCCCGGCTCGGGAGCTCCCGGGCGGTCTGCGGGCTGTCGGGCGGGGTGGATTCCGCGGTGGCGGCGGTGCTGGTCCACCGGGCGGTCGGGGAGCGGGTGACCTGCATCTTCGTCGATCACGGCCTCCTGCGGGCGGGGGAGGGAAGCCAAGTGGTGGATACCTTCCGGCGACACCTCTCGATCGACCTCGTGCACGTGAAGGCCGAGGACCGCTTCCTGGCTCGCCTCGCCGGGGTGACCGATCCCGAGGCCAAGCGCAAGGTCATCGGCGAAGAGTTCATCCGGGTCTTCGAGGACGTGGCCCGGGAGGTGGCGGAGTCCTCCGATGCTCCGGTCCGGTTCCTCGTCCAGGGGACGCTCTATCCCGACGTCATCGAATCCGGCGGGGGGGCCGGGAGGGCGGCCACCATCAAGACCCATCACAACGTCGGCGGGCTGCCGGCGGACATGACCTTCGGGCTGGTCGAGCCGCTCCGGGAGCTGTTCAAGGATGAGGTCCGCCGGGTGGGAGAGGAGCTCGGGCTTCCGGAGGAGATCGTCTGGCGCCAACCC
>JBOGWM010000285.1:0-4625 GCA_050693695.1 Actinomycetota bacterium
GGTGAGGGGGGTCTCGGCGTTGAGCAGCCCCTGCTCGGCCGCCAGGACCCCGTGGACGCCATGGCCCAGCTCGTGCGCCAGCGTGAGGACGGAGCGCCGCTCCCCCGTATAGGACAACAGCACATAGGGATGGATCCCCGGGACCGTGGTGGCGCAGAAGGCGCCGGCCTGCTTGTGGGACCGGGGCGCCCCGTCGATCCAGCGACCATCGAAAAAATCCGAAACGATCTCACCCGTCACCGGCGAGAAGGAGGAGTAAGCGTCCTCGACGATGCGCCGGGCCTGCTCCCAGGGCACGCTGGCGGAGACGTCGCCGATGGGGGCCATCCGGTCGTAATCGAAGAGCCGGTCCACCCCGAGGAGCTTCGCCTTCAGGCGATAGTAACGCCGGGGGATGTCATAGCGGGCGACCACGGCATCGATCAGGGCGGCGACCGACTCGTCGGAGGCCTCGTTCGAGAGATTGCGGGCGGCGAGCCAGCTCGGATAAGCGCGGAGCCGGTCGTCGGTGGCCTTGTCCAAAAGCAGCGTGTTGAAGATGAAGCTGCGGGTACGCAGCTCCCGCTCGAACGCCCTGCTCAGCCCCTCGGCGGCGCTGCTGCGCACCTCCGGCTCGGCTCGCTGCAACCGCGAGAGCGCCTCCTCCAGGGAGAGCTCATCGTCCCCGACCTCGATGCGCAGGGCCGAGGTCAGCTCGGTGAAGAGCCGAGCCCAGGCAGCGGAGGCCGAGAGGCTCTTTTCTGCCAGGAGCTTCTCCTCGGGCTCGGAGAGGAGGTGAGGACGGTAGCGCCGGGCCGACTCGAGGTAATGGCGATAGCGGCCGAGGGCGGGATCCGCGAGGATCCGGGTGGCGGCCTGCTCCTCGATCCCCACCCACTCCAGGCCGAAGAACAAGACTTCGGTCGAGAAGGCGGCCCCCAGCTCCTGCATCCGCTGCAGCAACGCACCTCGGGCGGGATCGGAGGTGTCGGTCGAGAAATGGAGAAAGGCGAAGGTCTCTAGCCTGACCAGGCCGGACTGGAGATCTTCCAGCTCCCTCACCGCCGCCGCCAGCTCGCCCGCCTCCAGCTCGGCCACCCGGCCGTGGTAGCGGCTTCGGAAGGCGCCCGCCGCCGAGAGCGTCTCGTCCACCTGATGTCCGAGTCGAGGATCCTCCGGCCCTTCGAAGAGATCGGTCAGATCCCAAGCAACTTCTTCTGCACCCGTTATTTCTCCCGGCATTGACGGTCCTTTGTCGTTGAGGCTCGTTAGTCTACAGGCGCCCGGGGCGTGCCTGAGCCCGAGAGCTCCATGGCGATCTCCGGTCACGACGAACGGAGGGGGCATCCGATTCATCGAATGGAGGAGCAGTGCAGGCCAAGACCGTCAAGGAATCTCGCAGCAAGCCGACCCGGGCCATGGACCTACAGCACACCAGTCTCGCCGGCATCGTCCGCGGTGGGGTGATCTGCGCCCTCGTCGTCGGAGTGCTCCTCGCCGGGGTCGGAAGGGTTGGATACGCCGCCGGGATTCCCCTGCCCCCGCAGGTGCCCATGGCCGACGATCTGGCCCGGCTCGATGCCGAGGCAAACGCCGTGCTCACCCGGGTGCGGGCCGCTCGAGGAACGCTCGACCAGGTGGCGGCCGACTTCGAGAAGGCAGGCGCCCGCAGCGAGGAGACGGCGAGCCAGATCGTCGCCACGCAGCGCCGGCTCCAGGACCTGGACAGCGAGATGGGGGTTGCCCGGGCGGCGATCAACCAGCGGGCCTCCTCCGTGTACCGTTCACAGCGCCTGGCCCTGATGGAGGTCCTGCTCTCCTCTCGGAGCTACCGCGAGTTCGTGGCCGGCCTCGGCTTCCTCAAGTCGGTGACGATCGGCGATTCCAAGGCTCTGACGAAGATGCTGGATCTCAAGAGGGACACGGCGAGGGTCCGCGGCGAGCTGGAGGCTGGCCGGGCCGAGCAACAGCGGGTGGTGGAGGAGCTGTCCTACCGCCAGCGCCAGCTCGAAGGCTCCCTGGCCGCTCTCGGGGGCGAATACGAAAAGGTTCGAGCAGAGCTCGAGACCCGGCGAAGCGGCTTTGCCTTTCCGGTACACGGCGCTTACGCCTATGCCGATAGCTGGGGAGCCCCTCGGATGGTCGGCACCCGTTCCTACCACCGACACCAGGGGACCGACATCTTCGCTCTCCGGGGCACCCCGGTCGTCGCCGTGGTCAATGGCGCGCTGGAGAAGGTGGGGACGGACCGCCTCGGAGGTATCAAGTTGTGGCTACGCTCTCCGGGAGACAACTGGACCTATTACTACGCCCATCTGTCGGGATACGCGCCCGGCATCCGTAACGGACTCCAGGTGTCGAAGGGCGCCGTGCTCGGGTATGTCGGCAATACCGGCAATGCCCGCAGCACTCCCAACCATCTCCATTTCGAGACCCACGTGCCGTCCGGTACCGCGGTGAATCCCTATCCCATCCTCCGCCGGGTGGATCCGTTGGGCGGATAGCGGCTCCCCGAACCTCACCTCCCACCTGCACAGCTTGCAGACCAGGCGTGCGCCAGATGAGCATCATTGGTTGGTCACTATGCTCAGAGCTGTATGAGTCGGAGTTGCCACCACTGCGCATGAGCGTGGTTTTTCATCGGGATGTGGCCTGAATGGCCTGAGGGAGCCGTAAGAAGGCGTCGGATGGGCTCGAACATTGTTGGGTCGTGAAGGACGCCTTGGCTCAAAGCGAAGCCAAGCTACGCAAGCTGCAGATCGTATTTGGTTTCCTGATTGACGATCTCTCCAGAGAGGTGAAGGTGGACAGGCTGACCCGTCTGCCATAGGAGAGCGACCAGCACTCCAACTGTCATGTCAGGCTTCAGATCAATAATGTCTAGATGGTCGGGAGTACACGATCTACCTATATCAATGACTGTGAAACTATTGGGCGCTGCTGCAACGCAGAGCGTCAGGGGGAGCCCAATCTTGTCTATGGAGCGGAGGATGTCTATTGCTAGTTCGTCTGTGGAAGCGGCCACGATGGCACGCTCGCCCGATTCCTGTCGTGGGAGGGAGTCTCTGAAGGATTTATTGAGGAGCATGGACGAGATACGGCGAGACAGCTCCAGATGCTTCTCAAATCTTGCTTCGGCCATGGAAGTATCTCCGCCGATTCTCCATCCAGCCACCATAGAGACGCTTGGCCGCTTCTTCGTAGCCGATTTTTATGTCAGAGAGATCAGCAACTCTCTTTTTAGTCGACTTCCTACTGCCCCTTGCGAAGAAGTGGACGTGGACTTCTTCGTGCGCACAGTCATATCTGACTACATCTTGCCATGTCCCGTCTAGGGCTCCTGCTGCTGAAGGCAGAAATCGATCAGCCGATGCCAACTGCCGAACATGAGACGGTTGACTATACGGTCCTCCCGCCTATTATCAAGGTATATTGTAAATACTTCTTCAGACGTCTCTTCAATAGTAGACGAGTCCTTATCCGCCTTGGGAGGCTCAAGAGTGATGGGCCGTACGCTCTTCTCCCGTCGGACGCGCCCTTTCGCCTTTGTCATGAGATCATCCTTGCGGGAGGCTTGTCTTTGCGCAACGATGCCTGCCCTCTGTCGGACCGGTGCACATGGATTACACCGCTGTAGTTTCCTGACCGCAGACAGTAGCAGGGATCGGCAGTTCGTAGCAGACTCGGGAAAAGTGTTAGCCGAAGGATATCGAGGACCGCTTCCTATGCGGGCGGGCGGAGCACTGCTTTGGAGGCCTTCGCCTTCGGCTTCAAATCCGAGTTTCTGTCACCCCCTCCCTCTACGATCAAGAGCATGCAAGCGCATCCGGTCCCTCTCTCCCCCTCCAGGGTGTCCGACTTCAAGAGCTGCCCCCAGCTCTTCAAGTTCCGGGTGGTGGACCGCCTCCCCGAGACGAAGGATGCCTGGTCCGCCCGCGGCATCCTGGTTCACGCCGTGCTGGAGCGGCTCTTCGCGCTTGCGGCCGCTGAACGAACTCTCCCCCAGGCCAAAGAGCTGCTCGGCAGGGTCTGGCAAGACCTGAAAACCGGGGAGGAGCTGGCCGGCCTGTCCTTCACTCCCGAAGAGGAGGATACCTGGCTGTCAGACGCCAACCGCCTCATCAGCAACTACTTCCGGCTGGAGGATCCGAGCCGGGTGGAAGCCCGAGAGCTCGAGTGGTGGGTGGAGCATGAGGCGGAGCGGATGCACCTACGAGGCATCATCGACCGCCTCGAGGTGCTGCCGGGCGGGGAGTGGGCCTTGATCGACTACAAGACCGGGCGCTCGCCTTCATATTCCCACATCCTGGAATCCTTCTTCGGCCTTCGCTTCTACGCTCTGGTGTGCTGGCGAGCGCTCGGCGAGATCCCTCGGGAGCTGCGCCTGATGCACCTCTCCGAGCCGGAGGTGCTTCGGCTACGACCGACGGCCAGGATGCTGGAAGGGCTGGAACGCCAGCTCGAGGCGGTGGCTCAGGCGATCCGACGAGCTCATGCCACCGGCGACTGGCGTCCCCGCCCCAGCCCCTTCTGCGCCTATTGTCCTCACCGAGCCATCTGCCCTGCCTGGCAAGAACGAGAGATCTCAGAAGAGACCCGGAGGGCGACCCAAGCCCCGGCCCCGACCGTGGCCGCCGCGCCTGGAG
>JBOGWM010000286.1:0-8428 GCA_050693695.1 Actinomycetota bacterium
GTGGAGTACTCGCGCCGGTTGCGCGAGTCCGTCCCCGTGGGCACTGCCCTGGGGGCCATCGTTCCCGACGCCAAGAACAACGAGCGCGCTCCGGCCCATTGGTCGGGGTTTCCCTGGCCGGAGATCGCCCGTTACTACGACGTGGTGATACCCATGGCCTACTGGTCGGTGACCAAGAGGCCCCGCACCTGCCGCAGCGTCGAGATGGACGCCCGGGGATATATCCGGGAAGTCATCGACAAGACCCAGGGCCTCATGGGAACGACCAAGCCCATGCACCCCGTGGGCGGGATCGCCGATTGCGACACCATCCGGGAGGTCCGCGGCTACGTAGACGGCCTTCACGAGAAGGCGACCCTGGGCGGGGGCCTCTACGACTTCCTCACCACCAACGACCACCCCGCCCGAGAGTCCTTCTGGACCGAGCTGGGTCGGGTGAATAGGGCAGGCTCGTAGAGCTACCCGACGGGGGGAACATCAGTATGATGTGTCGTCCCTCACGCTCTGGAATATCCGATCGGTGATCCGCCGATGACGCTTAGCCGAGGGAAGCCAACGGGGACCTGAGTGCGACCGCCATGGCAAGGCGTTCTCGACTGCGACCCAGCGTTCCTCATCTCGAAGGGCATATACATCACGCGCCGCCGACTCGTAGGCCAGAAGCCTCCGCTCCATTTCCCCATGCTCTTTGGGTCGCCGGTTCGGATCATGGGTCCCCGTGTAATACCGGACCCCGGCCAAGCAATGAGAGTCGGACCCGTACCTCTGACAATCCTCCTCGACCAAGATCTCGGCCAAGCGCATCGGGTGGACCCATGGCCAATGGAAGTGCTGCCGAGACTTGTAGTACAGATTTTGAGCGTCGATGAATACAACAACTCTCGTAGGCCGCGGTCGGGGAGGAGGCATCCCCCCGATAATAAATCCCCGACCTCCGGTTACCCGGAAGATCGGGGAGCAGACCTACAATCGCTTTGCACCGGCGCTGTGCCGACGCAACATTATAATAGCATCCTACACACAACAGGCGTCGTTTTAGCGAGCCTCAGTGGCAGCCGGGGTGGCCGCATCCGCACTCGTGGGGCTCGTGGCCCTCGTGGGTTCCGTGTTTGCGGCAATAGTCGCTGCAGTATTCTCCGTCCAGCTCCGGCTTGCAGTTGCATCCTTCGTGACCGCACGTCGCCTCAGCCATCGATCCCCTCCTCGGCCCGGATCTGTTGCCTCACACGATACGCCCGATGTACCCGTCGTGGCGACTGCCAATCCCTAGAATTGCGATGTGTTGATCGTGCTCACTCCCCGGCAGATGGCCGCCGCCGATCTGGCCGCCATCGAAGCCGGAACGCCGTCTCTCACCCTGATGGAACGGGCCGGCCGGGAGGTGGCCCGGGCGGCCATCCGGCTGGCTGGAGGGGCCTATGGGCGCAGGGTGGTGATCGCCTGCGGGAAGGGGAACAACGCCGGGGACGGCTTCGTGGCTGCCCGCCATCTGACCGCCCGGGGGGCGTTCCCGGTGGTGGCCCTCCTGGAAGATCCATCGAGGCTGCGGGGGGACGCCCGGTTCAACTTCGAGAGGCTGGGCCGGATCAGAACCCTTCCGTTTGACGAGGGATCCTTTCGGGCGGAGCTGAGGAGGGCGACGGTGGTGGTCGATGCCCTCTTCGGCATCGGGTTTCGAGGTGCGCTGGATGAGCGGGCCGCACGGATGGTGGAGGAGATCAACGCTTGCGGCCTCCCGGTGGTGTCCGTGGACATCCCCTCGGGAGTGGACGGGGAGACCGGGCGGGTGCAGAGCTCGGCGATCCACTCCACGATCACCGTGGTGATGGGAGCGCTCAAAGCGGGGCTCGTTTTTCATCCGGGGAGCGAGCATGCCGGAGACGTCCGGGTGGTGGACATCGGGATCTCGGAGAAGTTCCTCTCTGGGGATCTCGCAATGGCGCAAGCTCACGACGTCGCCCGGGTGCTGGGCTCGCGTCCTCCCACCGCGCACAAGCGCAGCGTGGGCACCGTGCTGGTGATCGCGGGTTCGGTGGGGATGTCGGGGGCGGCGGCCCTGGCGGCCGGTGGAGCGCTGCGGGGGGGAGCGGGCCTGGTGACGGTGGCGACCCCGGCTTCGGTTGCGGGAGCCATCGACCGGATGGCGCCGGAGGCGATCACCCTTCCCCTGCCCGAGACCGGGCAGGGGACCATCGAGGCGAGCGCGCTCCCCACGGTCCTGGATCGGGCTGCTCGGGTGGAGGCGGTGGCGATCGGTCCGGGACTCTCGACCGATGCCCAGACGGTGGAATTCGTTCGCAAGCTCGTGGGCAGCCTCCAGCGCCCCCTGGTGATCGACGCCGATGGGCTGAACGCCCTGGCGCCAGACCCGGGACCGCTCGCCCGCCGCAGCGCCCCGACGCTGTTGACCCCCCATCCCGGAGAGCTGGCGCGGCTGCTCCGGACGAGCAGCTCGCAGGTCCAGGCCGACCGGATCGGCGCTGCACGAGAGGCGGCGAGGCGCACGGGGGCGGTGGTACTGCTGAAGGGGTATCGGAGCATCGTGGCGGCGCCCTCGGGCGAGGCGGTCCTGGTCCCCGTCGGGGGTCCGGCCCTGGCGACCGGCGGGACGGGCGATGTGCTGACCGGGGTGGCCGTGGCGCTGCTCGCCGGAGGTCTGGACGCCTTCACGGCGGGGTGGGCCGCGGCCTGGGTGCACGGGCGGGCGGGAGATCTCGCCGGCGAGCGCCTGGGGGTTCGCTCGGTCATCGCCGGCGATCTCCTCTCGACGCTACCCGAGGTGATGCTCGAGCTGGAGCGGGGGGTTCGGGGGGTAGCACCACTGCCAATGGGCACCGAGCCCCATACGTCAGAAGGTGCGAACCCCCGAAGTCAAGGGCCATGAGCGGTACCGAGGAGCTGGCCGTCTGGGTGGAGGTGGACCTGGGGTGCATCCGGCGCAACGTCTCTCGGCTGCGGGGCCTCCTCGCGGCGGGGACCAAGCTGCTGGCCGTGGTGAAGGCCAATGCCTACGGTCACGGCGATGTTCCGGTCGCCCGGGCGGCGCTCGAGGGGGGCGCGGACTGGCTGGGGGTGGCGCGGGTGGGGGAAGGGGCGGCCCTGAGGGCGGCAGATATCCGGGCGCCCATCCTCTTGCTGGCCGAGCCGCCGCTTCCAGCCGTCAGACGAGCGGTGGAGCTCGATCTGGTCCCGACGCTCTATACCCTCCCCTTCGCTCGGGTCCTCGGGGCCGAAGCAAGGCGGGCCGGTCGCCGCATCCCCGTTCACGTCAAGGTCGATACCGGCATGCACCGCTACGGCGTGGCCCCGGAGGAGGTGGGCGCCTTCTGGAAGGAGCTGGAGGCCCTCGAGAGCCTGCGGGTGGAGGGAATCTGGTCGCATTTCGCGGTGGCGGAGGAGGTGCTCAATCCCTTCACCGAAAGGCAGCATCGGCGGTTCCTGGAGGTCCTCGGAACTCTGGGGGCCCTGGGATCCCCCGGGGCCCCGGGGGAAAGAGCCGATGGGTTCCTCCGCCACCTCTCGAACTCCGCCGGCCTTCTCACGTTCCCGGAGGCCCACCTGGACATGGTGCGGGCGGGGATCGCAATCTATGGCATCCATCCCTCCCCCGCTCTCGAGGATCGGGTGCGCCTCGAGCCGGCGCTCTCGTTGAAGGCCCGGGTGGGGCTCGCCAGGCCCTTGAGAATGGGAGAGGCGATCTCGTACGGGCAACGCTACGTCCTCGCCCGGGACGGGAGCGTTGCCACTGTCCCCTGTGGATACGCCGATGGCCTCTCCCGCTCGCTCACGAACCGTGGAGAGGTTCTGATCCGTGGCCGGCGGTATCGCATCTCGGGGACGGTGACCATGGATCACTTCATGGTCGACCTCGGAGGCGACGAGGTGAGCGCGGGAGACGAGGTGGTCTTGCTGGGACGCCAGGAGACGGAGGCGATCACCGCTCGGGAGATCGCGGACACCCTCGGCACCATCCCCTACGAGGTGGTCGCCGGGCTCAGCGCTCGGGTGCCGCGCGTCTACCTCGAGGCCTGATTTTTCCCATCATGGTGAGCCCTGCTCGCACTCGATATGATGGCGGCCGGGGGGTTCGGGGATAGCACCTTCGGTCGATGGGCATCGAGCCCCGAACGCCGGAAGGTGCAAACCCTCGAAGTAAGGGGGAGGTCGCCGTCAGCTCCCCTGCTTGGGGAAGGTTCGAGAGAGCGCGACCGAAAGGGTGACCGCAGAGTTGCCCTTTTAGCGAGAGAATGACCTCCAAAAACGGCCCAGAGGGAGCAGAGCAGGAGGCTTCGCGTGGGGTTTCAAACGCTCGATGAGGCGAGGGCGCAAGCCCTGGTCTGCACGAAGTGCCGGCTCGCGTCCGGGCGCACGCAGGTGGTGTGGATGGACGGGAGCCCGACCGCCGATTTGATGTTCATCGGCGAGGCGCCGGGGTTCCACGAGGACCGCCAGGGCCTTCCCTTCGTGGGGGCCGCCGGCCAGCTCCTTGACACCCTGTTGGGATCCATCGGCCTCGATCGTTCCCAATGCTGCATCGTGAACGTCATCAAGTGCCGCCCTCCCGGCAATCGCGACCCGCTTCCCGACGAGATCGAGGCTTGCCGTCCCTACCTGGACGCCCAGATGCAGTTCATCCGGCCGCGAGTCGTCGTTACCCTCGGCAACTTCGCCACCCGATTCGTCCTGGCAAGGCCGGTCTCCATCTCGAGGGTGCGCGGGCAGCGGTTCCAGGCGTATGGAGCCACCGTCATCCCGACCTTCCACCCCGCGGCGGTGCTGCACGGAGGCGGAGCGGCGTCCCCGGCCATGACCGCGCTGCGCGAGGACTTCGGGCTTATCCGCCAGGTCCTGAACGTTGCGGTGGAGAGCGTCTCGGCACCCGAAGAGCACCCGAGCGAGCAACAGGCCCTGTTCTGATCCCAATGGCGGCGCTGCCTTCGTATCGGAGTCACAGGAGCCTTACCTTGGAGTCAACCTCGGTGGAAGAGACGCGCCGATTGGCGGTTGCGCTCACGCCGTCGCTGCGTCCGGGGGACGTGATCGCGCTCGGTGGCCCCCTGGGCGTGGGCAAGACGGCCTTCGTGCAGGGAATCGGCGTCGGCCTGGGGATACCGGGGCACGTCACCAGTCCCAGCTTCATCCTGATGAAGGAGTACCTGGGGGGTCGCTATCCGCTGCTGCACCTGGATGTGTACCGCCTCGACCGCATGCAGGAGCTCCTCGACCTGGGCCTGGACGAGTTCCTCGAGCCCTCCCACATCGTGATCGTGGAGTGGGGAGACATGGTGGAGCCCCTGCTGCCCAAGGAGCACCTGCTCGTCGAGATGGCCCGCGGGGACTCGGATACGGTGCGTGTCATCACCCTGGAGCCTCGGGGCCAGAGATGGGAAACCCGAATGGATACCGTGAGGATGCTCATCTCGGAGCTATTCTGGGCCAGCCGGGAGACCGATCAACAGCGTGGCGAACCCCTCCCGGGCGGATACCCGAAGCCCGAGGAAGGAGATCGGGGGGGCTGATGCTGGTCCTCGGGATCGAGACCTCCACGCCCCAGGCGTCGGTCGCCATCGGGTCCGAGCAGGGCATCATCGGCTCGTGCACGATCTCGCGCGGGGCGACGCATGGGGAGTTCCTCCTGCCTGCGGTGGAGTTCCTCCTGCGCCATGCCGGGCTCACATACCGCAACCTCTCGGCGGTGGCGGTCGGGCTCGGCCCCGGGCTGTTCACCGGGATGCGGGTCGGGATCACGACCGCCAAGACCCTCGCCCAGGCACTTTCGGTTCCCATCGTGGGCATCACCTCCCTCGATCTGCTTGCTTTCGACGCCCGGTACTCTCCGAAGCTCATCTGCCCCGCCCTGGACGCCAAGCGCGGCGAGGTCTTCTTCGCCTTCTATCGCCAGGTCCCCGGAGGGGTCACCCGGGTCACCGACTATCAGGTCGTGTCCCCCGAAGGTCTGGTGGCGGAGATCGATGGCCATCGTGACGACGTCCTGGTGATCGGCAACGGCGGCCTCCTCTACCGGGCCAAGCTGGAAGAGGCGGAGAGCATTGAATTCGGAACGAACTCCCAGGCGTTTCCCCGGTCCTCCGCGCTGGTCGATCTTGCTCTTCCCCGTCTATTCCGGGAGGATTTCGACCGAGTGCTCGATATCGAACCGATGTACATGAGGCGAAGCCAGGCCGAGATCAATTGGGAGCGGCCGAGGCCGGCATGAGCGCTCTGCTGCGAGAAGGTCATCCCCGCCCCGACGAAGTGGAGCTCGTTCAGATGCGCCGCCGGCATCTTCGGCAGGTGCTTCGGATCGAAGCCCAGGTCTATCCACGGCCCTGGAGCGCCCCCCTGTTCCTGGAGGAGATGATTCGAAAGTACGATCGAGCGTATCTGGTCGCGCGATGGGAGTCCGAGGTGGTGGGGTATGGGGGAGTGATGATCCATCCGCCGGAGGCCCACATCACCACCATCGCGGTTGACCCCGCCATGCATCGACGCAAGATCGGCACCAAGCTCATGCTGGGACTGATCGACGCCGCAATCGCACGAGGGATTCGCTCCGTCTCTCTCGAGGTGCGCAAATCCAACCTGGGGGCGCAGCGGATGTATCAGCGATTCGGCTTCCGGCCGATCGGGATGCGACGCGGTTACTACGTCGAGACGGGAGAGGACGCCATCGTGATGTGGGTCGACGCGGTGAACACCTCCGAGTATCGCAAGCTGGTGGAGCCCCTGCGAATCGCAGCCGGGAGCCAAGCCGATGCATGATCTTTCCGGGCGTTCTCCGGGCACGCTCGGCGCGGCGGGTCTGGCCTCCATGGCCGAGGCCGAAACCGTTGAGGCCGAGCTCCTTGCCCCGGGTCCGGTGACCGAGCCGTATCCGATGGAGATCTACCGCGATCCCGACCCCGTCGCCACCTTGACGCTGGCCATCGAGACCAGCTGCGACGAGACGTCGGTGGCGGTTCTGCGGGGCGAGCGTGACGTGCTGGCCAACGTGGTCTCCTCTCAGGCCGCCCTTCACGAGCGCTTCGGAGGAGTCGTCCCCGAGATCGCTTCCCGTGAGCATGTGCGCACGATCAATCCCGCCCTCGCCGAGGGACTGCGGCAGGCGGACGTCACCTTCTGGGACCTGGATGTGATCGCGGTGACCGTTGGCCCCGGCTTGATCGGATCCCTGGTGGTGGGAGTGGCGGCGGCGAAGGCTCTGGCGGCCCTCCTCGAGGTTCCCCTAGTGGGGGTGAACCATCTCGAGGCCCACCTTTACTCCAACTTCTTGGAGAACCCCCAGGCCGGGCCTCCGGCGCTGGGCCTGATCGTCTCGGGAGGGCATACGCTTCTCGTTCACATGGCGGATCACGGGATCTACGACATCCTGGGCCAGACCCTGGATGACGCCGCGGGCGAGGCATTCGACAAGGTCGCACGCTTTCTGGGGCTCGGATTTCCGGGAGGCCCGGCGATCCAGCGCCTGGCCGAGAAGGGAGATCGGGAGGCGATCCCGCTCCCCAGGGCGATGCGCGACCGGGGATACGACTTCTCGTTCTCGGGCTTGAAGACCGCCGTCATCAACCACGTGACCAGGGAGCGCCACGCGGGCAGGGAGCCCGAGCTCGAGGATCTCTGCGCCTCCTTCCAGGAGGCCGTGGTGGACGTGCAGGTGATCAAGACCATCCGGGCCGCCAGGCAATACCGGACTCCCATGGTGCTTCTGGCGGGAGGCGTGGCCGCCAACTCCCGTCTCCGGGAAGCCCTCCGTGAGGCTTGCGAGGCGGAAGGGATCCGGCTCTTTTATCCCTCCGTCGAGCTGTGCACGGACAACGCCGCCATGGTGGCGGCCTGCGGGTACCATCGCTACCGCCGGGGAATCCGCACCACGCTCGACGTGAACCCGGACCCGAACTTGCCTCTCGCCTGAAGGCAAGGTATCCGCCGTTTGACGCCTCTTGACCCTCAAGGTAGCATGCGGCTAGCACTCAGCGAGTCCGAGTGCTAATTCTGCGAACTCAAGGAAGCAGGGGGTGTTCATGAAGCTCAAGCCACTCGCCGATCGGGTAATCGTACGTCCCGAGGAGTCCGAGACCGCGCTGCCTTCCGGTCTGGTCATCCCGGACACCGCGAAGGAGAAGCCTCAGGAAGGAGTGATCCTCGCGGTTGGCCCGGGCTCCTATCACGACGGACAGCGGGTCCCTCTCGACGTCAAGGAAGGTGACCTGGTCATCTTCTCGAAATTCGGTGGAACCGAGATCAAGATCGAAGGCGAGGATCTTCTCATCCTCTCGGAACGGGACATCCTGGCTGTGATCGACCGGAGCAAATAAGCCGTCGAGGCTCGGGAGGTGGCGCCGCTGTCCGGTGACACCGGGCCGCACACCCCGGTTGTGCACGCGACCCCCGAGATCAGCGGTCTTCGGCAGTCTGGGCCCCGCCGTAC
>JBOGWM010000287.1:0-12296 GCA_050693695.1 Actinomycetota bacterium
AACTCGTGGGCTTCGAACTTGAGGGTTCGGGCGTTTTCGCTGACCGTCCGGCGGACGTCTTCGGTGAAGCCCCTCTCGGCGGTGGCCTCGATCTCGACGGTGATGGTCACCTCGGCCTCCGCGCGTCCGAGCTGGGCGACGATGGCATCCGCGAGGTCGCCCAGATCGCGCAGCATCCGGACGGGCCGCAGCGAGATGCGTCCGTAGAACCGAGTCGGCACCTTCGTCGCGGGGGGAGAGACGTGTCCCCTTCCGTTCGTCAGAGATCACCTTCAGGAGGAACTGGGGATCGGTGGCCGAGACTTCTTGCTCGACGGCGCCGTTTGAGCATCCATGCGGGTGACGGCCCGCAACCAGCCCTCGCCGGAGAGCCCTTGGCTCAGCAAGCCGAGGGCCTTCCCCACCCGCTCGTGGTCGGTGGTGGCCATTCAGGCGTCCTTATTCCGCATGAGCGCTCGCCCGATGCCCGAGACGATGTCGTCGGCGATCTCGATTAGCTCGACCGCAAGCGCGCGGGACGCCTCCGCCAGATTATCCGCGTAGCGACCCTCGATCACAGTCTCTTCAGCCTTGCCTCCTCGAACTCGACCGGTCGACCCGCAGCGACCAGCATCCGGGCGAGCTCGATGAGGTCATGGGTCTTCTTGAAGGGCACTGCGAGGGCGATCAGCATGGCTTTCAGGGCCTTCTCGGCTGCCCAATGGGCGAGGAAGCAGGGGAAGGTCGTCGCGGGTGAGCTGATGGCGAGCTGACTCAAGATCGTCAGACGCCTGCCCAACCCACCGCCTGGCTTCGTCCTGGTTGTTGTCAGGCAGGTCGTTCATGAACAATGCGTCCCTCGCGCAGCGGCCAATAGAGCATCGAACCGATCACGTCTCGCCTGCGCTCAATCTCTCTGGGGTCGGTCACCAGCACGTCGATGGGAACCACAGCCGTGATCGCCGCGCGTAGGTCTCCCATGAGCTCGTGCCGGGTGGCTCGGTCGACCGTGGGCAGGACGACGAGAATGTCGATGTCGCTTTCGGGTCCGTCGTCGCCCCGGGCGACGGAGCCGAACAGGATGATCTGCAGGGGATCGGCTGCGGCGACCAGGTCGGCGACGACGTGCGGCACCCACTCAGCGAGCGTCTGGCCCCCATAACGGACCTTGCCCTCGACGACCTCGACCGACCAGGTCATAAGCTACAGCATCTCCTGCTGAACAAGTGTTCCGCGGGAGTGCCCGAGGCGAGGCGGGCGATCTCGGGCCAGGCGATGACGAGGGAATTGTAGGCGAAAGCTTCTTTTGCCCACTTCTTGCGCTCGCAGAGGGTGTAGAGGCGGTCCTCGATGATCCGGAAGAGCCGCTGGCGCTCGGCTTCCTGGGCCTCCTCGGTGGGGAACCGGTCGGGGCGGGATGAGGGGTCGACGACCAGGGAGGAGAACAGCACCGCCCGGCAGGCGGCCAGCGGCCGGCGAGCCCACCAGAGATGGAAGGACGACGGATGGCCTTGGCGACTCCATTTCTCGGCGACCGATTCCCGGTTGATGGCCTCCAGGGGGAGCGCCACCTCGATGAGCTTCTTCTTCACGAGTGACTTCTACCCATCCGCCGCCTGACTCACCACTTTCCCGTCTCCACCAGCCGCCGGATACAAGTAGCGGCGCGAGCGAGACTTGGCGATGCATGCATCGCCCGCTCCAGGTCCCACGTGCTGCCGGCAAACTCTCGAATGGTTGCCGCGTACTCGGGCCCGACCACGCGACCAGATCTTTCACGCGGGACCATCGCCTCTCTGATCGCTCTGGTTGTCGATCTTCTACAGGCGTCCACCAGCGCTTTCTTTGGATCCATCAACATATCTGGGTTGCAAGGGATACGACTGCGGGAAACTCGGAAGAAGCTTGAGAATCCTGCCACATCGGCGAGCATCCAAGATTCGACCGTGCGCACGGCGAGACGAAGAGCCATGCGTGATGCTACGCCGCCATTAGCGAGTTCCCTCACCACATCCCCAACGCAGGATCCCTCGTCGTCGTGATCGAGGTCTCGGAGCACGAGCCACGGCCGGTGCTGGCCGCTCCGGTTGTATCCGGGGATCCTGGGATCGAGTCGATTCTTGCCACCGGCGGTCAGGATCTTGCGAGGGGAGCATCCGGCGTGGGCGATCAGACGTTCAGCGACAGGTTCGTCGCTCGAACCCTCGACCGCGTAGCCCACCTCAGTCACGTGGCCGCTCGGGCCAGGTCGTTGATCCCGCTCGGCTCGGTGACTGGACGAAGGACCTCGTCCAGGTTCATGCCGGTGCCAATTAGTTCATGGACGGCGCGTACCTCGGCGGCGAGCTTGGCGGTCGTCCCTTCCTCTCCGGGAATGAGCACAACCGTTTCGTCGAGGGCGAGTCCCTCGTCGGCAAGGACCTCGGCGGCATGCGTACTGAGTAAGACCTGCCGGCCGGTCGTGCGGCGGACGCGGCTCAGGATCGTTGGGAGCTGCCGGACGACCGAAGCGTGTAGGGAGAGCTCAGGCTCCTCCAGGAGCAAGGGTCCGGCCGCCTTCCCGCTCTCCAGCAGTGCCCACAGCAAGCCGATCAAGCGGAGCGTTCCGTCTGAGAAGTCGCGCTCGTCCTGGTGAGCGCCCTGTGACCTCCAGTGCTTGTACCTGGCCTGGAGGTGGGGCGTGCCGTCTGCGTCCCGCACGAGCTCGAGGTTGTCGAGCTGGGGGACAGCAATCCGGAGTGCCTCGTTGAGCTTCTTGAGGCGCTGATTGCGCGTCTTCTCAGGGGTGCGGGCGATCCGAGGTAAGAAGTCCCCTCCGTAAGGATCCTCCGCCTTCTCGCCGGCTCGTTCCGGGTCTCTCACCACCTGGGGGACGATGTGCAGGTACCGAACTGAAGAGAGGAAGTCGGCCACATCTCGAAAGTCCCGGTTGGCGTTGACTTGCTCCAGCGCGGTCTGAGTTAGCCGATCCTCATCCTTCTTGTCGTCTTGGTCGGGGCGGTGGAGGATAACTTCCCCACGCCGGGATACCCGTTCCTCGGTGACGATTGGCCGGTGCAGACCCCTGCGCTCCCTTGTGAAGTTGAGACTGTACGTCCACACATCCGGAGTATCTCCGTCCCCCAGCGTCACGGCGACTTGTACCCGCCCATGGTTGAAGTTGCGAGCTGCGAGACAGCGTACGCGCTGTATCCCACCTCGGGTGGACACCGCCTGCTGAAATCCTCCTCCCACCCTTGCGATGTCACGGAGGAACCGCAGCGCGTCGAGCAAGTTGGATTTTCCCGAGGCGTTCGGTCCGACAATGAACAGCCGCGAGGCGATATCGACGTCGACTAGCCGGAAGTTGCGCCAGTTCTTCAGAGTGAGATGAGAGATGTGCACGTCTACCCTCTCCGGTCGCTCAAGTCGGCACGTATCCTCGCTCGAAGTAAGGCTTCCACTTGAGTCACCCCGGCCCCTTGCGAGGCTGCATGCAACGAGTGAAGGTCGGCGGCGAACTCGGCCTGCTGGTAGCGACCCGACGCCACGTCCGGATGCGGCGTCACGACCGCCCGCCAGGGCTTCAGCCCCCCGGCCGGCTGACCCTCGATGGGGGCGGCGGCCACCCTCCGCCGGGTCTGGCGGGCCTGCTCGGCGAAGCGGGATCGAAGAAGATCCTGGCGCATCTTCTCGACCTCCACCGCCTCCTCCGCGGCGGAGACGGCCAGGAGCATTCGGTGGATCGAGTCCAGCGCCCGGTGGGCGTCGTCCGTGGAGAAGGGTTCCTGGTGAGACCATCGGTTACGGACGGTCCGCAACTCGGCCACGTAGGCATGCTCGCTCCAGCCGAGCACCTTGCGGAACACCGACTGCCACTCGTCAGAGATCACCTTCAGGAGGAACTGGGCGTCAGTGGGCGAGACCTTCTTGCCCGACGGCGCCGTTTGGGCATCCATGCGGGTGATGGCTCGCAACCAGCCCTCGCCGTACTTCGCCCTGCACTCTCGGGCAACGAAGGGCGAGAGCCCTTGGCTCAGCAAGCCGAGAGCCTTCCCCACCCGCTCGTGGTTCGTAGCTGCCATGGTTCAGACGTCGCTCTCGAGCGCTTCGGCGGGGGGCTGCAGGGCCGCCTCGACGACGCGCAGAACCGCCGCCGCGTCCGCGATCGCCTGGATGGCGTCGGCTGTCGTGGCCTCCTCGAGATCCCCCGGGTACCGGCCCTGAATGGACCAGCGGGTCAGCTCCTCTAGATCGAGATCGACCAATGCAGTTTTCACGCTGTCTGGCATGAGCTGCTCCAGCGTAAGCAGGTTGTGGGTCTTGGGCGGGTCGATGCCCTGGGCGACGATCACTGCCTTGAGCGTCTTCTCAGCGCACTGCTGAGCCCAAGCGCAAGCCCCGCGCGGGACGGCATCCTTGTCGGCATGGGCGCACTCGGCGAGGACGAGATCCTCTCTTGCCCAACGAATCCATCGAGCGACACGCTCGTCGAGAGTCTCAGGCCTCTCGTTCATACACGACTTTCCCTTCACGGAGAGCGACCCTGAGCGTGCCGGGAAGGTTCCCGGATCGGTCGATCCAGACCGGGTCGGTAGGAAAGATATCGACGGGAACCGGAAGTCCTCGCAGAGCTCTCAGGACCGAGACGGCCGCGTCATGGCGCCGGCCCCGGATCTTGTCAAAGACCACGAGCAGGTCGATATCGGAGTCCGGATCGTCGTCACCCCGGGCGACCGAGCCGAAGAGGATCACCTGAAGCGGGGCGAACCCGTCGACAATCCTGGCCACGACGTCGGGTAGCCACTCCGCCAGCGTACGGCCATCCCAGCTTGCCTTGCCGTCGACGACTTGGTAGGTGAGCCGCGCCATCCCTATAGCATCCCCTGTTGGACAAGTGTTTGCGTGGAAGTGCCCGAGGCGAGGCGGGCGATCTCGGGCCACGCCACGACGAGGGAGTTGTAGGCCAGCGCCTCCTTCGCCCACTTCTTGCGCTCGCAGATGGTGTAGAGGCGGTAAGAGAGTTGACGGGCGATCTCCCCCAGCCCGCCGACTCGGCGCAGGAGTTCGGCTGCGCTGGCCTCGCCGCCGGTTTCGAGAGCTCGGATGAGGTGCTGGGTGACCTCCCAGACGGTCAGCCGGGCGTCGGCGGCCGGATCCCAGGAGCTGGATAGTTCGGACCGATCCAGCAGGCGTACTCGGTTACCCTTAGTTTCAAGAATCCCGGCGTGAACGAGGGCGTTGATCGCGGCGTTCTTGGCCTTGGAGAGCGTCTCCGCCTTGCCGAAAGGTCCTGTTTCCATCGCGCACTCCTCGAACCAAGCGAGCGCCCAGCGGCTGTCCGCATCGAAGTCGCTCTCCTGTTCGGAGAGGATCTCATCGAGGATTTGATTGATGATCCCGAGGGCCGTCCGCACCGTCATCGGTTTTCCGTCGGTCTCGATGATGAGGGCGTAGCGGGAGAAGATCGCCATGCCGGGGCCTATGGACGCCTGCGCTAGATCAACGGGGGCGATGTTGACGTTCTGCAGGCGACGAAGCGCATCAGGAAGCTTCGCCTTGAGGGCATCGACGAACTCCTTACGAGTGCCGAGCGGAGCGGCCTCAGAGCGGTGGCGGCACGCCAGCACGATGGAGGAAGCGAGCGCGACCGCGCGCTCCGCCAGCACGCCGCCGACGAGCGCTCCCTTGGTCAGGTCCTCCAGTCGGGCCATTGGACGTTCACCTCTCCTTTCTTGCCGATAACCTTATCGGAGGGGTGTGACACCGATGGCCGGAGCACGCCGGGGCGTCAGCAGCTTGCCCTCGGGGGCCGGGCCGGATATACGTAGAGCATTGTGCTCCTCCTCCTCGCCCGCCACGGCTCCACGGCCCTTACCGGAAAGCAGTTGACCGGCAGGCTTCCGGGGGTGCATCTGTCGGAGGAGGGGAAGCTTCAGGCAGAGGGTCTGGCCGAGCGGCTGGCCGTCTTCCGTCTCAAGGGGGTGTATTCCAGCCCCCTTGAGCGGTGTCTGGAGACCGCGGGGCCGGTCGCCGCTCGCCAACGCCTCCCGCTCGGCCTGGTCGAGGAGTTGGGCGAGATCCACTACGGGGACTGGCAGGGCAAGCCTTACAACCAGCTCTATCGGATGAAGAGGTGGTCGGAGCTCCAGGCCCGCCCGGCTGATTTCCGGTTCCCGAACGGGGAGACCATCCGGGAGGCTCAGAACCGGGCCATGCGGGCGATCGAGGGGGTCTCCGCCAAACACGCTCGGGGCGCGGTCCTGGTTGTTTCGCACGCGGACCTGATCCGCCTCATCATCGCCGGGTATCTAGGGTTGGGCATCGACCTGTACCAGCGCATCTCGGTGGGGGTGGCCTCGGTCAGCGCCATCGTGCTCGGGGACCGGGTACCCCGGCTGCTGCGGATGGGCGACACCGGGTCCCTCAACGATCTTGCGGCTCGTCTGAAGATCCCTCCGAAGCCGACGTCGCGCAAGGGGGCGGTCCGCCGGCTCCCCTCCCGGCCGCAGGCCTCCCCGGCCGCCCGGGACCCTTCGGGGGCAGCGGCCGAGGCTTCCCCTGACGACGAAGAGGAACAATGAAGAGATGAGCGATCGAATCGAGTTCTCCTCCGTGGATCGGATCACCTTCGGGGCGGTCGGCCCGCCGGGGGAGCGAGCCTTTTACCTCCAGGCCCGCCGGGGCGACGAATCGGTGACGCTCAAGGTCGAGAAGGAGCACGTGGTGGCGCTGGGGCGCGGCAGTGAGGTCCTGTTGACCCGGCTCGGCTTCCCGGAGCCCCGGCTTGCCCGAGACGCCCCCGCCATGGCGCTGGAGGAGCCATTCGAGCCGGCCTTCAACGTGGGTTCCATGGCTCTCGCCTACGTGGAGGATCGGGATCTTGTCCTGATCGAATGTGAGGAGCAGAGCCCCGAAGACGAGGAGGGGGACGCATCCAACGCCCGTTTCTGGATCACCCGAGGCCAGCTCGAGGCCCTCGGGGCTCACGGGCTCGAGGTGGCGGCGAAGGGGCGGCCCATCTGTCCTGTGTGCAACCTTCCCATGGATGAGGCGGGTCACCAGTGCTTCCGCCTGAACGGTCGTCGGAGCAGGGCATAGGCTTCTCGAGCCCGCCGGACGATCTCGCCGAGGGGGAGCTGGAACTCCTGGGTACGCTCCCGGCGGCCTCGAACTACACCTTCCTGGCGAAGCTGCGTGCAGCGCCACAGGACTCGGGGCTCGTGGTCTACAAGCCTCGACGGGGAGAGGCGCCCCTGTGGGACTTTCCCTCCGGCACGCTCTGTCAGCGGGAGGTGGCCGCCTTCATGGTGAGCGAGTGCGCCCGTTTCGGGTTCGTGCCCCCGACCGTGCTGCGGGAGGGACCGCTCGGGGTCGGAGCCGTGCAGCTCTTCATCTACCACGATTTCTCCTGCACCGCCTTCGACCTTCTCGAGACTCACCTGGACGATCTCCGTCGCATCGTCTTGTTCGACCTGATGACCAACAACGCGGATCGCAAGGCCGGTCACGTCTTCGCCGATGACTCGGGGAGGGTGTGGGCAGTGGATCACGGCCTCTGCTTTCATCGAGAACCCAAGCTGCGCACGGTGCTCTGGGACTTCGTCGGGGAGCCGATTCCCGCCGAAGATCTGGCGGGTCTTCGGCTTCTCGAAGCGAGCCTCGATGGCGACCTCGAGCGCCAGCTCCGCACGCTTCTGGGAAACGAGGAGATCCAGGCCCTCCACAAGCGCGTGCGCCGGTTGCTGGAGACGGCGGTCTTTCCCGGGCCGGGACCCGGAAGACCCTATCCCTGGCCCCCGGTCTAAAAAAATCTAAAAAGGTCGGAGGGCCGGTTGGTGGTGGGATCGGTTTTCATTCACAAACCGCAACTACCTTCCTGAGCAGGCTGTGAAGCTCCTCGACCGACGAGATCTGAGCGCTCTCTCGAAGGACCGCCTCGCCAGGGTCGATCCGGTACGCCTCCGCTTCACACTCGCCGGTTTCCCACACGGTCAATTGGGCCATCACCTCTTCCCCCTCAATTGCGGCCCACGCCGAGCGCTTGGGGAGGTTCTCGTCTCCCATGGTGATGGTCATTGATGGCGAGGTTCGTCCCGAGGCCGTCCAGCCCTCAACCCAACCGGCCAGGAAGTAGAGCAGGACCAGCATCAGGACAGCTTCGTCGCGTGATGGACGATGTTGCTGGCTGGCACGGGTGAAGGCACAGGTGTTCCCCGCTTGGCAGCGAGCCGGCCGAGGAGATGATCGGGGCTCGGGATCTGAGCCCAGTCGGGACGCCCAGCCGGTGAGAGTGAGTTGGCGGGCACGTCGAATTCAACATAGTGGCTTCCCGGCGCCGCCTGACGCATATAGGACTCGGGATTGGCCGGATGAGCTACGTGGGTGGTACCCCCGGCGCCGACTTGGACTTCGCCGGTCCGCACCATGGCAGCGTGCTCCCCTGGTGACATCCATCGACCCACTCTAGTCAGACCATAAGCTCCGAGCCCCAGTGGATCGCTCAGGGAATATGGAGTTGCCACGTAGGCGTAGGGGTTCAGCCCGAAAGCCAGGCCGACCGGGTCACTCGTTAGATATCTGGCTGTGTAGGGATCGTAATGGCGGAAGAAGTTGTAGTGGCTCTGGGTCTCGGCGTCGAAATACTGGCCCGGAAATCGAAGGGGGCACTCGGCGCCGGCCGTCCCGTCAGAGACGGGGATGCCCCAGACCGTTGCACGCTGATGCCAGGCGACGTCCCCCTCGGGCGTGACGAGCTCGGTCGGGGTGCCGGCGAGGTCGGTGACGATGGCGCGGAACTCCTCGTCGATCTCCTCCTGGGGGACGCCGCGAAGCGAGCGACGCTTCCTCTGAGTGAGCGGACGGAACGTGCCGGGCTCCCAGTCCCAAGTCGTGCACTTGCCGCCGGAGCGCTGGATGTCCGAGTCCTCAACGTCGGCGTGGGTCTGTTCGGCGAGGACAAGCCCGTCCCACACGAACCCCAGATGCTCGACGAGAGTCTCGCCGTCGCCGGCGAGGCGCTCTTTGGCGATGCGCCGGCCGAGCGGGTCGTAGCGGTAGCGCCATCGCCGGCCGTCGGGAGTGACGACCCCTCTCAGGCGGTCCTCTGAATCCCAGAAGTAGCGCCAGGTCCGGGGCTTCGCCGACAGGCGCTTCTCCTGGCGGAGCACGACCCTGCCCTGGGCGTCGTGTTCGTAACGCACCTTGCCCGCTTGCCGGATCAGGGTGCCCGCGTACTGGCACTCCCCCCGCGCGTCCAGAGCATCCGTCGCTCCAGCAGCAGCTGGCTCTGGCCAGGTTGCGAAGGTGACGTTGCCGGCGGGATCATAGGCGTAGCGCTCGGTCCAGGCAGGGCCCCTGACGGCGGTGATGCGCCCCCCGGGGTCGAGGTCGATGCGGCGCCGCCCGGACAGGAGGTCGTCGATATCGACCACGTATCCGTCGGCCCGATAGGTGTAGGAGCGGTGCTGGACCAGGCGTGCGTCCTCAGTCGACCCCGATACGGACACGGTGAGAGCTTGGGAGGCCAACCGGTTGCAGGCGTCCCAGCTCTGGGCGATCGCAACGCCTTCCCCGAGGCGGCGCTGCACCTCCCGACCCAGCTCGTCGTGGACGAAGCGCAGGCTTTGGCCACCGGCGTGCAGCGTCACCGGCTGGTCGCCGGGCCCGTACTCCCAGGCGCTCACCGCCCCCGATGGCGTGTGTCGCTGCACCCGGCGTCCGAGGGGGTCGTAGGTGGACGTGACGCTACGGCCGTTGCAGCTCTCGGCCACGACCCGGCCGACCGGGTCGTATTCCAGCGTTACCTCGCAACCGTCGTTTGTGGCTCGGGTCAGTCGCCCGCCGGCGTCATAGGAGAACCTGGAGACAACTTCTCCCCAGATCTGCTCTACCACGTTGCCGAGCAGGTCCCGGATAAGGCGCGTGGTCTCGCCGGCTCCGTTGGTGCGCTCGACGAGCTGGCCGGCGGCGTCGTGGGTGTAGGTGAGCACCCGCCCGTTGAAGTCGGTCTCTTTGACCAGGTTACCTTTGGCGTCGTGCTCGTAGCGCCACACGAGCCTCTGGGGGTTGGTGACCGCGACGAGGCGCAGCTCGGTATCGTAGGAGAACTTCAGCCGGGCGCCGCCCGGCCCGGTCTGTGCCATGGGAAGGTCGAAGGGGCCGATCTCGGTGCGGGTGGTCTGGCCCAGAGAGTCCACGTACTCGACGAGGTTGTTCTCCCCGTCGTAGCTCCAGCGCTCGGTGGCGCCGTCGGGGAGGCTGCGGGAGGCCAGCTTGCCTTCGGTGGTCCAGCCCAAGCGGGTCACCCCGCCCAGGGGATCGGTGATCGCCACCACCCGGCCGAAGGCGTCGCGCGTGTAGCGCGTCGTCGCCCCGATCGGATCGGTCACCGAGATAGGGAGCCCGGCGGCATCGGTTTCGATGCGGCGGATATAGCCGAGGGCGTCGGTGACCTCAGTCAGATGTCCCCGCTCATCGTAGTCGTACGACGTCGTGGCCCCCATCGGGTCGGTCTCTACGACGAGGTTGCCGACCTCGTCGTAGGTCCTTTCCCACACCGCCTCGTCGGGCTCGATGATTCTTACCGGCTGGGCCAAATCGTTGTATTCGGTGAGCACCTGGCTCCCGTCGGGTCGGGTGATGGCGACCAGGTTCCCGGCCTCGTCGTGGGCGTAGCGGGTGGTCCGCCCCAGCGGATCCGTCTCGGCGAGCTTGCGGTCGTAGCGGTCCCAGAAGTGCCGGGTCACCCCTCCGAGCGGGTCCACCACGCGCTCGATCTGGAGCAGGTCGTTGAAGTGGTAGGTGGTGGCGTGCCCCAGGGAGTCGGTCTCCACCGTCGTGCGCTCGCCCTTGTCGTAGCTGATGGCGCCGTCGAGGCACCCCTGCGTGCCCGACGTGGCGATGCAACGATCCTGATCGTCATAGCGGTAGCGGTACCGGGTGCCGTTGCGATCGCTCCAGCCCATCATCCGGCCCCCCTCGTCGTAGTCGAATCTAAGAGCCCGCCCTGAGGAGTTCACCACTCCGACGAGCAATCCGCTCTGGTCGTAGTCGTAGCGCACGAGCACCCGGTCGGGCTCGCCAGCCGGCATCCGCAGGCGGAGCTCGGTGATGAGCCCACCCCGGGTGTCGATGTCTAAGTGGTAGCCCCCCGAGTGAGAGATGGCAGCGAGGTTCCCCTCGGCGTCGTAGTCGAGGTCGACGCGGTGACCGTTGCGGTCCGTGATCGCAGCGAGCGGGAGGGTCGCTGGTGGCCGGGCGCCGTCGGTATCGGTGCCCACTACGAAATGAAAGCTGTGCCCGGAGTCAGGACCCGTGACCTGATAGCCGTGGGCATCCCTGGTGAGCGGGAGGCGGGGGCCTTCCTCAGGCAGGACAGTCTCGCCCTCGCCCGGCATTGGGTACGCGAACAGCAGGCCGTCGTCCGCGGCGTAGCAGACGCCCTGATCGTCGATCTCCAGGCGGTGCTCGATCGTCGAGCTCCACGACCGACCGAACCACCGGCCCACTCGGTAGAAGGAGCGGTAGGTCCGCTGGAGCGTGAAGGGGAGGATCCCCGGCAGGCTCAGATCGGGATCTTGCTGCAGGATCATCTCCCCGGTCGCGAGGTCCACCGGGTCCCGGCCGGTGAAGCGGCACTTGGCGGCACGTCCGAAGAGCCGAGGGTTTTTCATCACGCCCCGGATGCCGCCCGCAGTCTTGAGCCCGTGGGGAATCGCCGTTCGGACGTTGCGCACCGCTCCCGCCGCCACCGCCCCCACCCGGGTGCCCTTCATGGCCGCCCCGAGCAGCTTTCCCGCCCCCGGCAGGGCCATCAGGGCGGCATCCACCAGGAGCATCTTCCAGTCCCCGTTGCCGGTCGCCGCCAAAGCGGCGTCGGTGAGCAGGGCGAGCCCCCCGGCGATGAGGGCGATCGGCCCGCAGATGGGGGCCAGGAACGGGATGAATGACAGCAACCCGGCGATGGCCGAGACGGCCTTCAAGACATTGGAGATCGCCCGCAGGATGTCGGCGTGCTCGTCGATGAAGCGGTCGATCGCGTCGAAGGCCCGCTTGTACCAGGGATCGTTTCTGATCCCGAGTGCCTCGGCGTCCTCCAGGCGACCGAGCGCCCGGCGCTCGGCGGCCACCCGACGCTCCCGAAGCTCCTCGATCTCATGGTTGGCGCGGTCCAATCGGCGCTGGGCATCCGCGATGGCGGAGTCATAGGCCGAGGCCGAGATCATCGGATCCGCGGCCTGGGCCTGGTCCCGGCTACGCTCCTGGGAGGTCTTCTCGTCCTGGGCGGCCCGGGCTCGCCCCAGAAGGGCTCTCGCCTCCGCCTGGAGGTCTCGAAG
>JBOGWM010000288.1:0-2997 GCA_050693695.1 Actinomycetota bacterium
TCCGAGCGGCCGTTACCGAAGTCACCCTGGACTGATCGCCCAATGGCAGCGACCCGGGAGATCTGTCAGCTCAGCCGATGATCAAAGAACCTGTCGTCTCCGTGATCAACGAGCGTGGCGGGCAACAACCCCGAGGAGAAGACGCTGCGTCTCCTCAACGGGTTATCCGGCAAGGACAGGCCCAAACCGAGGATCAAGGCGGAGGAGAAGGGCGCCCGGACCAACCGGGCGAGCGGGCCAATCACCGATGATCCCCGGTGATGAGGCCGGCGGGCGTCGCCACCGCGGAGGCCGGGCCGCCCCTTCGTTGCATCTTTGGCTGCGGTCACGTCGGGGGGCTTCTGGACGACCAGCCACTACGAAGATAGGGCTCCATCAGGCCGGTAGCGACTTTCCAGTGATAGTGGCATGTCCCCTTCTTCAACCCGCACGGCTGTAAGCAGCCGGGCCAGGAGCACTCCCAGTTCCCGGCATGGACCTGGACCAGCTTGGCGTGCTCTGGGCAAAGGCGTCCCTGGGAGGGGATCTTCCCGCAGCAGCTCGCATCGGTGCGGGGCCAGATACAGCCCCTGAAGGACCTGATGTGCTTGGAGGACTTCATTTCTTTCTCTCCGTTGAGCATGTCGGTCCGGGGAGAGAGGACCACTCCGTGGTCCGAGGAGTGTCCTCATGCTCCCCGGCGCTCCCCCTGCTGCGTGGCATGCTCACGCTCGAATCCTGGGGATTTCGAGCGGACGGCAAAAAGCCCGCGGCCTGGACATTTTTTGGAGTCCCCGACATAATCGGGGCTGATGGGGACCTGGGAAACGAGCGACTATCCCTCCCTCGAAGAGCTGCGCGCTGCCCTCATTCCAACCGGAGACCAGGACCGATGGGACCGAGGTGAGCTTCCCCACGCCCTCTTCAACCTGGAGAATCAGGCCGCTCTTTCAGGCTGTGAGGTGCTCCTTTCCTTGGCCATCGTCACCCGGCGGAGCTTCGATCAGACGAAAGAGTCGCTGGCCGTCGCCTTGCGGGAGATCCTCCTCGAGCTCCTGCCGAAGGAGCTGGATCACCCCTTCTGCTCAGTGCTGCGGGCGCTCGCCGGCTTGGAGCCTGGGACCGCCGGGAGGAGAAGGGAGGAGCGCCAACGGATCGCGGGAATAGCGCTGGGGTCCGAGCGGCACCCCGCCACTTCAAGAGCTGTGCGCCGCCGGGTCAAGGAGGATTGCTGGGCCTGGCTCTTCGACCGGCTGATCGAACGTGAGGTGAGAGAAAGGAGGGCTTCGGAAGTTACGCCCTGGACTGCCCAGGTATCGCCGCTCCTGTCGATTCCGAACCTTGCTGCTCTTCTCGGTGACCTCCAGCCCGGCGGCGAACTCGCCAAGTTAGTCCTTGCGGCCGACGCGCTCGCCCTCCCGCAGATACCATTAGAGCCTGACGCGGAGTATGTTTTTCTGGTAAAGGCGCTCGTAGGGTGGGCCTATACGATGAACCGTAGAGACCTGCTGCACAAGCTGAGCAGGGCTGCCGCCGTGGCAGCGACGGCGCCCGCTTTCCACTGGGTGAGCCCGGACGAGCTGGAGCGCGTTGCGCTTGCCATCCAGACACCGAGCCGGGCCGATGGCGCGGTCATCGCCCATATCGAGGAGGTGCTCTGGGGGCTGAGACGCCAACACGATACGCTCGGTCCGCAGGCTGTCTTCGATACGGTGCTGGCGCAGCGGACCCTGGTTCTCGCCATGCAGGATGAGGTTTCGGCAGGGCTCCGCCCGCGGCTGCTCTCGGTCTTTAGCAACCTCTCCGATTTTGCCGGCTGGCTGTCCTTCAACTTGAACGACTTCGAGACCGCCCGCCACTATTACGAGGAGGCACGCCGTGCTGCCCATGAGGCGCGGGACAATGAACTCGCGGCTCACGTCCTCTGCAACCTGAGCTACCTTGCCACCTGGCAGGGGATGGCTCGGGTCGGTGCCGACCATGCGGTCGCCGCCAAGGGCTGGGCAGAGCGGACGGATAACCCGCTCTTGCGTTCGTATGCGGCCGATATGGCCGCCCGCGCCTATGCACTGGACGGCCATCCACGAGCCTGCATGGAGGAGATTGAGGCTGCCCGGTCTCACCTATCCGCTGCGACCATCAGCCAAACGCATTCACCATTGCTTCGCTTCTACAACGAGGGGTTCCTGGCTGCTACGGAGAGCCGGTGCTTGCTCGAGCTCGGCGACCCGCGCCAAGCAGGTTCGGCCGCGACTCGAGCAGTCGCGCTCACCGAGGGAGCCTTCGTTCTCAACCGGGCCATGAGCACCATCTATCTTGGAACCGCTCTCTTGCGGGAAGGAGATATGGACCAGGCGGTGAAGGTGATCGGCGATGCCGCCGATCTGACGGCACGCCACCGCTCGGCTCGGCTGGTGGAGCGGCTCCGAGCTGCGCGGGCGGAGATGCAGCAATGGCACGCGACACGTGCGGTTAAGGTTAAGGAGCTCGACGAGCGCCTGGCGTCCTACGGCCTCGCCTGATTCCTTCCCCCGCCAGCGGCTAGGCCGCGGCCTCCCAGATCTGGCCGGCGAAGGGGGCGCGTGGAGGGATACAAGTCCCCTCGGCACCCTCCGCCGCATCAGACTCTCCTCGGTTCCCGGTCCTCACATGTAAGGGGACAGCGGTGCTTGATCACACCGAGGTCTCAAGGTTGGATGAGCATCCCGGCTGGTCCGGGGGATGGCGTCGAGAACCTCGCTGAGGGAGGTCCGTGAGGGCCAAGCCTCGTAGTGCCGAGGATCTCGGAAAGGGTTCGAGCGACCCCCCGCCAGTTGGGATTGCGGGATTTCACGTGATCCCCGGCAACGTGTCCGGCCCCGCCCTGGGGCAGGTAGGGGGAGAGCTCTTTTGGCTCAGAGGCGTTGTCGAAGATGAGCAGGAAGCGGCTCTGTGCCCCGAGCCGGCGCTTGACCGCTTCGATGGCCATGCTCTGGTCGGCGGCTTCTTTCTCCGCCAGCCCCAGGGGGCCGGCAAGCT
>JBOGWM010000289.1:0-8156 GCA_050693695.1 Actinomycetota bacterium
CACCTCGCTCGCCTTGAGCTTGCTCATGGATCCCTCGGCACGGGCATAGGGGGCGTGGGTCGCCGCCATCCATGCCGCCCGGTAGGTGAGCAGGCGAGCCGCATCGATCTCCACCGCCATGTCCGCCAGCAGGTTCCCGATGGACTCGTGCTCGATGATCGGCCGGCCGAACTGGACTCGCTCCTTCGCGTACTGGGTTGCGAGCTCGAAGGCGGCTCGGGCGACGCCGACCGCCTGGATGGCGACGAGGGGGCGGGTCATCTCGAAGGCCCGGAGGGCCGGGGAGGCCCGGCCGGTTCGCTGTCCCGAGCGGGCTCGCTCGAGCTTCTCTTCGAAGGCCTCGGGGCCGCCGAGGATGTGGTCGAGGGGGACCCGGACGTTGTCGAGGAGCACCTCCGCGGTGTGCGAGGCGCGGATGCCGAGCTTGCGTTCCTTCTTGCCCTGGGAGAAGCCGGGCATGTCGGAGGTGACGATGAAGGACGCCTGTCCCCGATGGCCGAGTTCCGGGTCCACGGTGGCCACGATGAGATGGACATCCGCGATCCCGCCGTTGGTGATGAAGACCTTGCGCCCGTCGAGGACCCAGTGGTCGCCGTCTCGGACCGCCCTGGTGCGCAGGCTGGAGACGTCCGAGCCGGCATGGGGTTCGGTGACCCCGAAGGCGGCTACCTGAGGATCTTCGGGCGTGCCCATCATCTTGGGAGCCCAGGTGAGAAGTTGTTCGGGGGTTCCCAGGGTGGAGAGAGCCATGAGGGGCAGGCCGGTGCCGAAGAGAGCCAGGCCAATTCCCGCACAGCCCCAGGAGATCTCTTCCATCACCAGCGGAAGCGTGAGCCCGGTGGGATCCTGCTGAGCCTGGAAGTAGAGGTCCAGGGAGTAGAGGCCCACCTCGGCTGCCTTGCGCAGCACCTCCCACGGGAACTCCTCGGTTTCATCGTAGTGGCCAGCCACCGGGCGGATCTCGCGCTCGGCGAATTCGTGAGCCCACCTCTGGAGCTCGATCTGATCCTCGGTCAAGGCGAAATCCACGAGGACCCAAGCCTCTCACGATATCGCTCCGACGGGAGCCGCCGGAACGGGGATTGCCGGGAAAGGAGACCGGGAAAGTAGAGTGGTAAGGGGAGGGTGCACGACACCCCGAGCACCTGATTCATGAAGTCGTGGGAGAGCGGGAAGAGGTGGACACGGGGGGGCGCATCAGGGTGATGGTCGTGGACGACCACCAGTTGGTTGCCCAGGCTCTCTCGGAGGTGCTGGACGATGAGGCCGATCTTGAAGTGGTCGCACGGACGGGAAGTGTTGCCGAGGCCACCCAGGTCGCTCAGGAGCTCGCTCCGGATGTCGTCCTCATGGATTACCAGCTTCCCGACGGCACCGGGGTGGCGGCGGCGGAGCGGATTCGAAGGCATCGCCCCAGTACGAAGGTCGTGATGCTCACCGCCTACGCGGAGGATGCTCTGCTGGTGGCGGCCGTGGAGGCGGGTTGTTCCGGCTACCTCACCAAGGACCGGGCCGTGGAGGAGGTGGTGTCCGCGGTGCGGGCAGCTCATGCGGGGGAGGTGCTGGTCTCGCCCGTCAAGCTCGCCCAGCTGCTCCCGAAGCTTCGTCGCAGCTCCTCAGCAGGCGGCATCTCTCTCACGGCGCGAGAGCTCGAGGTGCTCCAACTCATGGCCGAGGGGCTCTCCAATCACGCGATCGCTGAGCGCCTGGTGGTCAGTCTCAACACCGTCCGCCATCACGTCCAGAACGTGATCTCCAAACTCCAGGCGCACTCCAAGCTGGAGGCGGTCGCGATCGCGGTGCGTACCGGGGTGATCCACCACTCCTGATTCCCTTCCATGAGCCAGCCGAGCGGGATGCCCGCCGGGTTCATCCTTCAGGGCGCTCCTGGCCCCCCTCGGTGGGAACCCAGCATTCCACGGTCGTGCCGTCTCCGGGGATGCTGCGAACCTGCCACCATCCCCCGAGCATCTCTGCCCGCTCTCGCATCGACGAAAGGCCCAGGTGGCCGGGGATGGGCTCCGCGGTCTCCTCGAGCGAGAACCCCACCCCATCGTCTCGGATGCGGATGTAGAAGCCTTCTTCCCGGTCCTCCATCCGCACGACCACCTTGGTCGCCCGGGCGTGTTTGGAGATATTGACGAGGGCTTCTTGGGCGATCAGGTAGAGGACCAGGCGGACCTGAGACGGAGGCTCCGCGATGAGGTGCGACTGCACCTCATAGGAGAAGCCGGCCGTGACGGCCACCTGTTCTAAAAAGGCCTCCAGCGCGCCGGCGAGGCCCTGCTGGTCCAGCATCGGTGGACGGAGCTGGAAGACCAGATTTCTCAGCCGCACGATGGCCGCTCGGATGATCTCCTCGGTCTCCCGGCAGCGGGCGAGCTGCCCGGGATCCGTGACGCTGCGGCGCAGAAGCGCCATGCGCATCGAGGCGGCGGCCATGGCCTGGATGGAGTCGTCGTGGACATCGGCGGCGATGCGCTTTCGCTCCTCCTCCTGTGCCTTGACCAGGCGATCGAGCAATCTCTTGCGCTCCTCATTGGTTCTGCGCAGGGCCCGAAGACTCGCCTCCAGTCGGGCTTCGGCCGTCACCCGCTCGGTCACGTCCCGAAGGATGATGGTATGGGTGATGCGCGGGTCCTCGGAAAGGCGTGACACACTCACCTCGGCAGGGAAGATATTCCAGTCTTTGCGGCGCGCCTGCACCTTGCGAGGCTCGGAGGAAGGCGGGTCCCGGTCATTGCGTCCTGACTGGACCGGCGGCTCCCGCTCCTCGTCGAGGTGGTCGAGGCGGTAAGAAGGGAGCAGGAAGTCCAGGCGCCTGCCCCGGATCGCTTCCGACCGATAGCCGAAGATGCGTTCCGCTGCGCGATTGAACAGGATGATCTCCTGGTTGGCGTCGACGGCCATGATGGCATCGGATGCGCTATCCACAATCCTCTCGAATCGGGCGTCGGCCGCCCGCCGCTGGGACTCGGCCTCGAGAGCGTTCACGTGGCGCGTCTGGAGAGCCCGGGTCATCTCATCGAAGGCGTGGGCGAGCTCTCCCAGCTCCCCGGTGCCGTAGGGGGGGCCGCTGCGAGCGCTGAGGTCGCCTTCGCTCACCCGCCTCGCGGCCCCGACAAGCGCCTTGACCCGCTGGAGGATGGTCCGATCCGCGACCGCCCGGGTGGCGAAGAGGGCGAGCGCGGCGACGATTCCCAGGCCGACCAGACTGCGGTTAAAGGATCGTGAGATGGCGGCGAAGGCTTCCTCCTTGGGGATCCCCACCGCCACCCGCATCCCCGTCGCGGGGCTGAGCCCCACCCACGTGTAGGCGTAGATTCGGGGGACCCGATCAAGCCCGGCTACCTCCGCGATCCCCTCGATACCCGAGAAGATCTCCCGGACGAGAGGGGAGCGGGGAAACGAGCGGCCCACCCATTTGCCGGGTTCGGGGGCTGCCGCCAGGACGGTGCCGTTGGCATCGATGACGGCCACTGCGGCTCCCTCCGCCAGAGCGGCTTGCGTCGCGATCTCTCCGAGGCGGCCCGCGTCGAGCTGGGCGAACACGACAGCTTTGACGGCTCCAGCCGTCTCGAGGACCGGGTAGCCAAAGTTGAGCGTCGGTCTGGCGCCGACGCTTGCCGCCTGGTACTCGCCGCCGGCGAAGCCCAGGTCCGAAACCACCTGGAGAAACCAGAAGCGCTCCGCGACGCTGACCGGCGCGGTCGAGGGCACTGCGGAGCAGAAGACCTTCCCGTCCCGACCGGCGACTCCAAGGTTCGTGTACAGCGGATATTCGACCAGCAGGCGGCCGAAGAGCGAGCTGCACGCCTCCGCGTCCTGGTCGCGTACCTGCGGGAGCTGCGCCAGGGCGACGAGGAGCTGGCGCGTCCCGTCGAAGAGTCGAAACTGATTGCCGGCCGAGGTCTGGGCGAGTCGGAGCACGTCCTCTCGGGCCCGGGCGACCGCGAGCCGCCGCTGATCGGCCGCAGTTCGAAGCATGAGCCCCGCCGCGGGAAGCAGCGCGAGCAGGAGGAGCAGGAGGAGGCGGGTGCGCAGGGTGGGAGCGCGAAAAACCGAGCGTCCCCTCCCACGGTTCTGATCTCGAATCACCCTGAGGGAATTATCGGGTATCAACCGCGCTTTCGGGAGCGCCGGGCGCTCCGACGGGTATGGTGTCCCACGGATGGCGATGTCGACTCCGGCGAGCACGGAAACCGAAGTCGTCTCGGAGAGCCTCGAGGCGATCTCCGAGCAGGTCGTGGGATGCCACAGGTGTGCACGCCTGGTGGCGTGGCGGGAAGCGGTGGCGCTGAAGCCTCCGGCCCGATTCCGGGGGCAGACCTACTGGGCCCGCCCGCTGCCGGGATTCGGAGACCCTCGGGCCCGCCTCCTCGTGGTCGGGCTTGCCCCGGCGGCTCATGGGGGGAACCGCACGGGTCGGATCTTCACCGGGGACCTCTCCGGCGACTGGCTCTTCAGGGCGCTGTATCGGGCGGGCTTTGCCAGCCAGGCCACCTCCCGCCACCTCGGCGATGGACTGGCGCTCTCCGATTGCTACATCGCGGCGGTGGTCCGCTGCGTCCCGCCTCAGAACAAGCCGCTGCCGGCGGAGCGAGATGCCTGCCTCCCGTATCTGGCCCGGGAGATCACCGCCCTCGAAAATCTCCAGGTCATCGTGGCGTTGGGGGCGTTCGCCTGGGAAGGGTCGCTGCGGGCGCTGCGGCTTCTCGGACACCCGATCCTGTCTCCCAAGCCTTCCTTCGCCCATGGAGCGGTGGCGCCGGTGGCGAGTTACCGCCTGGTGGGCTCCTACCATCCCAGCCAGCGCAACACCCAGACCGGCACGCTCGGCGAGCAGGCTCTCGATGCCGTCTTCGAGCGGGCTCGGTCCCTGCTGTCCGGTTCGTGATTGATCGCGACTGCCGAGTGATCCCGGTTCGACCGGTTATACGGAGACCGTGGAATGATGCAGTCTTTCCAGTCTCTCGAGGAACGGGCGGGCCTTGAGGCGTTGGAAGAGGTATTTCGCCTCTGTCAAGATCGCCTCCGCGTCGACCCTCCTTGCCCAAGTGTGGAGCCACTCTCCGTGCTCGAGAAGGGTGACCGCTCGCCAGAACGGCGTCCCCAGCTCCTGGAAGATCCCCGCCGCTTTCTCGAAAGAGGGGACTATGCCTTCCTGCTTCCCGAGTACCTGCGCCAGGCGCGCTCGGAACCGCGACAATTGCGCCTCGAGGAGTGGGGACCGCTCTCCCGGCGGCAATGCCTCGATCATCTCGAGCAGCTGCTCCACCTTGTCGATCTTTCCCAGAGCGAAAGCGGCATGGGTAGCCTGGATGAACGCCGCTTTGCCGAGAGGGTTCATTCCCAGCGTGTTGCGACTCTTCAATGCCTCCTCTGCCTTCGAGAGGGCTACCGCCTCCTTGCCCTTTCCTGCTAGGAGGATCCTCGCATGGGTGATCAGATGGGTGAAGCGCTCCCAAACGTCGGCTGCGGTCGCACACCGTCCGGCGAGGGAGAAGATCCGTTCTGCTTCCGGCAGGTTCCCGCGAGCCAGATTGATCGCGACGGCCGAGTCCACGACGATGATGCAAAACCGTGTCTGCTCGATGTACTCGTTGGGAATCTTGGCCATCCGCCTCAGCGCCTCGTCCCAGCGCCCCATCGACCAAAGCGAGGAGGTCGTGTCCGTAAGCATCCGCCATTCCTGGCGCCGGTCACCCAGTCTGCGGGCAAGGTCCAGCGCGCGCTTGCTGTAGACAAGGGCTTCCTCGAAGCGATCGTGCGCGTTCGAAAGGAAGGCGAGGGTGCGGTTGGCGCGCAGCGCCACAGAGGGAAGGTCGCTGCGGTTCGCGACCTCGAGAGCATGCTTCATCACCCCGAGGGCTTCTTGGGGTCGTCCTCGTGCGTTCAGGATGAGCCCCTTGGTGACGAGAGCGTCGGCGAGCGCTCCCGTAGACGAGAGGGACTCCGCGATCATGAGCGCAGCCTCGATGCGCTCTGTGGCCAGATCCTTGTCTCCCTTGTGGTAGTAGAGCCGCCCGAGCTGGACGGCGAGCGCGGCCAGGTCCTCGTCCGGATGCTCCAGGCGGAGGACCTGAAAAGCCTTCTCCATACGCTCGATGCCATCCTGGAGCCGCTCGGTCTGCCACTCGACTTCGGCCTGGCGGGCGGACACCCGGGCCGCGGGATGGGTCTGGTCCGCGGCCTCGAACAGGGAGATCGCCTGCTTGAAGCGCTCCTCGGCTTGGGAGGCACGGTCACCCCTCAACGCCATCTCTCCGGCTCGCTCCAGGATCCCCGCCTTCGTGAGCGAGTCGTCGGCCAGCTCCGCCGCCTGGTCGAAGTAGCGCTGCGCTTTCTCGGTGGCCGCAAGCGAGGCGGCGCGATGGCCTGCTCGAACAAGCATCTCTCCTGCTCTGGCTTTGATCTCGTATGCGTCCACGTCTTCGGGCGCCGCCCGGTAAGCCTGAAGGTGGTGGGAGGAAACCACCTCCACGTTCTCGTCCTCCTGTCCTCCCCAGCCGGTGCTCAGGTAAGACGCTGCAGCGAGGTGGAGCGCTTTGCGATCCTGCCTGGACAGCCGGTCGTGGGCCACCTCTCTGACAAGGTCTTGGAGGAAGCTGTAAGGGCCGCCCTCGGATGAGGGAGGCCCGAGGATCTCCTTTTGAACCAAGGAGTCAAGCCTGAGCTCGAGGTCGTTCTCATGAATGGCGGCGACTGCGGAGAGAGCCGGGATCGAGAAGGTTTTCCCCAAAACCGAGGCGTTGCGGAGAAGTTGGAGCTCGCT
The DNA here is from genome assembly GCA_050693695.1 of Actinomycetota bacterium. Classification (GTDB taxonomy): domain Bacteria; phylum Actinomycetota; class CADDZG01; order JAHWKV01; family JAOPZY01; genus JBOGWM01. The sequence continues at coordinate 6,776 of JBOGWM010000289.1, forward strand.
CGGATCGAGGCCGTCCAGGCGCTCGGCGATCAAGGCGTGCAGGGACACCGGCACCTCCAAAAGGCCGATCATCCCATCGGGATGGTAGGCGCTTCCCTTTTGGGCAAGGTCTCCCCGGTCGAGCAGCATGCGCAGGATCTCCATGGCATAAAGCGGCACCCCTTCGGCCCGCTCCAGGATGGTGGAGCGAAGCTGCACCGGAAGGTCGGGGACCAGGCCCACGAGCAACTCCTTCATGACGCTGGAGGAGAGCGGCTTCAGGTGTATGGAGTGCATCCGCTTGGAGACGGACCCCCTCTCTGCTGCGCCCAGATGGCGATCGGCCAGGCCCTTGCGGGAGAGGATCAGTAAGAAAAGGCGCTGGTCGGACCATTCCATGAGATACCAGATGAAATCGAGCAGAGCGGTGTCCGCCCTGTGGAGGTCGTCGAAGACCATTACCGTGGGGTGATGCTCGGCCATCGCCTCGAAGAACCGCCGCCAGGCGCTGAAGAGATCCTGGCGGTCCCTCGCCGTCCACTCCTCCAGGCCGATCAGATGCGCCAGGCGCGGCTCCACCCAGCGGCGCTCCCCCTCGTCCGTCAGCCAGATCTGGAGGGTCTTGCGGAGTTTGCGCCGGGCGGAGGAGGTGTCCTCTTCCTCGGTGATCCCGGCGCGCCCTCTCACCATGTCCGCCAATGCTGAATACGCCACCCCCTCCCCGTAGGAGAGGCACCGCCCCCGATGCCACTTGACCTCGTCGGCCAGCCCGCCGAGGTACTTGTGGAACTCCCACTCGAGCCTGGACTTCCCCATCCCGGCCTGGCCTACCAGAGAAACCAGGTAGGCCCTTCCTTGCTCGCTGGAGGCGTGAAATAGCTTCTTGACCCGGCGGAGCTCCTCGTCTCGTCCGACGAAGGGTGCTTCCAGACGGACGGATCTGAGAGCGCCCTTGATCAACCCGATCACCCTAAGGGCCTGCCAGAGGTGGATCGGCTGGGCTTTGCCCTTGACGTTTCGGAGCCCCGCATCTTCGTACACGATGGCGGCATCGGTGGCCTGTTTGGTAGCGTCTCCCACATAGACCGAGCCGGGAGAAGCGGCCGCCTGGATGCGGGAAGCGGTATTCACGAGGTCTCCTGCCACCATGGCCTGTCCCTCGGCGCCGATGGTGACCGCGGCCTGACCGGTCATCACGCCGACCCGGATCTTAAGATCGGGAGCCTCCTTCCTTTGGCCGAGAGCGGTGACCGCCGCGGTCAGCTCGAGGCCGGCGCGGACCGCCCGCTCCGCATCGTCTTCGTGCGCCGATGGGACGCCCCACATCGCCATGACCGCATCGCCGATGTACTTCTCGACCGTGCCCCCGTAGCGGGCGATCAAGGATCGGCAGGTGTCGAAG
>JBOGWM010000290.1:0-3387 GCA_050693695.1 Actinomycetota bacterium
GCGATGCTCTCGGTCCTGATCTCACCGAGCCTGGGGCTCCTCCAGGCGCGGGCGGCGCCGAGAAAGAGTGCGCCACTCCTGTGGGACGTCTCCAAGACCACCGGCGCCGCCACCAATCCTCGCGTCCTGGACAATGGGGCGGCCTACGAGGCCCTGGACTGCCGGGCGCCGGCTCCGGGCAAGTGTTTCGCGGTGGCGGACCGGATCACCCCCGACGAAGACGACGACCTGCTCACCATCGTGGAGGTGGCCGACTTCAACCCCGACACCAACCAGACGAATGTCGGCACCGGGACGGGCACCAAGCACATGGATGCCATCGCCTTCCTGCCTGAATCCGGTGTCCTCTACGCGGTCGATGGTGGTCAGTTCGGCAAGCTGAACATCTCGACCGGGAAATTCATCCCGATCGGAAGCGGTATCGGCCAGGGCCGGGGATCTGCCGGTGAGCTGGCCTTCAACGACATCGACGGTCTCGCCTTCGATCTCTCCAAGGGAACCCTGTTCGCCAGCCAGCACCGGAGGGCAGGGCCGGACCTTCTGCTCAAGATCGACCCCTCGAAGGGCTCCCGCGTGCGCGACGCCTTCGGTCCGGGCGTCGACTATCTGGTCGTCGAGCCGGTCAGGGGGAAGGAGTCCATTGACGATCTGGTGATGGAGGACGGGATTCTCTACGCGACGATGAACAACTCCGGCTTTGGAGGCATCCTGGTGAAGCTTGACCCGGTCACCGGCAAGGCGACCGAGATCGGGCCACATGGGGTGAACACTATTGAGGGGCTGAGCGTCGATCGCCAGGGGAGGTTCTTCGGGATCCAGGGCTCACCCGGGGTCCACCAGTCGCCACCACCGCCGCCCTCTCCTTCGCCCTCGCCGACGCCTTCGCCCTCGCCCTCGCCGACGCCTTCGCCCTCGCCACCTCCGCCGCCCTCTCCTCCTCCCTCGCCTCCGCCGCCCCCACGCCAGCCCAAATTGCCCGTCACCGGTCCTAACGAGGACATTCGCAGCCTGGGGTTCCTGGGTCTCGCCTTCCTGCTCGTCGGCGCTCTGGCTACGGGCCGGGCCTCCATGGTCTCACCGAAGTGGATCCCAAAGCACGCGATTCGTAGGTAGGAAGCTCGCTGCCCAAACCATGAGAAATCAGAAAGATACAGGTCTGTAATTACAGGCTAGCAATTACAGGCTCGGGATGGCGGTGGAGGTGGGATTTGAACCCACGGAACCCGTGAAGGCTCACGCGCTTTCGAGGCGCGCCCGGTCGGCCGCTTCGGTACTCCACCGCGGCCATTATAAGGGTTCGACCTTCCCTCTCTTGCCCAGAAAGAACGCCTGGAGCAGCTCGCCGCACTCCTCGGCCAGGACGCCGGCGGTCACCTGGCACTCGTGATTGAGCCGTGGATCCTGGACCAAGTTGTAGAGCGAGAAGGCGGCGCCGGCCCTCTCGTCCGCCGCCCCGTAAACGAGACGGTGGATGCGGGCCGCCACCAGAGCTCCCGCGCACATGGGACAGGGCTCGATGCTGACGTAGAGGGTGACGTCGTTCAAGCGCCAGCGCCCGAGCCTGTGGGATGCCTGTTGCAGGACCAGGATCTCGGCATGGGCGGTGGGGTCGGAGCGGAGCTCCCGCTCGTTGTGGGCCCGGGCCAAGACCTTGCCGCCGGCCACGACCACCGCTCCGATGGGGACGTCGCCATGCTCGGGCGCCTTGCGGGCCTCCTCCAGGGCCAGCTCCATGCAGTCTCGATCGTCCATGCCGGGTCCGCGCTTTCTTGGTGCACCCTCCCTCGATCACGGCCATTTCGAACGCCTTCGCATCCCCGATCGCGTTACTCGCGGTTACATGCCCTGCGGGTATGCGCCCTCCTCGTGCCTGGCGTTCGGGGCGCAGGGACCCCCTCGGGGTGCCCGTACTTGCGGGACGGAGCACTCGAGAGTGATGACCGGGGACAGATTCGCGCGCCCTGAGGGATTCGAACCCCCGACCTTGTGGTCCGTAGCCACACGCTCTAATCCACTGAGCTAAGGGCGCTTCCCAACATCTAAGACTATCTCCTGGCGGAGGCAGCGCGATTCGAACGCGCGAGGGGCCTGCGCCCCAACGGGATTAGCAATCCCGCGCCATAGACCGAACTAGGCGATGCCTCCGCCAGGATTGTACGCGACTTCATGGCCGGCGGCAGGACGCGATATACTCAAAGTACCCGGACCATACTCCGGAGGCTACGAGGACTAGCGAAGTCCGGTGAGAACCCGGCGCTGTCCCGCAACTGTGAAGTCCTGATTCCTTCGGGAGTCCGGACGAGCCAGGTCGCCTGCCTCGTAGCGCAAACGTCGTCCTCGCAGGAGGGACGGTTTGTACGAGGCGAATCCCGCAGGCCTCAGATCCTCCCGCGCGAGAAGGGAGGATGCATGAGAAGAGTCTTGCTCATCGGTTCGGTGTTCCTGGCCCTGATGGGCGCCGCGTGCGGCCGGGACAGCTCTCCGGGTTCGGCCCGCTCCGAGAAGCCGGCCGCGGAGGGGTCGTTCCCGGCCACGATCGGCACCGGGGGCGGTCAGGTCCGGATCGCATCAAGGCCGCGCAGCATTGTCTCGCTTTCGGCCACCGCGACGGAGATGCTCTTCGCCATCGAGGCCGGCGACCAGGTGGTGGCGGTGGACGACAACTCCAACTATCCCCCGGAGGCCCCCAAGACCAACTTGTCGGGCTTCCAGCCCAACGTCGAGGCCATTGCGGGCTTCAAAGCGGACCTCGTCGTCTACTCCAACGACCCCGGCGACCTCGGGAAGTCCCTGAAGGCCCTTGGCATCCCCGCCCTGCTGCTTCCCTTCGCCAAGAACCTCGATGACACCTACCGTCAGATCGAGAACCTCGGGCGAGCTACCGGCCACCCCCGCGAGGCGGGAGACCTTGTGGCCTCGATGAAGGCCGGGATCGCAGAGATCGTCGCCGCCCGGTCGAAGTCAGATACCGCCCCGACCTACTACCACGAGCTCGACAACAACTTCTATTCCGCCACCTCGAAGACCTTCATCGGGGGGATCTACGGGCTGCTGGGACTGAAGAACATCGCGGACGGCGCCGACCGGGACGGGAGCGGGTTCCCTCAGCTCTCGGCCGAGTACATCATCCAGGCTGATCCCGACCTGATCTTCCTCGCCGACACCAAGTGCTGCGGCCAGTCGGAGCAAACTGTCGCCGCTCGCCCCGGATGGACGCAGATCCAGGCGGTGAGCAGCGGCAGGGTGATCGCACTCGATGACGACGTCGCCTCTCGCTGGGGTCCCCGCATCGTCGAGTTCCTCCGAAGCGCGAGCAAGGCGGTAAAGGAGCTGGAGATGGTCAAGTCGTGACCGTTGCCCGGCAGGCAACCGCGCCGGCGCCGACAT
>JBOGWM010000291.1:0-7600 GCA_050693695.1 Actinomycetota bacterium
AGTCTATCCCCTATCAGGGAGACAAGTCCTTACTAAATGGTGGTTATGTAAGCAATTACCGGTAATGCTCCCTCCCCGTTCCCGGAGGTCGATCCGTGGACCGACTCAATCCGGGCCGACTCAATCCGAGGGGGCCAGCCGTTGCGCCAGGTACTTGAGCCCGAGGGGGTAGCGGTACTCGATGGCGGCGTGGGTGGCATCGAAGATCTCGAAGAAGATGTCCGCGACCCCGATCCGATCCAGGGCCTGGCGGAAGGCCTCCGCGCCGAGGTCCAGGAAGTACTGATCCCGCTTGCCGGCATCGATGTAGATCGCCTTCATGGAACGCAGCGCCTCGGCATGGCGGTACGCCATCCGGACGGGATCCCATTCCAGCCATCGCTCCCACACCTCGGGAATGAGCTTGCCCGTCGAGGGGTCGTAGGGAAGCCGCACCGTGCCGTCGGAGTCCGCCGAGTAGCAAGCGGCCATGCACCAATCGTTCAGCAGCCCCTCGTCGCCATCCTTCGAGAAGGCGGGACGGCTCCGGAATTCCTCCCAGAACTTCTCGAACGAGCCCTGATAGTGATCCCGCAGGAGCCGAGCCGAGGCCCGGAACCCGGGAAGGTAGCAAGCTTCGAAGAGCGCATCGCCCGCATGGGTGGCGAAGCCTCCCCAAAGATCCGGACGGAGCATGGGAGTGACCATCGCGCCGTAGCCCCCGCTCGACTTGCCCATGATGCCCCGATGCCCCCGGGTGGACAGCGTGCGATAGTGGGCGTCCACCCATCCCACGATCTCGTCACAGAGATAGGTGTGATACCTGCCAGTGGCGGGGGAGTCGAGGAATTGGCTTCCTCCGAGGGCCGTCCAGCAATCGACCCAGACCACGATGCAGGCGGGCGCAGCGCCGCTGGCGAACAGCTCGTCGGCCAGCTCCGGAAATGTTCTCCGGAAGGCTGATCGGTTTCGCCACATGTCAAGTTGTCCCGTGAGACCCTGGATCACATACACGCTCCCGTATCGGCGCGCCGGGGCTTGCTCGTAGCCGGGCGGCAGGTAGATCCAGAGGGGCCGGTGGTGGGGGTCGCCGAGAGGGTTACCCTTGAGGGCGTCACTCTCGAAGGTGATCTCGTCAAAACGACCGTGAATGTCACTGGCCCATGGCAGCATTTCGTATCTCCCCGGTGTTGGGGGCCGTCTCTCACGTAGGATGACAGCAACGGGAAAAGGATAACGACAACCAAAGCAAAGAAGGAGTGATCGCATGCCCCGTATCCCCCGCCTGCTGAGCGGCGCCGTCGCCGTCATCGTGGCGGTCGCTTTCGCGCCGACGGTCACCGCAACGATCCGCCAGGCTGCGTCCTCGGACCGTAACGCGACCGGCGGCGCTTCCTCGACCGGCCCCATGGCTCCCAAGGGTCTCTCCCGGGTTCTGGCCAGCCCGGAGCGCCCCGGAGAACGCCTGGAAGCGATCGCCAGGCTGGCGGGAGCGCGGCCTTCGCAGGGTCACAGACGAGCTCTTCAAAGCCTGGGCCTTCAGGTGCAGCTCATGCGACAGCTCCCGCTGGCCCTGGTCCGGGGCACCAAGGGGCAGCTCGCCGAGGCGGTGCGGTCTCGTGCGGCCCTCGATGTCTATCCCAACGAGGCCCTGCAGTACTACTCGTCGGAGTCCAACGCCAGCATGCGGGCGAACGTCGCTCAGGTGGAAGGGATCACAGGTGGCGGCGTCGGGGTCGCCATCGTCGATACCGGTGTGGATGCCACGCATCCCGATCTGGCCGACCACGTGACCCACAACATGAAGATCGTGAGTTCGGAGTACGCGGCTCTTGCCTCGGATGCGCCGCCGGGTCCTCTCGTCATCCCGGTGGATGAGGGACCCTACAACAACAGCGATCTCGGCGGCCACGGCACCCATGTCTCCGGGATCGTGGGGGCCGATGGCCATACCTCGCCCGAGCAGATGGGGGTGGCGCCGGATGCCGATCTGATCGGTTACGCGGCCGGGGAGGCTCTCTACATCTTCTCCGTGGTGGCGGCCTTCGACAACATCCTGGAGAACCGCGAGGAATGGGGAATCCGGGTCGTGAACAACTCCTGGGGGTCGAAATTCCGACTGTTCGACGCCAACGATCCCATCCACGTGGCTACCAAGGCGCTCCATGACGCGGGCGTGGTGGTGGTGTTCGCCGCGGGCAACGATAGCGAGGAGATGACTCTCAACCCCTACTCGGCTGCTCCGTGGGTGATCTCGGTGGGGGCCGCGACGGTGAGAAAGGAGCGAGCGGAGTTCTCCTCCGGGGGTCTCGAGTTCGACAACTCGGAATCTCTCGCTCCGCGGGGCCGCCATCTTCACTTCGACGGCGACAGCATCGGCTCTTACCACCCCGACGTCAGCGCTCCCGGCGAGGACATCATCTCTTCGGGAACGCCCTCGGGCGCCTTCATTCTCTCCCCCGCTCCACCGGGGGGCACGACCACCCTTTCGGGCACCAGCATGGCGAGTCCGCATGTGGCGGGAGTGGCCGCCCTGCTCCTCCAGGCCCGACCCGGCCTGACGCCCGATCAGGTGCGCGACGTCCTGCAAGTGACGGCGGGACCCATGAGCGACGACTCCGCGTTCTGGCAGAGCGGCTACGGATTCGTGGACGTCGCGGCCGCGCTGGCCCTGGTGAGACGGCCGGACTTCGACCCGACCCTCCTCGCCCGGCTCCAGGGCGAGGCCGACGCCCGGGTGCAGGCCGCTCGTCGCTTCGCCATCCGCTCCACCGACTTCTGGAGCTTCCCCGCGGCCACCGTCACCGTGGAGGGCATTCCAGATTCTCGGAGCTTCGAGATTCCCGTCACCCCCGAGACGAGGGCGATCAAGGCGATGGTCGCCTATCCCACCATCCCGGCCGGCGGGAACCCGTTCGTTTACCGTCTGACGCTGAAGGACGCGGCGGGCGAGGAGATCGCTCGAAGCAAGTCCTCGGACCTGGTGGGCGCCTCGACGCTGTTCATCGATCTCGTTGCCCACGACAGGGCGGTCCAATACGGGACATGGAAGCTCGAAGTCGCCGGAACGGGGGCCTCGGATGATGATGGGGACAACATTCCCGTCAATCAGCTCGGCAAGAGCGTCTCGGTGACTCTCGCCCAGCTTGCCCCTCAACGGCTGCCTGCGCCTCCCTCCCGGTTCGTCCCCACGGGTCTGCTTCCCCTCTTCTTCCAACCCGATGGCGCCGCCGCCGCTCTCGTCTCCCCCGAGGGCTGCTCCCTCGAGGAGGGGCCCCCCTCGGGCGGGATGGAAGCGGTTACGCCGACCGGAGACTGTCAAACGGCGGTGGTGGGGTACGCGACCAGTCGCCAAGCTGACCTTCCCGCCCGGTTCATCTCGGGGCCGCTCTCCCAGGCGGTCACCATCGGAGGCAAGGGGGTTCTCACCCTGCATCTGGTGGACAGCGCCCAACCCGCTTATTCCCCTGCCTTCGTCTCGAACGCCGACTACACGCTGGAGGCCCTCGACTCCTCGGGCAATGCCACCCCCATCGCGGGGGGGACGGCCGGCTCCCTCGTTCAAGCGGGACCCGCACCCACGCGCGGCGAATATCTCCTGGAGGTGCCTCCCACCACCGTGGCTCCCGGCGCCCTCCTTCGGCTTCAGCTACGGTTCTCGGGGATCTATACGTCCACCATGCGCCTGCTCTACGGAGGCCGGTACGGAGACAGCGGGCTGACCCTCACGACCGGCCAGTCCCCCACCGCGAAGGTGGCGCCGGCTCCCTCGCCGCCTGCCGAGGGAGGTCTGCCGCTCCCGGTCTCGGTGGAAGGCTCTTCGTCCGAGCCGGCGAGTTCGCCTCCCGGGACCTTCCGGCTGCGGGTAAAAGCGCCGGCGGGCCCGCTCCTCAGCCGCCAACGCTAACTGGTGCGGGCGGGGACCTCCGAGGTGCAGAAGGGGCATCTCGTGGCGCGCTTGGCGATCGCGCTCAGACAGTGTGGGCAGTCTCGGGTGGTCGACTCTTCCTTACGTCCCGTCTTGTAGAGGGCCATCAGTTTCTGAACGGGCTTGACCACGAAGAAATAGATGGTGGTTGCGATCAAAAGAAAGCTGACGAATGAATTGAGAAAGACGCCGAGCTCCACCTGTGCTCCTCCTCCGACTCTAAAGCTGAGGTCCCTGAAGTCGCCGACGCCGACGAGGCCGAGAAGCGGGGTCAAGACGTTGGTGACCAGCGACCGCACCACGTCATGGAAGGCGGTCCCCACCACAATGCCCACCGCGAGATCGACCGGGTTGCCTCGAAGTACGAACGACTTGAACTCCTTTATCTGTTCTTCCATTCCCCTCTCCCATATCGAGTCGGTTCCATCAGAGATCCGCGGCAGCTTACCCACCGGGGCGGCGCCTGCTCCGGCGCATGGGCGGTCAACTCGCGAGAACGAGCCCGAAATGGAGCCGGCCCCTGGGGCGGGGGCCGGCGATATGCCGCTGCGAGGAGTTGGCGGGCGGCGTCGGGCGCCCTCTGGGCGCCGCATCCCCAAGCAGCGGCACGACCTGAAAATCGAGATCCTCACTGAAAACTGTCGGCCGATCCCCTGCTCGCCTTGAGCGGAAAAGCGCGGCAACCCCGAAGGTAGCCTGGAAGGCGAGATGACCCGACGGCGGGGAACGGTCGAGGGGGTTTTCCGGTACGGAATCGAGCACGAGACCGCTCTCTTGCGTCCCGACGGCCGGTTCGCCGACTTCACCAACACCGCCTTCGAAGAGCTCCAGGCGATTATCGACATGCTGCCGCTTTACGAGGAGGACTATCCCGGCCTGCGGGTGGTAGATCGGCCCATCAAGGTCAAGCGATGGTACGTGGAGGGCTTCGAGCGCTTCGGTCCCAGGGGTGAGCTCCTTCGTTGCGACCCCAAAGGGATCGAGACCCGGACCCCGATTCGGGACAGCATCGTCTCCGCCGTCAGCCAGCTCGAGGCCGATTTCGCCCTGCTCGCTTCCCGAGCTCTCACCCTGGGATTCCGTCCCGTCGGGATCGGCCACAATCCGCATAGTCCCCGCTATCTGGTCGAGCCCGAGCTCAATGGTTGGGAGAAAGAACACCGCCGCGCCTGCCCGGAGGACCGGACCGCGCATCTTCACATGACCACCTACGGCCCGGATCTCAACATCTCGTGGAGCCGCCTGGAGGACGCGGAGCTGGTGGACGTGGGCGCCAAGCTCACCTACTACAGCCCCTATATCGTTCCTTTCAGCTTCTCTTCCCCCTTCTATGAGGGCCAGCTCTGGGGTGGGCTCTCGGTGAGGACCTACATCCGTACGGGCGTACGGCCCGCCGTGCTGGTGTTCCTGGCGGGTCGATCCGGCATGGTCTGCTCCGATCCTTCCCTGACCCGGCTTTCCAGGGTCGAGGCCGAGGCCGGTCGCATCGAGTTCAAGGCCTTTGACGCCTGCTGGGACCTGGGCCTTTATGCGGATCTCTTAACCCTTGTCAAGGGGTTGGTGGTCGATGAGAGGCTTGACGGCAGGAGAGTTGTTCCCGATGCCGAGTTGCACCGGGTATCGGCCTGGGCCGGATTCGACGATCCCGAGATCCGAGCCGGGGCCGAGACGGTGCTGAATTGCGCTGAAGCGGCCCTGTCCGACGCCCGGGATCTGACCAGGATGCAACGCCTGTGGCGACGACTGGAGGCCCGAGCCTGCCCGGCCCGTCAGATGATCGAGCGATACAACGCCGGCGAGAAGGTGGCCGATGTCCAGAAGATCTAGCGGGGGGAGGTGGACCTAGCCCCGCCTCCTTCCCGACCGGATCGGCCTGACCCGGATTCAAAAGCCGCGAGCTGTGCCGGAAGCCCTGCCAACATTGCCTCGAAGCCCAACTCGAATCCGGCATCGAAGTTGTAGTTCCAGAAGTACGGCCCAACCTCGACCATTCGGGGAAACCGTTGGGGGGGGAAACGCTGGGGATCGTACCAGGGCGCCGACTCGGACGGCCCCTGGCCCGGGAGCCTGCCGAGCTCCCGCAACGAGTATCCGTAGATGTAGGAGGTGAGGCAGATCAAGGCGTAAGCCGCATGCTCCCCTTCCACTCCCGCGGCTCGAAAGGTCTCGAGGGTGAACTCGATCGGCCGCATCGCGGCCGGCAGATTGACGGCACGCGTCGGCAAGAGCGGGAAGACTTTGGGATGGCGATGGGCGAGCTCTCGAAAGGCCCGAGCCAGCTGGCGAAGGCGGTCCCAGGGATCTCCGCCTTCACCGGGGAGAGCCATGTCCATCCAGACCGTCTCCACGATGCCATCCACGATGGCGGACTTATTGGGAAAGTGCCGGTACAGCGCCATGGCTTCGAAGCCCAACTCTGAGGCCAGCCGGCGCATGCTGAGAGCTTCCAACCCCTCATCGTCCACGAGGCGCACCGCGGCCTCCAGGATCCGCCTCCTACTCAAGGGCTCTCGCTTCTCGGACTCCTCCCAGCCTGGCCGGACAGCAGGCGGCTCCTCCTCCGTCGCACGGCCCTCGGGCTTCCGCTCTCTTTCCACCATCCCTTCCTCTCGCTCGTTTACGCAGTAGACTTTAGCATACCTCGTAAGTTACAAAGTAATCACTGCGGCGAGCGAGAGGCAACGGCCCAGGCGAAGAGCCAGACTGCGAGCGCCGCCAGGGCCCGGCGAGCTCCATTGCCCGGTGAGGTCAATCTATTTGAAGAAGATCTCCATGAGGTCCTTCCACCCGGGGGGGACGGTCTTGAGCTCGGCCGTGGCTTCCTCCAGACTCACTCCCAGGACATCGTTACCGCGCAGGGCGGCCATCTGGCCGAACTTGCCCGCTTGCACCAAGTCGGCCGCCAGCACGCCCACGCGGGTCCCGAGGATCCGATCGAAGAGAGTTGGCGCTCCGCCGCGTTGTATGTGCCCGATCACCGCGGAGCGGGCCTCGATCCCGGTCCGGTCTTCGATGAGCTGAGCGAGCTGGTCGGCTACCCCGCGCTTGCGCAGGATCATGTGGCCAAATTCATCCAGCTCCTCTTTTCCTTCCTCGGTCCCCGGGACCTTGATTCCCTCGGAGGCCACGACAAGCGCCACTCTCCTTCGGGCGCGCACCTTCTTCAAGTGATCGCACATCCGCTCCGCATCCACCTCATACTCGGGAAGCAGAATCCAGTCGGCTCCGGCCCCCAACCCCGTGTAGAGAGCCACCCAGCCGGCGTGGCGACCCATGACCTCGAGAACCATCACCCGATTGTGGCTGCGCCCGGTGTCGACCAGGCGCTCTGCCGCCTCCATGGCCACCGTCACCGAGGTGTCGAACCCGAAGGTGAAATCCGTGGCCGACAGGTCATTGTCCATGGTCTTGGGGACGCCCACGACGTTCACCCCGTATTCTGCGAAAAGTCGGGCGGCCACCCCCAGCGTGTCCTCGCCTCCCATGGCCACCAGGGCATCCAGGCCCAGTTCCTCGAACTGCTTCAGGCAGGCATCCACCCCGCCTTCCCTCTTGAAGGGATTGGTGCGAGAGGTACCGAGAATGGTCCCTCCCCGGTTGAGGATCTCCTCCACCTGTTCCAGGCCGAGGGGGAGCGTGAGCCCTTCCACCAGACCCTTCCATCCCTCGGCCAGGCCTACGAACCGAAAACCG
>JBOGWM010000292.1:0-4489 GCA_050693695.1 Actinomycetota bacterium
ATGGTCATGACCCCCGTCCTTCGGCGCGGCGACGAGGTGCGAGGTGTCGTCCTCCAGCCCGACGGCAAGATCGTAGCGGCGGGCCTTGCCACCGTCAACCCCGCGATCTCTGACTATGACTCCGCCGTGGTCCGCTACAACCCCGACGGCAGCCTGGATACCACCTTCGACGGCGACGGCAAGGTGACCCACTCCATCGGCCCGGACTACGACGAAGCCCGATCCGTCGCCCTCCAGCCCGACGGCAAGATCGTGGCGGCGGGGGTCGCCAGCAACGGGTTGGACTTTGACTTCGCCCTGCTCCGCTACAACCCCGACGGCACCCTGGACACCGGCTTCGACGGCGACGGTGTGGTCACCACGGCGATCGGCGGCAGCCATGACGTCGCCCGATCCGTCGCCCTCCAGCCCGACGGCAAGATCCTGGCGTCCGGGTATGCCCAGTTGACCAACCGGGATTTCGCCTTCGTGCGTTACCACCCCGACGGCACCCTGGACACCACCTTCAGCGGCGACGGCAAGGTGACCGTCGACCTGGGGGGCGCTGATGTGGTGTGGGGGGTCGCCGTCCAGCCCGATCAAAAGATCGTGGCCGCCGGCGAGAGCCTCATCAGAATCGGCAACAGGTTCGCGCTGGTTCGCATCTTCGGAGTATGAGTCAGGAATTAGCGGGGGGAGGGCCTGCCCTCCCCCCGTTGCTACGCGCTTTCGGTGGTCGAAAGCGATGCAGGATCCGCCTTTGCGATGCAGTAACGCAGGAGCGGAGCGGCCATGAGGGTGGTGACCACCGCGATGAGCACGAAGACCGCGTACATTGCCGGGGTCAGGAGGCCGATTGACAGGCCGATCCCCGCGATGACCAGCTCCATCGCGCCCCTGGCGTTGAGCCCGGCCCCCACGGCCAGGGACTCCCAGCGACTGAGGCCGCCCAGGGCGGCGCCCAGCCCGCCGCCGGCCAGCTTGCCGATGCAGGCCACAAGGACAGCACCGCCCGCCACGGTGAGCGTCGATCCGTCGAGGGTGCTGAGATCGACCTTGACCCCCGAGTAGGAGAAGAAAAAAGGAACGAAGAAGGCCATCCCCACCTGCCGGATTGCCTTGATCGTCTCTGACTCGATGCTCGTCCAGGCGGTCCGCGCGATGAGGACGCCGGCGACGAACACGCCGAGCACGAGGTGGACGTGGATCGCCTGGGTCACCGCCCCGCCGATGAACACGATGGCCAGGATGATCGTGGCCTGGGGAAAGGGCGACTTCAGCTTGCCTGCGCCCACGATGGCCCTGGAGACGAATCGTTGGCCCACGGTGAAGGCCGAGATGATGAACAGACCGGTGCCCCCGAGAGCGAACGCCACGGTATTCCCGTCGAGCCCCTTCCTCGCCATCAGGGCGTTGACCACCCCCAGGATGATCCATCCGACGGTGTCATCCGCCATGGCGGCAGAGACGATCACCGTTGCGACCCTCGTACCGAACTGATCGAGATCCATCAGGATCCGCACGATCACCGGGACGGCGGAGATGGAAAGGGCCGTCGCCACGAAGAGCGCGAAAACGGGGCGTTGGATGCCCGGCCCCATCAGCCGGCCGGGGATCACCCACCCGAGCCCCAGGCCCAGCATGAACGGCAGGAGAAAGCCACCGATCCATGCGGTGATAACCGCCCTCCCGGTTTTCCGGATGGCGTCAAGGTGAGTCTCGACGCCCGCGATCAGGACGAGGAAGATAACCCCGACCCATGCAAACATCTCCAGCAAGCCGCGTTGCAGGGCGTCAGATGGGAAAAGGCTGGCGAAACCGGCAGGCCAGAGCCTGCCCAGCAGGGAAGGACCGATGCAGATCCCCAACGCGAGCTCTCCCACGACCGGGGCGATCCCGAGTCGGATTGCGAGCTCACCTCCCGCTCGGGCAACCACTACCAGCACGACTACCTGGAGGAGGAAGGCAAGGAGGTGCTGCTCACTCAACGCGCTCGTCGCTGACCTCTTTTCGGTCGGGATCTCACCACGCTGTCTCGATGCGATAGACAGCGCACGCACGTCCGATAAGTTTCGCGGTGCGCGCCCATGGCCGAGCCGGCTCCCACGATCTCTCTCGTATCACCGGAACCGCCCGTCGTCTGTTCCCATGATCTGTTGGACTGGAGGAAGCATGGCAAACGAACAGCCTGATTTCGATGTCGGAATTATCGGTGGAGGCCCTGCCGGCAGCAGCATGGCCGGGTACCTCGCCATGGGGGGCGTCAACTGCGTGGTATTCGAGCGGGAGCTGTTCCCGCGCCCCCATGTCGGTGAGTCTCTCGTGCCGTCTTCCACGCGGGTATTCAAGGACCTGGGATTTCTCCCAACCATGGAACGGGAGAGATTCCCGCACAAGTTCGGGGCCGTCTGGACGGCCACCGGGCAAAACCCCGAGCTGTACCAGCATGACTGGAATGGCCTGGCAGCGGACTGTCAGGTCGACATCCGCTTCGAGGAACGCGACCAGCCGGGAGTGGATCAGAACTACACCTACCACGTGGACCGCGGGAAGTTCGATCAGTTGCTCCTGGAGCATGCGAACGGCCTCGGGGCGAAGGTTTACGAGGGTGCGGGCGTTAGGGATGTGGACTTCGCTGCGACCTTCCCCAGGATTCGCTATGAGGCCGGCGAGAAGGAAGCCGACACGACGGTCCGCATCGTGGTGGACGCGAGCGGCCGAAGGACCCTTCTTGGCAACCGTCTCAAGCTCAAGGTCATGGATAGGGTCTTCAACCAATACGCTATACACACCTGGTTCGATGGCTACAACCGGCTGTCCGCGATGAAGGGCGACAACCGGAAAGGGGATTACATCTACGTGCACTTTCTCCCGATCACGAACAGCTGGGTCTGGCAGATCCCCATCAACGACACGGTGACCAGCATCGGAGTGGTGACCGAGAAGAAGAACTTCAGGGCCGCCCGCGATCGCGAGCAGTTCTTCTGGGACTGCGTCGCAAGCCGGCCGGAGCTCTACCAGGCTCTGAGACGTGCCGATCAGATCCGCGACTTCAAGGAAGAGGGCGATTACAGCTACGCCATGAGCCAGATTTGCGGGGACGGCTGGGTCATGGTGGGGGATGCGGGGCGCTTCGTGGACCCCATCTTTTCCACCGGCGTCAGCATCGCGCTCAACAGCTCGCGCCTGGCGCAGCGCGACATCCTGAGAGCGCTCGAGAGCGGGAACATCCGCAAGGATGCCTTCAGGGACTACGAGACAACCATCCGCCGGGGCACCCGGAACTGGTACAACTTCATATCGGTGTACTACCGGCTGAACGTGCTCTTCACGGCGTTCGTCAGCGACCCCCGCTACCGCCTCGACGTGCTCAAGCTCCTGCAGGGAGATGTTTACGACGAGGAGGAGCCGCCGGTGCTCACCCGGATGCGCAACATCGTGTCCCAGGTCGAGAGCAACCCCGGCCACGTCTGGCACGAGCTGCTGAGCGACCTCACCGACAATGCGTTCAAGCCGGCCCTTTAAGGGCTCTTAAGGGCGGCCTGCCCTCCCCGCCAAGGCGGCCGGTGCCTCATCGGGTGCCGGGGGCGGACCGCCGCTGGCGTCGCCGCTCCCGCCACCAGTCCAGGGGGCGGAGGAAGTCGTAGTAGCCGCGGACGATCCGGATGAAATCGATGGGATCGCTCTCGGCGATGGGGCGGCGGAGGGCGAGGAGATCGGCGCCGGGCGGGTTGCGACCCCGCATGCAGGTGACCGCGCTCCGGTAGCCCGCCTCGGCCACGAGCCGGCGCAGGCCGGCGTTCCAGCCCCCCATGGGGTAGGCGAAGCTGGTCACCTCACGCCCGATCAGGTCCTGGAGGGCGTGACGGCTCTCCGCGATCTCCCGGCGGGCCCCGTCCTCGGAGAGAGCCGGGAGGTAGAGATGGGTGAGGGAGTGGGAGCCGATGGACATCCCGCCCTCGGCCAGCTCCCGGGTCAGCGCGCGGTCCACCAGGCGGGCGCGCCCGTCCAGCACCCCGGTGTCCCACGGGAAGGCGCGCGGATGCTTCACGTAGTCGGGGACGACGTACAGGGTGGCCGGCCAGCCCCGGGCCGCCAGCTCCGGCCAGGCGACCTCCGCCACGGACCGGTAGCCGTCGTCGAAGGTGATGGCCACATGGGGGGGCTGGCCCCGGGGGGCGAAGCGGAGGGCGGAGACATCGACCACCGCCAATCCCTGGGCCTCGATCCACTCCAGGTGAGCGCGGAAGTCCTCGGGTCGTACCGCGAGGCCCCCGCCCCCCTCGTCGATCCGGTGGTAACCGAGCACGACCAGCCCGCCCGGGCGCCTGTCCCATGCCCGGCTCAGGAGGCGGCCCGCCCCCTCCAGCAGCGCCGCGGCGGCCCTGGTGACCCTCTTCAACCCCGAACCCCCGGCGGCAGGTACGCCTCCGCCATGACCCCACCGGAGGCGCCCTGATGAGAATCCTTCATGTCAATAAATTCCTGTACCCGAGGGGCGGCGCGGAGG
>JBOGWM010000293.1:0-7211 GCA_050693695.1 Actinomycetota bacterium
GATGAAGGGCTCGAGCTCGGCGAAGGCGACGATGGCATCGAACTTGGCGGATATCTCCCGCCGGGAGAGTCCCATGATGGAGCCGTTGAGAAAGACGTTCTCCCGCCCGGTCAGATCGGGATGGAACCCCGCTCCGAGCTCGAGGAGCGGCGCCACCCGACCCCGGATCCGGATCTGTCCCTCGGTGGGCCGCAGGATCCCGGCGATCATCTTGAGCAAGGTGGTCTTGCCGGAACCGTTGGCCCCGACCAGGCCGAAAGTTTGCCCGGCGGAAACTTCCAGGGTCACGTCCTTGACCGCCCAGAACTCCTCGAAGCGGTGGGCGGAGCGGAAGAAGATCAGTCGCTCCTTGAGGGTCTTGAAGTGCTCGTGATAGAGCTTGAAGCGCTTGGAGACACCACGCACCTCGATGGCAGCCGCCATCACAGCTCCTCTGCGAAGTTCCCCTCCGCACGAGCGAACACTGCCAGCCCGACCACGAAGAGCGCAAGAGCGACGAGCGCCACGAGCCCGAGGCGGGCCATATACCAGGAGAGGGGCGCGTCCAGGAGGATCGGGATGCCCTGAGGGGTCACCCGGTTATAGAACGCCCGCTGGAACGCCAGCGTGATCGGGGCCATGGGATTGAGGAGGTAGAGACCGAAGAGGCCCTTCGGAGCGAGCCTGTCGAAGACGATCGCCACCTGATAGACGATGGGAGTCATCCAGAACCAGGCAAGCAACGCCAACTCGACGAAATGCTGGACATCTCGAAGATAGACGGTTACCGAAGAGACCAGGAGCACGAGGCCGGCGAGCAGCAGGACCTCGACCGTCAGGGCAACGGGAACCAGCAGCAGGTTCTCGCCGAAGAAGGGATAGCCGATCAGGATCAGGACGCCGAGCAGGACGAGCATCTGCAAGAGAAAATGAAAGACGGAGGCGCCGACAGTCGCCAGAGGCAAGACCTCCCGGGGAAAGTTCACCTTCTTCAGCAACGCCCCGTTCCCCACGATGGAGTTGGCTCCGCCCGCGAGCGAGGAGGAGAACAGAGTCCAGCCCAGCAACCCGGAAAGCAGGAAGATGGTGAAGTACGGCACTCCCCGGTTGGGAAGGAAGAAGTTGAAGACGACGTAGAAGACCGCGAGATACAGCAGCGGGTTGAGCATCGACCACAGAAAGCCCAGGACCGACTCCTTGTAGCGGACCCGCAGCTCCTTGCGGACGAGGTTGATCAGCAATTCGCGATAGGCGATCAGGCGCCGGAGTCTCCCGACGAGGTCGAGTGTGGGGACCCGCGTTTGAACCTGGACCTCGGTGCTCATCTACCGTCTCCGCTGCCTTTTCCACCGGGGAGGGGACGGGGCCATCATATCGGCTGGCCTGCTTTCACCCGCCGGGCTCGACCGAAATCGGACTCTCGCCTTCCCTCCGCCTATACCCCCAGAACGGTCCACCCGAGCGAGCGTGCCACCTGTGCCTGCCGGAGATCGTGGGTGACGAACGGGATCTGACCTCCCCCCACGCGTCGGGCCGCCCCGAGATGGAGCGCGTCGAGGCTTCGGGCGCCGGTGACCTCCGCGATTTCAGCGGCCAGCCGGCATGTCGCCTCGTCGAGCTCCACAACCGCCATCGACTCCCAGTCGCGGCGGAACTGGTCGCGGGCGCCGGCGAGCGCTCTCCCATCCAGCTCACGGGCCAGGTTGCGCCGTACTTCGACTTCGGTGTGGCGTGCGGTGATCCAGCCAGGGTCCGAGAGGAGCAGCCTCTCGCACTCCTCGCTGTCCGCCTCATCCAGATACAGCTTGAGGAGAGCGCTGGTGTCAACGTACAAGCTCAATTGCCGCGATCCTCGGCAAGCATCGCGGCCACGGTTCTTCGGGCCGCGAACCGACGGCGCGTCCGCGCCAATGGCTCACCGTTGCCCGGCCGGACCCAGCCCTCCGCGGCCCCGAGGTCCAGATGGAGCTGTCCGGGCAGTGGGACGAGAAGGGCCTTTGGACGTCCCCGCTCGGTGACGCGAATGATCTCCCCCCGTCCAGCCCGCTCGACAAACTCGGAAAGCCGAGCCTTCAGCTCTCGAATACCGACATCCATGTGACTACACTATCATATAAATGTGACCACTTGAATCCGATTCAAACCAACGAGTTCGGCGCGATGGAGGGCTCGGGATCCCGCTCCGTGGCAGAATTCGGGCTGGTGCACCTGTGAGCGCGCGACCGGAGGGTGTTGTGGAGGAGATCACGGAGGCCGCACGCGCCCTCGAGCGTGAGGCCGGGTTCCCGCACGACTACCTCGAGCGGGTGCGATCGGCCGTGCGGTCCTCCGCCACGCGATGGAGCCCGGCGAACCCGCGGGAGGCGGCCCTTCTGGTGGCTCGTCGGGGGATCTTCGATGTGGATGCTCCGACTGCCTCCCCCCGGCGGGGAGTCGGGATCGCCAAGCGGGCCGTGAAGGGGCTGACCGCCTGGTACTTCCGCTACCTGGAGGAGCAGATGAACGCCTTCGGCCAGGCGGTGGCGGGCCTGGGCGAGACCCTGGCGGCCACGTTGGAGGGACTCGAGGCCCGCCTGAGCGAGGCCACGCAGAAGCTGGAGGAGCTCCAATCAAGGATCGACCGCCTCGAGGGCAAGATCGAAAGCAGGCGGGGGCAATGCTGAGGGCCATCCATCAGCTCTTGCCCTCCCTGGCCCCCGCAGACGCCATCGGGACGCACGTGCGGCATCTCCAGCAGCTCCTGCGCTCGCTCGGGCTCCGGTCCGAGATCTTCGCCGAGGACATCCAGCCGGAGATGCGGCGCTTCGCCGCTCCGGCGGAAGATCTCATCCGCTTCCAACCGAAACAGAGGCTGCCCGAGGGCGAGACCGCGATCCTCTATCACAGCTCCACGGGGAGCGACATGATCGAGTTCCTGGTGGGCTACGGGGGCCCCCTGCTCGTCAACTACCACAACATCACCGAAGCGGGGTTCCTGGAGCGATGGTCTCCGGCGGCTGCCGAGCACATGCGCCTCGCACGCCGCCAGCTCCGCCGCCTCGCCGGGCGCTGCGACCTGGCCATCGCCGCATCGAGCTTCAATCGCGCCGAGTTGGCCCGAGAGGGGTTCGGGCGCATAGAGGTGGTGCCGATCCTGGTGGACTTCGCCCGCTACGACCGCGCCCCTCACCGACGCACCCTCGCCCACCTGCGGCGCCCCATGGCGCGCCCCACGGGGCAAGGAGGCGCTCGCTGGCTCTTCGTGGGGCGGATCACGCCCAACAAGTGTCAGCACGATGTCATCGGCGCTTTCGCCGCGTACCGGCGGCTGTTCGACCCGGAGGCTCGCCTGTGGCTGGTGGGAGGGGGCGCCTCCATGGCGTACTGGCGCTCGCTCGAGGCGCTTGGTCGCGAGCTCGACATCGCCCACGCGGTGCGCCTCACCGGTATGATTCCCTTCGCTCGG
This sequence comes from Actinomycetota bacterium, assembly GCA_050693695.1. GTDB lineage: Bacteria > Actinomycetota > CADDZG01 > JAHWKV01 > JAOPZY01 > JBOGWM01. The sequence goes on from JBOGWM010000293.1 coordinate 3,425, forward strand.
CTCCTCGCTCACTACCGAGCGGCGGACGTCTTCGTCTGCGCCTCGGAGCACGAAGGGTTCTGCGTGCCGGTGCTCGAGGCGATGTACCTCGGCGTGCCGGTCATCGCCTTCTCCGCCACGGCCGTGCCGGAGACCATCGGCGACGGCGGCCTGCTCCTCGACGACAAGGACCCGGTGACGGTCGCGATGGCGGTGCATCGCGTGTTGACCGATGGGGCGCTCAAGGCCTCGCTGAGGGAGGCGGGCAGAGCCCGAGCCGACCACTTCTCCCTGCCCAACACCGGCCGCCGCATGAAGGAGACGATCACCTCCTTCATGGAAGAGATGTCCCGACGGGAGAGCGCGGCACGTGCCTGAGGGCAAGCTGGCCTTCGTCCCGCCGCGCTACGGGGTCGACGTGGTGGGGGGCGCCGAGGCGGTCATGCGGGAGGCGGCGCAGCGCCTCGCGGAGCGGGGCTGGAGTGTGGAGGTGCTCACGACGTGCGCCCGGGATCATTACCGCTGGCGAAACGAGTACCCGGCCGGCTCCTCGGTCGTGGACGGCGTCACGGTGCGCCGGTTTCCGGTGATCGAGCCCCCCAACTCGGCGGAGCACCGGTGGCGGCAGCGCCGCATCGAGCTGAGCGAACCCCTCTCCTACCGGGAGCAGTTCGCCTGGATCAACGGGGGCTTCCGCTCCCCCGCGCTCTTCGATCACCTGCTTCGTCATCGCCGGGAGTACCGGGCGGTGGTCCTCTCCCCCTACCTCTGCTGGACCACGGTGGCGTGCTCGGAGATCGTCCCCGAGAAGACGGTGCTCATCCCCTGCCTCCACGACGAGCCGTACGCTCGCCTGGAGCTGTTCCGGGAGCTGCTCGGCCGCCCGGGCGCCGTGTGGTTCAACTCGGAGCCCGAGCACGCCCTCGCCCACCGGATCGGCGCCCTTGGCCCCCGCCACGAGGTCATGGGGTCGGGCGTTGCGGTCCCTCCAACCTACGATGCCGAAGGATTCCGCTCCCGGCATCGCCTGGACCATCCCTTCATCCTCTTCGCCGGCCGCCGGGAGCAGGGCAAGGGATGGGACTGGCTGCTCCGGGCCTTCGGGGAGGCCCTGGCTCGCCACCACCTTCCCTTCGATCTGGTCACCATCGGCGTGAACAAGGTCGCGATCCCCCCGCCACTCGCGGGCCGGGTGATCGACCTGGGGTTCGTCGACGACGATGAGCGCAACAGCGCCTTCGCGGCGGCGCAAGCCTACGTCCAGCCGAGTGTCAACGAGAGCTTCTCTCGCACCATGATGGAGGCCTGGCTGGCCGGCACCCCGGTGATCGCGAACGCCCGGTGCGAGGTGGCGGCCTGGCACTGCGAGCGGTCCGGGGGGGGGCTCACCTTCGAGGACTCCTTCGAGCTGGCCCAGTGCCTTCTCCTGGTGGCCGAGGCCCCCCGGACGGCTCGCCAACTTGCCCTTGCGGGCCGGGAGTATGTCCTGGCGAACTACCGCTGGGACCTGGTGCTCGAACGCATGGAGGACGCGCTGAAGGCGCTGAGATGAGGGTGCTGATCGTGGGAGCGTATCCCCCTGCGGCGGATCGGAGCGCCCGAGAGACGCTCGAGACCGCGACCCGCCTGATCGATCAGGGCCATGAGGTGCAGGTGCTCTCCCCCCAGCCCACTGCGGCGGGCGACGATGCGGTGCTGATCGGCCTCCGAGGCGCGCTGACCCTGGCACGGCGGTCCAGGAGATTCGACGCTCTGCACGTCCAGGTGGACTGCGGGCTGCTCATCCATCCCGCCACGCCCCGCCTGCGCCGGATCCTGATCGGCCTGGGACTCGCGGGGGCCCTGCGGCTCTGGCGCGAGACCACCGCAGACCTCGGGGAGCTGGCCGACCTGCCGGGGGGGCCGGGGGGCCGCGTCTCCAAGCTCATCTGGGGCTCGTTCGACCGGCTCATCGTCGATAACGAGCCGGCGGGCGATCACCTGCGGGTCATGATGGGGATCCCGGCCGGCCGGATCGAGGTGGCGGGCGTCGAGTCCGACTCCGAGGCGCCCGCTTCAGGGGCGCCGAGGGAAGCGACGATCGGGACCGGGTCGACCGGCGAGCAGGCTCGCCCACCGGGAGAAGCCCTGCCGGGCTGGAGCCTGGGCGAGGCCCCCGACGCGGCGAGCATCATGGCCCAGGTACGAGCCCGGGCAGCGATAGAGCGCGCCGGGAAGTCCCTCCGCTCCCGGTCGTAGCATGCCGCCCCCGCCGGCACGGACCGCTCGCCGCCGGGACCGTTTGCAACGATTCGTCGCCCGCTGGCTTTCCTGCCTGCTCCTGCTCGCCGTGCTGGCGCCCGTCACCTTCTACGGGCCCCTCGCCAACTCCAAGACCATCGTTTCCGACGGGCTCGGGTACCACGCCTGGACCCGCGCCCTGATCGAGCGCGACCTGCGTTTCTGCCGTCTCGAGCTGGAGGAGGTCGGAGCCCTCTCCAGGAAGAACCCCGGGCGGGGCGTGTGCCAGAACCAGTTCCCGCCCGGGCTCGCTCTGATTCGCTTCCCGGTGATGGCGCCCCTGGTCGACACCCGCCCCGGAGCGCCGCTGGTAAGCGGGGCGGAGCACCGGGCCAACCTGTACCTGGGAGCCATCGCCCTGCTGGCCACCTGCGCCCTGACGGTGGCCACCTGCCTGCGCCTCGGCGTCCCGGCCAGGGCGGCGCACCTGGCGACTCTCGCCCTTACATTCGGCACCGGCCTTTTCCACTACGCCACCTTCGACGCTTCTTTCACCCACGTCTACTCCGCCCTCGGCATAGCCACGCTCTTATGGCTCGGCGTGCGCCATCGCCGGTCGAGCACCGGATTGGCATCCGCCGCCGCCGGGGTGGTGGCGTTCTTTCTCACCGCAATCCGACTGACCAACATCATCGCCCTCGGGATCCTGCTGGTGGGCTACCTGCTCTGGAGTCAACGCCACCACATCCGTGCGAGATTCGAGTCTCGCAGCCTCTTTCGAGACGGCGCGCCTGTTCTGATGGGCATTGCCCTGGCATTGGCCATCCAGGTCGCCTACAACTACTACGCATCCGGTGAGCTGATGATCTCGAGCTACGGCCCGGCGGGGCGGTTCCTGTTCGAGCGTCCGAAGCAGCTCCCGGTGCTGTTCTCGTACGAGCGAGGGCTCTTCACCTGGTACCCCGCGCTGGCCGTGGCGCTGGCGGCCGTCCTGAGCGTCCGGCGATCACGCTTCGTCGGGATCTGGTTCGCGGCCCTTATCGCCGCCTACGTGGCGCTGTACGGCTTCTGGCACAACTGGCACCTGGGGGGAGGCTTCGGCCACCGGGGCTTCGTCGATCTGGCGCCCATCGGGATGGTGGCCCTGGCCCTCGCCCTCGGCGCCTTAGCCCCCCGCCGGCGAGCGCTCGTCACCGGGGCCATCCTGCTCGGCGCCGCCATAACCATCCAGCTCATGGCGGGCTACTGGCGCGGGAGCATCCCCTTCCAGGGCGCCACACAAGACGTCTACTGGTCCCACGTCCTGGGAGCGAACTCCTGGTGGGGGGCACTTCATCGATGAACCATCGAAGCGTGCCCCTCTTTGACAAGATGAGCTGAGACACTTCCCCGTCGCAAATTACCGAGCAGGGCGAGGAAGCAGAGGTGTCATCTCCTGAGCGCGCTGGCCAGCTCCTCCACGACTCGCTCCTGCTGGCGGGGGCTGATCTCGGGGAACATCGGAAGCGAGAGGATCTCCCGGGCGGCCGTCTCGGCCACCGGGAAGGCCCCCCTCCGGTAGCCGAGATCGGAAAAGGCACCCTGGAGG
>JBOGWM010000294.1:0-4991 GCA_050693695.1 Actinomycetota bacterium
CGCCATTCCTCAAGGAGATCCGTCCCCCACCGTTGAGCGCGCCCGGAGAGCACCCGGCCCGGATCCGGCGGCCCCCGGACCCTCCCGGGAGCGCCGACGGACCACCCGGGAGCGCCGACCTCTTCGAGATCCTCCGAAGGTGGCGCCTTCTGGAGGCCCGGGACCAGGGCGTCTCCGCATTCGTCGTCTTCACCAACCGCACGCTCACCGAGATCGCCCAGCGCCGTCCCCGGACCCTGACCGACCTGGGAGCCATCTCCGGGATCGGTCCGAACAAGATCGCCCGGTACGGGGAGCAGGTGCTGGCGATCACCGCAGGACACGCCGAGTCGGGCCATACCTGCGGAGCGCAGTAGAGGACCTCCGTTGGCGGGCATCGTTCTCGAAGGCGTGACCAAGCGGTTCCCGGACGGCACGGTCGCGGTCCGCGGCCTCGACCTGGACATCGGCGACGGGGAGTTCATGGTGCTCGTCGGCCCGTCCGGCTGCGGCAAGACCACGGCCCTGCGGATGGTGGCCGGTCTGGAGGAGATGACCTCGGGCACGATCAGGATCGGGGACCGGGTGGTGAACGACCTCGCACCCCGGGACCGCGACATCGCCATGGTCTTTCAGAACTACGCCCTCTACCCGCACATGACGGTCTTCGAGAACATGGCCTTCGGGCTCAAGTTGAGAAAGGTCGCCAAGCTGGAGATCCGCCGCCGGGTGGCGGAGGCGGCGGATCTGCTCGCCATCGGAGATCTCCTCGGGAGGCGGCCGCGCCAGCTTTCGGGGGGCCAGCGCCAGCGGGTGGCCATGGGGCGAGCGATCGTCCGGGAACCGGCGGCCTTCCTGATGGACGAGCCACTCTCCAACCTGGACGCCAAGCTCCGGGTCCAGATGCGTACCGAGATCGGCAGGCTCCACCAACGCCTCGAGACCACCACCATCTACGTCACCCACGACCAGACCGAAGCCATGACCATGGCCGAGCGGGTGGCGGTGATGCGCCAGGGAACCCTCCAGCAGGTGGACACCCCCCAGGCCCTCTACGAGAACCCGGTCAACCTCTTCGTGGCCGGCTTCATCGGGTCACCCCCGATGAACCTGGTCGCCGCGCGCCTCTCCCGCGGCGAGGACGGCAGGGTCTTCGCCGCCTTCGGCGGCTACCGCCTGGCGATCCCCCCGGCGGTGCTGAAGCGCCGTCCGGGCCTCGCTTCCCACATCGGCGGCGAGACCATCCTCGGCATCCGTCCCGAGGACCTCGAAGACGCCTCCTTCGTCCCCCACGCCGAGGCGAGCCAGGTTCTCGAGGCGGTGATGGCCCTCACCGAGCCGATGGGGGCGGAGGTGGTGGCTCACTTCGAGGTGGACGCCCCGCCGGTGACCACCAAGCAGACCCGAGAGCTCGCGACGGACCTGAAGCGGGAGGGCGATCAGACGACCTTCACCGCCCGCCTGCATCCGAGGACGACGGCCGCCGACGGCCAAGCCCTCAAGCTGTCGGTGGACCTGGACCGGCTTTACTTCTTCGACCTCGAGACCGGCGAGACGATCCGCTAGTCTCATTTTCCGCACCGCTCGGGGGCGACATTACTCCCGCCTGGTAGTACCGAGTCGATACGGAGGGTCCGCAGAATCTCAGCCTGAACCCGGGTGAGGGAATCTGGGATCTCCCGGAGACCCTCGGGAGTGCGGACGCGCTGGAAGCCCAGACCGGCAAATGCGCCGAAGACGTTGGGTGCAGTGGGGCGGGCAGCTCGACCTTCGGGAAGCAGTCCGGGGATGCTCCGCTTGGGGGCGATGGCCCTGCGCACCTCGGCCTCGATGAGGCCGTAGACCATGACCGCCATCGCACACACCGACACGAGGGCGGCCGCCCGCCGGTTGGAGTGCAAAAAGACTGGGCGGATGACGAGGGGCCCTTTAAGAGATGATGCGCCCGCTCCACCGCCGTTTGCTCCTTGAAGAGACGGAGCAGCCTCGATGAAGAAGCCTCGTGGGCAGAGAGGTTGGTCACCAGCGCGTAGAGACCGTCGCGGCGCTCGGCCTCGCCGATGGCGACCTCGTCGCGCCGCCATCGCAGCGTGGTGACGCCGTTCATGGAGGCCACCTCGGTGCGCAGCCAGACTCCGACTCGCCCCTTGGACACTGCCTTGGCGACCCGGCGGGAGACCTTCTCTGAGTCCTCGTTGCGGCGGCGGCAAAGCCCGGACGCGATGGTGGCCAGGGTCTCTTCGGCCCGATGTAACAGCTTGGCTCGTGAAGCCCGAGCGGCATCCCGCTCTTCTGAGCCGATCACGTAGAGAACGCGAAACGACGCCTTGGTTTTTTGGTCGAAGACCACCTCTATCGAGTCTTCCGCGCCCAGAAAGCTGGGGCGCTCACCTGGTGGGAGACGCCCCGCCCCCCGGGAGCGGTAGTCCAAGGCGCTCCAGCGGCTCGCATCCAGGCCCAAAGCGGCCTGCTCGTAGTCAAAGCTTCGGGGAAGCCTGGCGACAAAGCGCATCCCCGCCGCATCCGCAGCCGAGAGGTTGTTCTTGGTGACCAAAGCGGAATCCGCGACTAAAATTTAGTCGCGGATTCGGACCAAGGGACGGAACGCTATGGCGCACCACCGCGTGGTGTTGTGGGGAAGGTGCGTGGCCGCCCGCATCTTGGTGATCGGATCCATCCCGGACTCGATCAGGATGCACGCTGCCAGCCGGCTAGCGTCGCAAGGTACTCCACACCCGCCGAGCGCCGTAGACGCCGTAGTTCTTGCCGTAGACCGGCCGGGCCAGGACCAGGAGTTCCGCGTCCCGTCGCGCACAGGCCGGTGCCGGTCGATTGCGGGCCACGTAGTAGGTCGAAGTCGGCTCCTGGAGCACCCGGCATATCGACTCGACCGCGCCCACTGCGGAGCCTGATCGATGAGGGCCACGCGGTTGTGGAGGCGGTTGCGACTCTTCTCCAAGACCGATACCGCCACCTCGTCCGGCGATCAGGAAGGGAGCAGTGACCCGGCAGTCTCACAAACGCTTCTCTACAAGGCGTTCATCTCCTACAGTCACGCCGTCGACGGAAAGTTGGCACCGGCACTCCAGGGTGCTCTCCATCGCTTCGCCAAGCCGTGGTATCGGCTGCGAGCGGTCAGCGTGTTTCGCGACGATGCAAACCTGTCCGCGAACCCCGGTCTCTGGTCGTCGATCGAGCAGGCGTTGGCTCGCTCCGAGTTCTTCGTCCTGCTCGCCTCGCCGGAAGCAGCCCACTCCAAGTGGATCGATCGTGAAGCAGAATACTGGTGCCAAAACAAGTCTCTGGCCAACTTCTTGGTTGCGTTGACTGAAGGAGAAATCTCCTGGGACGATCAGCTCGGTGACTTCGACTGGGACAGGACCACAGTCTTGCCCCCTTCCCTGAGGGGCAAGTTCGGTGAGGAGCCTCGCTACGCAGACCTCTCCTGGGCGGAGCACAAGGACCATCTCTCACTCGCGGACCCGCGCTTTCGCGATTGCGTAGCGGAGCTGGCGGCCCCGCTGCATGGCCGCCCGAAGGACGAGATCGTTGGAGAGGATGTTCGTCAGCATCGGCGTACGGTGCGCCTGGCCCGGTCCGCGCTTGCGATACTCACCACCCTTACCCTGATCTCAACAGTCCTAGCAATTGTCGCCTTCAACCAGCGAGACCAGGCGCTCTCCCGTCAGTTGGCCTTAAGCGCCGCCGCCCAGTTCCAGACTGACCCCCAGCTAAGCATTCTCCTCGCCTTGGAGGCGTTCAAGGTCAAACCAACGAAAGAGGCCGAGGCGATCGTTCGTCAAGCCATCATGGAGTCACGGGGCAGGGCCACGTTGCAGGGACATAGGGGGCGGGTGTTCGAAGCGGCGTTCAGTCCTGACGGGCAACGGGTGGTGAGTGCCAGCGCGGATCGTACTGTACGGGTTTGGGATTGGAGGAGCGGCCACGAACTGGTGAGGCTGCGGGGGCATAACGGACTGGTCTTCGACGCCTCCTTCAGTCCCGATGGGCGACTGATTGTGAGCGCGGGGGACGACGGCACCGTCCGGGTGTGGGACTGGATGGACAAGAAGGAGATGGTGAGGCTGCAGGGACACAGCGGCCCCGTGAATAGCGCCGCCTTCAGCCCCGACGGCAAGCGAGTCGTGAGCGCCAGCTTTGACGGCTCGGTGCACGTGTGGGATTGGCAGAACAACAAGGACCCGGTGATCCTGCCTGGACACCAGGCCCCAGTCAGAAGCGCCGCCTTCAGCCCCGACGGCAAGCGAGTCGTGAGCGCCCGCTTTGACGGCACGGTGCGGGTGTGGGACTGGGAGAGCGCCAAGGCGCTGGCGACGCTGCCTCATTTCTTGGCAACGGGCGCCGCCTTCAGCCCCGACGGCAAGCGAGTCGTGAGCGCCGGCTTTGACGGCACCGTGGTAGTGCGGGACTGGGAGTTCGCAGGCACAAGCATCCCGGTAGGGTTGCTGGGACATCGAGGCCCCGTGAACGGGGCCATCTTCAGCCCCAACGGGCGCTTCGTGGTGAGCGCCGGAGACGACGGCACCGTGCGGGTGTGGGAGTCAGAGAGGAGCAGCGCCCCGGTTACGCTGCGGGGCCACGAGAGCGTCGTGTTCGATGTCGCGTTCAGCCCCGACGGCAAGCGGGTGGTGAGCGCGAAGGGAGACGGCACGGTCCGGATTTGGGATTGGGAGAGCAACAAGGAGCTGGCGGTGCTCCGGGGACATGGGGGTCAGGTGAATAGCGCCGCCTTCAGCCCTGACCCCGACGGGCGAATGATTGTCAGCGCGAGTGGAGACGGCACGGTCCGCATTTGGGATTGGGAGAGCAACAAGGAGCTGGCGGTGCTCCTGGGACATGGGGGCCCTGTTGGCGATGCAAACTTCAGCCCCGACGGGCGGCAGGTCGTAAGCGCCGGCCGAGGCGACGGCACCGTGCGGGTGTGGGACTGGAAAAACAAGAAGGAGATGGTGAGGCTGCAGGGACACAGCGGCCCCGTGCATAGCGCCGCC
>JBOGWM010000295.1:0-3364 GCA_050693695.1 Actinomycetota bacterium
GGGTCGATCCACCCCGATCGCGTTGGTGGCCCAAAACGCCACAATCCGGTCGGCTCTCAACGCGCACACAGCCGCTGCTCAGGGCTAGGTTCGTCCAATGCGCCGCCTCCGCACTCGTGTCGTCCTCGGCCTCAGCGCCGTCACCGTGCTCGCCCTCGCCACCGCGACGCCCGCCGTCGCCGACCGCGGTTGGCACGGCAAACCGCCCGGGAACCTACCCAAGGTCCCGCTCAGGGTCGGCGCCGGCGGCGCGGTGTCGTCGGTGGACCGCGACGCGAGCCAGATCGGCATCGAGGTCCTGGCGCGAGGCGGCAACGCGGCCGACGCGGCGGTGGCGACGGCCGCGGCGCTGGGTGTCACCGAGCCGTTCTCCTCCGGCATGGGCGGCGGAGGATTTTTTCTCTATTACCAGGCGCGCACCGGCCGGGTCTACGGGATCGACGGCCGGGAGACCGCACCCATGGAGGTGCGCGAGGATACCTTCCGCGACCCCTCCACCGGTATGGCGTTGCCCTTTGACGAGGTCGTCAACAGCGGTCTGTCGGTCGGCGTGCCCGGCACTCCGCTCACCTGGGAAGTGGCGCTGAAGCGCTGGGGGACGGTCGGCCTGCGTCGAGCGCTCGCGCCCGCGATCTCGCTTGCTGAGCGAGGGTTCGTCGTCGACGAGACGTTTCAGGAGATGGTCGCCCGCAACGCAGACCGGTTCAGCCGTTTCACCTCCACCGCGAAGCTCTACCTGCCCGGCGGCCGCCCTCCCGCCGTCGGCTCCCGGTTCGCCAACCCGGACCTCGCCGAGACGTATCGCTTCATTGCCCGGGACGGCGCCGATATCCTTTACCGTGGGGAGCTCGGCCGCGAGGTGGTGCGAGCCGTTCAACGCCCACCGGTCGTCCCCGACGCCACCCGGCCGGTCCGGCCGGGCCTGATGAAGCGGTCCGACCTTGCCCGGTACCGCGCCCCACCACGCCGGCCGACGCGCGTCACCTATCGTGGGCTGGAGGTCTACGGTATGGCCCCACCGTCCAGCGGCGGCTCGACCATCGGCGAGGCGCTGAACATCCTGGAACGGTTCGACCTATCCGCCATGCCCCGGGCGCAGGCGCTGCATCACGAGCTCGAGGCCAGCCGGCTGGCGTTTGCCGACCGTAACCGATACGTGGGGGACCCGGACTTCGTCGACGTTGCGCTGACCGAGCTGCTCTCCAAGAGCTTCGCGGGGGAGCGAGCCTGCCTGGTCCGCCACGACCGGGCATCCACCAGCCCGATCCCCCCCGGCTCGCCGGACGGGGAGTACGCTGCCTGCGACCATCCGACCGGCGCCGGAGCGCCTGACCCGCATGAGCAAGGGAGCACCACGCACCTCGTGGCGGCCGATGCGCGAGGCGACGTCGTCGCGTATACCCTGACGATTGAGCAGGAGGGAGGCAGCGGGATTGTCGTGCCCGAGCACGGGTTCCTGCTCAACAACGAGCTCACCGACTTCAACTTCATGCCCACCCAGGGCGACGCGGCCGACCCCAATCTGCCGGCGCCCGGCAAGCGGCCACGCAGCAGCCTAGCCCCGACGATCGTGCTCAGAGGGGGCCATCCCCTGCTCGCGGTCGGCTCCCCCGGTGGCTCCACGATCATCACCACCGTGCTCGGGATCCTGGTCGGCCGGCTGGATCTCGGCCTGTCGCTGCCCGGCGCGCTCGCAGCCCCCCGCTTCGCCCAGCGCAACACCGCGGCCACCAGCGCGGAGGCGGCGTTTCTCGCCTCTCCCGAGCGCTTGGCCCTCGATCAGCTCGGGCACCGGTTCATCGACGACGGCGAGATCGGCGCCGCTACCGGGCTGGAGTTCCTCGATCCCAAGCGGGTGCAGGCCGTCGCCGAGCCGGTCCGCCGAGGCGGCGGCGCGGCGATGGTGGTCATCGAGGAGGGAAGCCACGCTCGTTGAGCGCCTCCCGCGAGGTCACGGCGAGGGTGAGGTTGCCGAGCTCCCTGCTCTCTCAGGCTCGGGGTGAATGGGTCGCCGCCTTCCTGGCCCGATTCGCCTTCAGCTCCAAGACCGTCCCGGCCCCCAGCAACCCCAGCGCCAGGGCCACCAGCCTGCCATCTGTCCCTCCCGTCACCGGAAGCTCTTTGGAAAGATAGGCCGGCGGGGATGATAGAGCAGCCGCCGGACCGGTGGGAGGGGCAGGCGGGGGACCGCCGGGCGGGGCAGGCGGGGGGGCCGCGATCGGCAGGCAGACCGTCTGCGCGATATCGAATTTCGGTGAACTTCCGGCGTGATCCTCCGGCTTGCCGGTCACCGCCGCCCGGGTGCAGAGCTCACCCGGCGCCAGGTCTTTGGGAACCCGGAAGGTGATGGTATGAGTCACCACCCGCCGGTCCTTCTCCCCGGCTCGGACCTCGGGAGGCTCTTTGGGGTGGGTCGTATCGAAATCGAATTGCGGTCCCTCATGAGGAGGGGTCGCTTTTGCATCCACCTCTTTTTGCCCATCGATGTCGGTGCAGGCCCGGATGTGAAGGGCTGTGCCCGGTCGCCAGTCCCGCCACTCCCACCTGAGGTTGAAGGCGACGACATCGCCGGGGGTGATCCGTGAGCGCTCGGGGACAAGGATGAGGTTATCGTGGTTGGAGGAGCTCAGGGGAGCCCAGATCCCGGTATCACCCGAATCGCAGGTGAGGTCGGGACCCTTCGACGTCTGGGCGGTCTGGGCGCTGCTCCCCGCCGCGAGACCCGAGCTCAAAAATAACGCCGAGAGGATCAGCAGGGCAAGGATTCCGGATCGGTGGCTCGGTCTCCGTTCCCTCCTTCGTACCAGATGGCCGGTGAGCCAGAGGATCGAAAAAGCAAAAAGGCCGAGGGAAAAAGGCATCCCAAGGCCATGACCGATGAGCTCCAAAGCGCGCGCGACGACGTGCAGGTCCATGCGATGCCCCCCTTCCCGCTCCGGCCTGTTGACCGGTGGCGGATGCTCGATTGACCTCTCTTCTTCGAAGAATCGGCACGTCAGGGATTATTCTTTAGTCCAAGATGGCCGTCTCTACCCCCCCAGAGCCAGCTCGGTGGTGGAGGATCACGGGTGACTCGAAGCGTCACGCCGCCAGCCGGGCATCATCGTCGTGTGAAGCATTTAACCGTGACCGGCTGGCTGGACCCTCGAGCATCGGCGACACAACGAAAATAATCTCCCTCGAAGCCTTCCCGGGAGTTGCTCGCCGTGCAGCTCGTCTGTCCTGCGGGAATCGTGCACGCCACAACGTACGGGAGCTCGGATGACGAGAGGGGGAATCTGGACTCTCGGCCGCATGCCGCGCTGGCCGAGCCACCTTCCCCACCGGTGGCCACGATTTCTATAACCGAGAAGCATGCATTGAG
>JBOGWM010000296.1:0-2697 GCA_050693695.1 Actinomycetota bacterium
ACCGCCACCATGAGCCGCCGCAACCGCCCCTGGATCACCGGCCGTAGCTGCAGCCGCAGGGGTTGGCGCTCCCTGGGCTCGAGGCGAGGGATGTGGCGGATTGCGTAGGCGATCGCCCCGGCGGCCAGGAGCCCGGGGATAATCGAGAGCAGGATCGCGCCCCGCAGGGAGAAGGCAGCCACCAGGCCCAGCGCGAGGAGGGGTCCCGCGATCGCCCCGAGGTTGTCCATCGCCCGCTCGAACCCGTAGGCGCGCCCGTAGGACTCGGCGGGCACGGCGTCTGCCAGGAGGGCGTTGCGAGCAGGGACGCGCAGCCCCCGGGCCGCCCAGCCCCCGGCCCGCAGCACCCCGACCTGCCAGAGCGAGGCGCCGGCGCCGGTGAGACCGGTCAGAAGCGCCGTCCCGGCGTAGCCACCCACCGCCACCCTTCGCCGCCGCAACGGGTCGTCGGCCAGGGCTCCCCCGAAAAGGCGCATGAGGCCGGCCAGTCCATCGGCGATGCCCTCGATGAGCCCGAGAGAAGCGGCGGATCCCCCGAGGGAGGCGAGCAGTCGAGGCAAGAGGGCGGTGGGAACCTCATGGCCGAGGTCAGCCAACAGGCTTGCCGTCCCGATACCGGCGATGCCACGGGACAGCCAGGGCGGAGCGTGCGGTCTTCGGAAGCGAGGCGAACCTCTCATGCCGGCGATTGTCTCCTCTGGTACCGTAAGGCGCTAACCGAGATCGGAAGCGCAACCGGAGGAGTCATGGGAAGCATTGCCGAAGCTACACGGGAGAGCTTTGGGGAGCTGGTCGCCGAGGGCACGGTCCTGGTCGACGTGTGGGGGCCCCAGTGCCGGCCCTGCATCGCGCTCATGCCTCATGTGGAGCGCATCGCGGCCGGGTATCCCGACCTTACGGTCGTGAAGCTGGAGGCGCCGAAGGCTCGCCGGATCTGCATTGATCTGAAAGTGATGTCGATGCCCACCTTCCTGCTGTTCCGGGACGGGAAGGAGGTCTCCCGCATCACCGACCCGGATCTCAGGCCGGCTCAGCTCGAGGAGTGGCTGGAACCCCTGGTGGGGTCCGCCAGCTGAGTGGGGACGAGCGAACTGTCCGTCCGGCTCTCCGTTACCCCCCAGGCGATCGCCAAGCACCTCTCAGCGCTCGAGGAGGCCGGGCTGGTGAGCGGAGAGCGGGCGGGAAGGGAGAACCGCTACCGGCTGACGCCGGCCCCGATGGCGGAAGCCATGTCCTGGATGGCCTCGGTCGGAAGCGACTGGGATGAGTGCCTCTCCCGCCTCCGCCGTCAACTCAACGACAAGCAGTAGCGCCTCGCGCCCGCGCTGGCGAGGAGTTTGGAGAGGAGCGTCTCCGGCCATGCGCCGGGTGTCCAAACTCCCTCCTTCCGGCTGTCCCAAGTAGGATGGATCCGGGTATTGGTAGAGGTGGGAGAACTTGATGCCGAGTGAAGTGAAGATGCCGCAACTGGGCGAGACGGTGGTCGAGGGAACGATCACCCGGTGGCTGAAGGGCGAGGGAGAGCGGGTGGAGATGGACGAGCCGCTCGTCGAAGTCTCCACGGACAAGGTCGACAGCTAGATCCCCTCCCCCGCCGCGGGCATCGTGGCGCGCATTCACATCCCCGAGGGCGAGACGGTCACCGTGGGGACGCTGATCGCCGAGATCGCGGCGGGGGATGAGGCGGAGAGCCCCGGGAGCCCGCTTGCGGGCGCGGGCGCCGACAGGGGTGGAACCGACGGAGTCCGAGCGGAGCCGCCTCCGGCGCCCGCCTACGAGAAGGGTCGACCCCTCGAGATGCCCGAAGCCGATCAGCCGCCGGCCGCCGCCGCTTCCCCCATCGATACGTGGGCAGGGGAGAGGGAGGCAGCGCCATCTCGCCTCGAGCCGACCGAGGCCGAACCTCGCCGAGGAGTGCTCTCGCCGTTGGTCCGCAGGCTTGCCGCCGAGCATGGCGTCGACCTCGCCGTCGTGAAGGGAACCGGAACCGGCGGTCGCATCACGAAACAGGATGTCCTGGGAGCGACCGAGTCCCGGCCGCCGGCCGCCTCTCCGAAACCTCCCGAGCCCCCGCAGCGCCCCCCCTCTCCGCAGCAACCGGCAGCCGAGGTGATTGCGGCCCCCGTTGCGGCTCGAATTGCGAGTACTCGGGGAGCAGGCGATGAGGTCGTCCCGATCACCCACATACGCAAGGCCATCGCCGAGCACATGGTGAGCTCTCACCTGGAGACCGCAAGGGCCTGGAACGTGGTGGAGGTGGATATGAGTCGCATCTGGCGACTCCGCCAGCTTGCCGGTCCCTCGTTCTCCGAGCGCGAGGGCTTTTCGCTCACCTGGATGCCCTTCCTGGCTAAAGCCGTGACCCAGGCGCTCCTCACGTATCCGCAGGTGAACTCCAGTTGGAACGGGGATGGGACGACCACCCTCAAGCATTATGTGAACCTGGGAATTGCGGTGGCCCTGGAGCGCGGCCTGATCGTGCCCGTCATCCACCGCGCGGATGGGATGAACCTTGTCGGGCTCTCCCGGGCCATTCGGGACGTGGCGAAGAGGGCCCGTGAGAAAAAGCTCGTGCCCGACGACGTCGCCTCGGGAACCTTCACCATCACCAACCCCGGGCCCTTTGGTTCGATCCTCTCGGTGCCGATAATCAATAGAGGGCAGACCGGGATCCTTGCCTTCGACGGAGTGACGAAG
>JBOGWM010000297.1:0-3253 GCA_050693695.1 Actinomycetota bacterium
GCCCTCCCCCCGTTAAAGATGCGGCGATTGCTCTTCCCGGGTCTGCTGCTCGCCGGCGCGCTCACCCTTCAGGCGGCCGTCTTTAACCGCCTGGCGATCTTCGACGTGGCTCCCGATCTCATCCTGGTGGTGGTGATCTCCATCGCCCTGCTCCAGGGGCCGACGGCGGGGGCACTCTGCGGTTTTGGAGCCGGCATGCTCCGGGATCTGCTGCTCGGCGCTCCGGTCGGTCTCGGCGGCCTGACCTACCTGCTGGTGGGCTACGGCATCGGGTCCGTTCGCTGCGGCGTGGGGGGCAGCGGCGTGAGCGTCTCGGTGGTCGGGACCCTGGTCGGGAGCCTCTTTGAGAGCGCGCTCTACGTGGTGCTGCTCGCCCTGTCCGGCCAGCCCCTGGCGCCGGCCTCGCGCGTCATCCAGGTGGTGCTCGTGGGGAGCCTCTATAACCCGGCGCTGGCCCTCCTCGTCCACCCTGCGGTCCGTAAGATGCTGGCCCCCCCACGGCGTGAGGTCGCTTACCGTCGATGAGGCGGCGATCTCCGAGCTCGCAGCAGCGGCTGATCCTCTTCGCGGGGGTCATCGCCTCGCTGCTTTTCGCCCTGGTGCTGCGGCTGTGGTTCCTCCAGGTGCTCTCGGGGGATGCGTATGCCCGCGCGGCCGAGGAGAACCGGGTGCGCTTGGCGCCCACCGAGGCTCCGAGGGGCAGGATTCTGGACCGCAACGGCGAGGTCCTGGTGAAGAACCGGCCAACGTTTAGTGTCTCGGTACGCCCCGATGAGCTCGACGAGACCCGGACCTCGACCCTGACGAGGCTGGCCGAGCTGTTGGGGACGAGCCGAGAGGAGATCCGGACTCGCCTGGGGAACAGGCGCCTGCCCCTTCATACGGCCGTCCCGGTGGCCGAGGACGTCGCCGAGGACCGGATCATCGAGCTGGCGGAGCGTCGGGAGCGGTTCCCGGGAGTGGTGGCGGAGAGCCGGCCGGTGCGGGTCTACCCTCATGGAGCTCTGGCCGCTCACCTGCTCGGCTACGTGGGGGAGATCGGCGCCGATCAGCTCGGCCAGACAAGGTATCGGGGCTATCGTGCGGGCGACGTCGTCGGGCGCAGCGGTGTGGAGCACGCCTACGAGGGCGATCTGCACGGCCGGGAAGGTCTTCTCAAGCTCCAGGTGGATGCCTCGGGCAAGGTGCGGGGCGAGCCCCTCGGCCGCCGGGAGGCCCGCCCCGGCTTCGATTTGGTCACCACCGTCGATCTGGTCATCCAGACCCTGGTCGAGGAATCGCTCGCCGGGGGAATGGAGCGGGCCCGCACCATCTTCCATCCGCAGTCCCAGGAGCGATACCGGGCTCTCGGGGGAGGGGCGGTGGTCCTCGATCCTCGCAATGGGGAGGTCCTGGCGATGGCGTCGGCGCCCTCCTTCGACCCCGGGCTCTTCGTGGGGGGCATCTCGAAGACCTCCTTCGACGCTCTCAGCGCGGATCCTTCCAACCCGCTGCTCAACCGGGTCACCCAGGGCGTCGCCCCCCCGGGTTCCACCTTCAAGATCGTCACCGCCATGGCGGCTCTGGCGGAGGGGACCGCCTCACCCGTCGGTCGCTATGGGTGTCCTTCCGAGCTCCGCCTGTTCGATCGGAGCTTTCGGAACTGGCGACCGACCGGGCCCGGGACCATCTCGCTGTCCCAAGCCCTGACCGAGTCCTGCGACACCGTCTTCTACCGTTTCGGAGAGGAGCTCTGGCGGCGCTTCCGCCAGGGCGGCGGCGAGCAGCTTCAGGAATATGCCGCCGCCCTGGGGTTCGGCGCTCGAACGGGGATCGAGCTCCCCTTCGAGAAGGCCGGGCGGGTCCCCGACGAGCGCTGGTTGAAGGAGGCGCATGCCCGCTCGCCGGCGGCCTTTCCCTCCTCGAGCTGGCTGCCCGGCCACACGATCAATCTCTCTATCGGCCAGGGCGATCTGCTCGCGACCCCCCTGCAGCTCGCCAACGCCTACACGGCGGTCGCCAACGGTGGGACGATCCATCGACCTCGGGTGGGATTGCGGGTCATGGAAGGGGAGAGGGTGATGCGCCGGATCCCTGCGGCCGAGCCCCGCCGTATCGCCATCGACCCCCTGGACCTCGAGACCCTTCGCAGGGGCCTGGAAGGCGTTCCGACCGTGGGTACGGCCCGCGGAGCCTTCAGGGGATTCCCGCTCGACCGCTTGGCGGTGGCCGCCAAGACCGGGACCGCGGAGTTACAGACCGTACCACCCACCCAGCCCTACGCCTGGTTCGTCGCCTATGCCCCCTCCCGGGATCCCCGGTATCTGGTGGCGGTGATGATGGAGGAGGCGGGACACGGAGGCGAGACGGCGGCCCCGGTCGCCCGCCACATCCTGGAGGGGCTCTTCGACCTGCCCGCATCCCGCATCGTTCCCGCCCCGAGGACCGACTGATGGCCTGCCTTCGCGCGAGGCATCCGCTGCGCCTCCTGGACCTTCCGCTCCTGGGGGCGGTCCTCGCCCTGGCCGTCTTCGGCTGCGTCGCCGTCTACTCCTCCACCGGCCCCGGGCTCCAGAGCCTGGACCTGGACTCTCACCTGTTCCTGAAGCGCCAGCTCGCCTACCTGGCGGTGGCGGCCCTTGTCTTCGGGGTCACGCTTGCGTTCGATTATCGCCAGCTTCGGGGGCTTGGCCCCGTGGTCTACCTTGGAGGGGTCGTCCTGCTGGTTGCGGTGCTCACCCCCCTGGGGCGTCACGTGTCGGGGGCCCAGCGCTGGATCGATCTGGGGTTCTTCCGGATCCAGCCCTCGGAGCTCATGAAGGTCGTGCTCGTGGTGGCCCTGGCGGGCCTGTTCGCCGAGAGGGCCTCCCACCCGAGCCCGGGGAAGGTGGCGCTGGCGGTCGGGGCGACGGTGGCGCCGGGAGTGCTGGTCTACCTGCAGCCGGATCTCGGAACCGTCCTGGTGCTGTTCGCCATCACCTTCTTCATCCTCTTCATCGTGGGCGCTCGAGCTCGCTTCATCCTCGTCCTCCTCGCCGCTGCTGTGACGGTCTTCGCGCTCGCCATGGCCTTCGGTCTGGTCCGGGACTACCAGATCGCCCGTCTCACCGCCTTCCTCGATGAGGGAAGGGACTCGCAGCGGGCCGGATACAACCTTTCCCAGTCCAAGATCGCGGTCGGGTCGGGAGGGATCTTCGGCAAGGGACTCTTCGGTGGAAGCCAGACCAACCTCGACTATGTGCCGGAGCAGCACACCGACTTCATCTTCACCGCG
>JBOGWM010000298.1:0-7110 GCA_050693695.1 Actinomycetota bacterium
TCCAGACGCCGAGCCGGGTAGACAGCGCGGTCATCGACCACATCGAGGAAGTGCTCTGGCGGTGCAAGCGCCAAGACGACACACTTGGCCCCCAAGCCGTCTTCAATGCCGTGCTGGCGCAGCGCAACCTGGTCCTCGCCATGCAGGCGGATGCCTCGACCGATCTCCGCCCGCAGCTCTTATCGGTCTTTGGAAAGCTTTCCGAGTATGTCGGCTGGTTGTCCTTTGATCTGCATGACTTCGATGAAGCGCAGGATTACTACGAGGAAGCACTCCGAGCCGCTCTCGAGGCGAAGGACGCGGAACTCGCCGGCTTCGTCCTCTGCGACATGAGCTCTCTTGCCACGTGGCGGGGGATGGCGCGGCTCGGGGTCGACCACGCGATGGCGGCCAGGGAGTGGGCCGAGCGGACGGACAGCCCGCTCCTGGGCTCCTACGCGGCCGACATGGCTGCCTGCGCCTACGCGATGAACGGGGAGCAGGGAGCCTACATGGAGATGCATAACGCCGCCCATTCGAAGCTAAATGCAGCAACCGCGCAGGGAGAACGTTCGCGGTTGCTCTATTTCCACGGCTGGGGGTTGCTCTCCAGCAACGAGAGTCAATGTCTCCTCCAGTTTGGCGAAGCAGACAAGGCCGCAGTGGCCGCAACGCAGGCCCTGATGCTGATCGATGGCTCCTTCGTCCGCGAACGGGCGCTAGCCACCGTAGAACTCGGCGTCGCTCACGTAAGAGCCAGGAATGTCGAAGAGGCGGCGAATGTCCTTGGCGATGCCATCGAGCTGGCAGCCCGCAACCGCTCACCGCGACTCATGGGGCGCTTGCGCGCCGCGCGGGCGGAGATGCATCCTTGGCGGTCAACGCGGGCGGTCAGAGACCTCGACGAGCGCTTGGCGTCCTACGGCCTGGCCTGATCCCCTCCTGCTGGAAGCTGATCTCCAAGGTGGCGTGGGCGTTGGGGGCTGTCATCCCCCGCTGCTCAATGAGGCGCGGGTGGCGACGAGCACAGCTATCCGTTCGGCGAGCGGGCCGGCTTCGCGTGCCGGGACCAGAGTCCCGAGTTCGTGTGGGGTTAGGCGCGCCAGCCAAGCAAAGAAGTCGTGTATCGTCCCGCCTCCGCTGTCCGCGAAGGCATCGCCGACGGCCTCCGCGCTGCGGCGCCGTCGGACGCCGATGCTGGCCGCGTAGCAGGCCTCAAGTGAGTCGACGCCGAACTTCGCCATCGCCGGGAGGGCGGCGAGGTCTGGATATGGGCTCCAGTCCTCGCCAAGCGCAAGACCCAGGATCTCGATGCAGGCGGAGAGGACCCAGGGCAGATCGCGAGCGACAGCGCGTTCGAGGACGGCGGAGACCTGCAGGGCGCTGGTCGCGCCGAGTGGTGACTGGTGGCGGCTCAGAAGCGACTCGATGTCAGCGCCGTCTACCCAGTCAAGAGCCAGCGCTGGCAGAGCCGCAGCCGAGACGTTGCGTCGTTCCAAATCGGTACGAACTGGTGTTCCCCCCGCCGACCGGACACAAGGTTCTATGCTGCACTTCGGGCTCTGAGTTGCCCCTCGAATTCCACGGGTGATAGGTATCCGAGGGAGCTATGAAGGCGGTGTCTGTTGTACCAGACCAGCCATTCGAAAACAAACACACGGGCCTCTTCGATCGTTGAGAAATGCATCTCGTAAACCAGCTCTCGCTTCAGCGAAGCCCAAGTGCTTTCGGCCATAGCGTTGTCATAACTGTCGCCGACGGAGCCCATCGACTGGGTGATACCGAACTCCTCGCAGAGCGCCCGGTACTCGAGGCTGGTGTACTGGCAGCCGTGGTCCGAGTGGAAGATCACGCCGGCGACGGCGTCCTCGCCCCGGGCGAGGGCGGCAGCCCGGAGGGCGTCGGCGCATAGCTCTGCACGCAGGTGCTCGGCGATCGACCAGCCCATGATGCGTCGGGAGCAGGCGTCCTGGGCGCCGGCCAGGTAGCAGAAGCCCTCATCGGTGGGGATGTAGGTGATGTCGCCCACGTAGAGGCGGTCGACCTCGGTGGCCTCGAACCGGCGCTTGACCAGGTCAGGGGCCGGGTGGCCTTGGGATCGCGCCTGGTCGTGACCACCTTTCGGCGTCCACAGATGCCCTGGATCCCTACCAGGCCCATCAGCCGGGCCACCCGCTTGCGGCTGATCCTCACCCCCTCCCGCCAGAGCTGGGCCGTCACCCGTGGGACGCCGTAACGGCGCCTGGATCCCGCCAGATGTCGTAGATCCGGTTGGCCAGGTATGCCTCCTCAATGATCGCCGCGTCCGGCCCGGCGGCCCAGTCGTAGTAGGACGATCGGGACACCTTGCACACCCGGCACAGGGTCTTCACGTCGAAGTCGGTCCTCTGGGAGTCGATGAACCGGTAGACCCTCACTCGTTCGACTCCTTCACCCAGAAGACCACAGCTCGTTTTAAGATTTCGCGCTCTTTCTCCAGCTCGGCGATGCGCTTCTTCAAGCGCCGGTATTCCTCCATCTCGGCATCCTCCCGGCCGGGGGGAAGACCGGCTAATTTCGAATTCCTGCGCTCATCCCGAACCCAGTTCCCAAGGGTGGCGTCGTCCACCCCCAGCTCGCGGGCGATCTGTGCGATTGGTCGTCCGGACGAGCGCACCAGCGCCACAGCGTCTCGTCTGAACTCTGGCGTGTACTGCTTCACGGACACATCCTCTCCCCAGCTTCAACCGCTGGTCCAGGGTGTCCGGTCGGAGGGGGGAGGTTCAAACCTCACGGACCTCGGCTGCCAGGTTGAAGAGGAACTGGCGGAGGTCATTGAAACGCTCGGGCCCGATGAGGTCGGGGTCGGCGGCCAAGCCCGCGGCGATGCGCTCAGCCAGATGCTCGCAGCTGGCGAGCGCAAGCCCCGTTCGGTAGTAGCCACGTCGGCGAGCGCCATCGGGAACGCGAGCGACCACCCCGGAGAGCCGGCGGGCGACGAAGTGGCTGAGCGGGCGGAGCGGCACGTGGTCGGCGATGGCCTGGACCCCGCAGAGCGTTCCTGCGAGCAGCTCCTCGACTCTTTCCTCGTCCAGCGTGTCGACGGTGTCCTCGGCGGCGAGAACGAGGAGCTGCGCGTCCAGCGGCTCCAGCAGCCGCGGCTCAACATGGCTCGCGGCGTCCGTGAGGTCGGTGTTCGCCGGGAGGCGCTCATGGGGGATGGAGGGCAGGCGTTGGGCGAGAAGTTGACGGTAGAGCTGGTACAAGACGCTCTCGACCTTTTCGGGATGGGAGCGGAGGTATCGGCGTTTAAGGCGCCGCGCCTCATGCTCGTCCTTGGCGATCAGGACGACATGCCCCTCTGTCTCGGTGAACGCCCGGCCAGCCCGCCCGGCCAGGTTGGCGAACTCGCGGACAGGGATCAGGGTGTCAAGGGTCGCGCCCCGTTGCACGTAGGCGATGATCACGGTGTGAGCGGGGAGGTTGACGCCCTGGCTCAGCGTGCTCGTGGCGACGAGTATGCGGAGCGCGCCGCTTCGGAACGCTCGCTCGAGACCTCGTCGCGCCTCATCCGGGAGATCGGCGTGGTGGTAGCCGTAGCCGGCCCGAACATAGTTGACGAGCGGGTGGTTATGGCCGGCGGTCTCAGCGATGAGATCGGCCAGCGCCTGCCGCTCAGCGTCTTGGCCAGGGGGCAGTGCCAGCGTCGCCGATCTTGCTGGCGTAGGGCGAGCGAGGGCTCGCTCAAGGGAGGCGGCGACCTATTCGCATTGGGGCTTGGTGGCGACGCCGATGAGGACAGGCCCGAGGCGTTCGTAGTGGAGGGCAAGCTCGGCGGCGTCCTCGTTCTTGTTCTTGGGATACGGCGTAGAGTCCACACGGTTGGTCCTACGCTCTCGTCGAAGCACGGACGGTAGGAAGAACTCGTCGCCCGGGTAGCGCACCGTTCCTGTCTGCCCGATGGCCGGCCTGCCTCTCTCCCAGTGGAAGATCCCGGTGACGAGGCGGGATGGCGTCCACTGCTCCTTGATCACGTTGAGGCCAGCGGCCTCGGGCTCAAGCCATCGCCCGATGTCCTCGACGTTGGGGAGCACTGCTGACATGAGCAACACCCGCGCCTTGGGGGCGCGGCGGCGGAGCCGGCCGGTCAGGAATTCGAGGCCCAGACCGCGGTCGCGCTGGTGGAGCAGGTGGGCCTCGTCGACGATGACAACCGCGAGACGGTCCGCGAGGCCTGGTTCCTGGCGGAACAGCAGATCGAGCTTCTCGGCGGTGGCCACGAGAACGTCAGTGTTCTCGAGAAGGTCGAGCTCATAATCGAGGTGGTCGAAGCCGCCGAACAGAGCGGACACGCGTAAACCGACGCGGCCAAGCGAGCCATGTAGGCGCTCCTCAACTTCGGCGGCGAGGGCGCGGCTCGGGACGATGAAGACGCCGAGCCGGTCGGAGGTGAGGTCGGCGAGAGCGGCGAGGAGCGCGTATTCAGCCAGCCGAGTCGTGCCTGCGCTTGTTGGCATATGTACTGCGAGCGTCGCAGTGCCCAGAAAGCCCTTATCGAGCGCCCTGAGCTGAGAGGGCCACAGCTCGACGATGGGCGGATTGGCATGAGCGAGAAGTCGGATATGGCGGCGCCACAAACCGTTCCAGTCGCGCACGTGCCCGCGGAGGCGACGCCACGGCGAGACTGCGAAGGCATCGGCCAACACGGCCGCGAGAGTATGGACCAAGAGCCAACTGTCGACGACGTAAGCTCGGAGCAAGACGCCTGAGGCCTCTCTCACGCTGTCGAGCGCGGCCTTGGCCGCCTCCGGCGATCCTTCCCGCCAGAAGCCGGCGGCGGAGCCGGCCGCTCGACCCACCAGCCCATACGCGGCAAGCAGGGCCGCGTCGCCGAGGTCGATCAAACCGTCCACGGCACCGTCGACAAGCTCCTCCCCCAGGGTCTGGACTGCCTCAACGGCATCGGTGGCCAGCCTCAGCACGAGGTCGATATCGCGGGCGATGAGAGCGGCGACGAGGCAGGCTAGGCGCTCGGGGACGGGGCGAGCTGGCGGCTCGGCAACCGTACCCTCAGAGGTGAGAGCTTCGAGGAGCTGGCGAGCTAAGACGGATGCGTTGGCCTGGTAGCCAGCCAAGCTCCACATGGCAGCGGCCTGAGCCAGCAGGCCTGGATGCTCATCAGCTGGCACGTCTGCCCGGCGAGCGAGATCCTCGAAGGCGCGAGCCACATCCGGCAGAGCGCCGGGATCGAGGCGCCGCTGTCGCTGGGAGCGCTCTATCTCGGCGAGCCGCACGAGATAGGCGATCTCCGTTAGGTGCTGCGTGTTGTAGGTGAACCGAGGTAATTGCCCGCCAGTGGGGCGGATGCGCTCGAGGGTCGTGGCGCTCCGCAACTGGGCTAGGGTATTGACCTCCCGGTTGAGGGCCCTGCGGGCGGCGTGAAGGGTGCACGCGCAGGGTTGTGGTCGAGCGAACAAAGCCAGCACGTAACTGTTCAGGACCCCTCGTCTTCGCGCGTACCGCGCGAATTTCCACCACTGATCGCGTGCACTGCTGTAGAACCAGTGCGCGATGGATCCGCAGGAGCGCATTGCTGAGCTGGAGGCCGAGAACGCCCGCCTGAGAGCCGTGATTGCCGATCTGCATGCGGTTGCCGCCGAGATGACCGAGCTCAGGGCCGCAAACGAGCGGCTCCAGGCCCGGGTGGGTAGGCTCGAGGCCGAGCGCAATCGCCACTCGGGCAACTCGTCCAAGCCGCCGTCGTCGGACACCGTGTCCCAGCGCGCGGCCCAGAAGGCCCGGCGGGCATCCTGGGGCAAGCAGAAGAAGGGTCGCCACCCCGGCAAGCAACCGGGGTCGGAAGGCCGCCACCTCGCCCAGGTGGCCGACCCCGACCGCGTCGTGGTCCACGCCCCGAAGAGCTGCCCGGCATGCGGGGCCTCGATGCAGGCAGCTCCCGTTGTCTCGGTCGAGCGCGCAAGTCTTCGACATCCCCGACCCCACTCTTGTGGTGGCCGAGCACCGGGTCGAGGGCGGCGCTGCAGCTGCGGGATCGCAAGCTCGGGCACCTTCCCCCCCGAGGCCGCCGCCCCGGCATGCTGGGGGCCGAGGGTCAGGGCGATCGCCACGTACCTGATGGTGCGCCAGCACCTGCCGGTCGCACGGACGGCCGAGCTGCTCGAAGACGTCCTCGGAGCCCCCGTCTCGACGGGGTGGCTGGCCGCCCTGCCAGCCCAGGCGGCCGGGGACCTGGACGGCTTCATCGCCGATCTCAAGGCCAGGCTCTGCGCTGCCCCCCTGCTGCACGTCGACGAGACGGGTGGCCCCACCGCCGGAGTCAGGGAGTGGATCCACGTCGCCTCGACCTCCCTGCTCACGCTCCTCGACTGCCACCGGCGGCGGGGGGTGGAGGCGACCGATGCGATCGGGGTGCTGCCGGGATTCCGTGGCGTGGCGATGCACGACCGCTGGGCGCCCTACTGGGCAAACGGCTGCACCCACGCCGTCTGCGGGGCGCACCTGCTGCGCGATCTTGCCGGCATGGCCGAGATCCCGTCCCAGACAAGCTGGGCCGAGGCCATGGCGAGGCTGCTGCTCGACGCCAAGGACCACGCGGAGCAGGCGAGGACCGCCGGCGCCTCCGCAGTGGAGGAGGCGACCCGGGAGCGGATCCGGCAGCGCTTCGACGAGATTGTGGCCGAGGGGATGGCTGCCAACCCCACCCCGATCCGGTGGAGCGGCCGGACGGCCCTCGAACGCAGGAGCCACAACCTGGTTGTGGCGCTGGGCGAGCACAAAGACGAGGCCCTGCGCTACCTCGACGACTCGAGCCTGCCGTTCGACAACAACCAGGCCGAGCGGGATCTCCGCATGGTGAAGCTGCAGCAGAAGGTGAGCGGCTGCTTCCGCACCCACGTCGGAGCTCGGCACTTCTGCGCGGTCCGAAGCTACATCTCAACAGCGCAAAAGCATGGGGTCCACGCTCTCGACGTCCTCGTCCAACTCTTCGCCGGCAAGCCGTGGATGATCCCGTCAGGCCAACTCACCTGAACAGTTACTAATTTTGTAGCTCTGAGCGGATGTTAAGGCGGGCGTGAGGGTGATACCTGAGCTCTCAGTTGTGATTCCAGTACGCAATGAGGAGGACAATAT
>JBOGWM010000299.1:0-3104 GCA_050693695.1 Actinomycetota bacterium
GGGCGGGGACGGACGACCTCGATGAGATCTCACCGGACGAGCTTTCCTGATGGGCCGCCCGAGCATGCCCGACGGCGAGCCCGAGCTCCTGGCCGGGGAGATCGACGAGGATCGGGGGCCCACCTTCGTGCTCCGGGGGCGGGTGGTAACCATGAACCGGCCGGGCGAGGTGCTCGAGGGTGCGCAGCTAGTGGTTCGCGGGGGCAGGATCGCCGCCATCGTCTCTTCGGGACAGGAGCTGCCCTCGCAGTTCGCCTCCGCGCCCGCACTTGACACCGCGGGAACGATCTACCCGGGCCTGATCGACCTCCACAACCACTTCGCTTACAACATTCGCCCGCTCTGGCCCCTTCCCCGTCGCTACGACAATCGCGGGCAGTGGGGGACGCCGAGGTACCGCGCCGAGGTCTCCCAGCCCGTCCAGACGGTCGCCAACTCCGGGCGCACGGCCCGATCGCTCGTCCGCTACGTGGAGGCGAAGGCGCTCATCGGGGGCACCACGGCAGGGCAGGGCATCAAGACCAGGGTGCGAGGCGGCATCCGACTGTACCGGGGAGTCATGCGCAACGTCGAGGAGACCGACGACCCCCGTCTCCCCGAGGCGACGACTCACGTCCCCGATCTCAACGTCAGGGACCCTCAGAGAGTGGCGGACTTCCGCCGCACACTCGAGGCGCGAACGGCGTATTTCTATCACCTCGCGGAGGGGGTCGACGACGTGTCCCGGCAACGGTTCACCGACCTGGCGGTCAACGACCTCGTGCGAGGATCGCTCGTCGGCATCCATGCCCTGGGACTCCGAGCCGAGGACCTGGCGTTCCTCGCTGCCCGGGGGGCGAAGGTCGTATGGTCGCCGTTCAGCAATCTGCTCCTGTACGGACGCACCCTGAAGGTGGCGGAGCTTCGCAGCTCCGGCGTGGTGTTCAGTATCGGGTGCGATTGGGCGCCCACGGGGAGCAAGAACCTGCTCGAGGAGCTGAAGGTCGCCCAGTGGGTGGTCGAGGCCCAGGGCGCCGATCTCACCGGCGAGGATCTGGTCCGCGCGGTCACCGCGGATGCGGCCGCCGTGGTCGGCTGGCAGCGACACCTCGGCGTCCTGCGCGAGGGGGCGTTGGCCGACCTGTGCGTGATCCGAGGCGCGCAGGGGGACCCCTGGGACCGGCTGATCGCCGCCACCGAGCCCCGGGTCGATCTGGTCGTGGTGCACGGGGTGGCCCGCTACGGCGACCGCGAGCACATGCGCCGGCTGCACGGCGAGCCCGATCTCCGCCCCGAGGAGTGGTCGGTCGGAGGCCGTCCCAAGGCTTTCCAGCTCCAAACATCGTCCTCTTCGCTGAACGACATCTCCTTCGCCCGGGCGAAGGAGATGCTGGAAGCGGGGATGGCGGACCTCCCGTCGCTGCTCGAGGAGTCGCAGTCCGGGGAGAACGAGCTCCTCGCCACGGGCCTCGAGGGCCCTTCCTTCACCGTGGAGCTCGACAACGAGTACGAGCCAAGCCCGGAGGAGCTGGACGAAGAGGCCATGGCGGAGCTCCTGGCCGCCCCGATCCCCATGTCGGCCTCCGTCCCCCTCGATCCGCCGGAGGTCGGTTCGCCGGGGTACTGGCAGCTCGTGGAGAGCCAGCCCAACATCGACGACGAGTTAAAGAAGAGGCTCCGAGATGCCTACTCCGCCTGAGCGGGTGCGCGTGGCGGCGTACTACATCGATGACCGGGGGCGCCGGCTGGCGGAGGAGACGCTTCGACGTACCGACCCCGACGTCCTCGCCGTCCACGACGGCGTCGTCGAGGGTTGGGTCGATCTCCCCGGCCTGAAGACGTTGGCCGAGGGGGGCCTGGTGGTGGACCTTCTCGATCAGGAGACGCCGGCCTCTTCGGGGCGCGAGGCGCAACCCATCATCGGCGCCGGCCCCTCCAGCGCCCCCGATCCCCACTCTCCGGCGCTCGAGGAATTCAAACAGCAGTCGAAATACGTCTCCCTCCTCGGGGAGCGGCTCGAGGTCTCCGATCGGCCGGTCGATTCGCTGGATCCTCGCATCCACACCATCGGTGAGGTCGTCTTGCAGCCGGCGCCGGAGCAGGCGCTCGATGCCGCCGTCTACCACATCCGCCTCCACGCTCCCATGGCCGAGGAACAACGCGAGACACTCGTGGACCTCGGCATCGACCTCGCCGCCTACGAGCCGCCGGACAGCTACCGGACCCGCCTCACCCGGGAGCAGTACTCGGCGGTCCGCCGCCTTTCCTTCGTTAAGGCGGTCGAGCGGTACCGCTTCGCGGAAACGGTGACCCGAGATGTCCTCGCCAAGGTCGCGAGCGAGATGCATCCCGGCGTCGAGATGGGCGATGAGCCGACCCTGCTCTCGGCCCCCGGCCCGCCCGAGCCCACCCGGGCAACGTTCGACTGCGTCCTGCACCGGATCGCCGACCGGGAGCGAGTGACACGTCTGATCCACTCCTATGCCGAAGCCGAAGTGCTCGAGTCCTCCTACCTGTATATCCGCTTCAGCGCTCCCCCCGACGCCCGCTTCCTCGCCGCGGTCGCCAAGCTGCCGGAGGTGCGGCGTCTCGGCGTCTACACCCCACCGAAGCTCCTGGCGGACCACGCCCGCAAGATCGTCGGGATCGACGCCATCGCCTCTCAGACCTCGGTGGCCTCGCCGGCTCTAACGGGGGAAGGTGAGCTGGTCGCGGTCTTTGACAGCGGGATCGACGCGGACCATCCCGACCTCGTCGATCGGGTTCACTCCGTGGAGGCGGTCCCGGGCGCCACCGAGAAGGACCACGTCGGGCACGGCACGCATGTGGCCGGCATCATCGCCGGCACCGGGGCCGCCTCGGATCGGAAGATACGCGGGCTGGCGCCGGGGGCCAAGCTGGCGATCGTCGGAGTGGTGGCCACCGATGGGTTGGAAGCCCGGGTGCTCACCCCGGCCAACTGGGCGGACCTCCTCGAGCGGGCGGTGGCCAGGGGCGCCAAACTGATCAACCTCAGCACCGGTCGAGGGGCGTACGGCGATTACGACTTCGGCAGCCTGTCCCTGGACGAGTTCGTTTACCATCACCCCGACGTGTTGGTGGTGGTGTCCGCGGGGAACGAAGGG
>JBOGWM010000300.1:0-4826 GCA_050693695.1 Actinomycetota bacterium
GCTCGATCCCTCCCCGTCAACCGGTCGGCAGTGAACGCGGGAACCATCTCCGGCCGCCCGACCCGCCCGGCCGGCGAAGGGCAGGCGCATCGTCCGCCGATGGCCTCGAGGTGGGGCGGAGCCCCCGTAGTAGTCGGAGGCCGGGAGAGCCGGCCGCAGGGCGAAGGGGGGCAGCAGGCTTGGAGCAGGGTGTGGTCGAGAGGAGGTCGGCGGTGAACACCGCCGCACCGTGGTTTTCGCCTCGCGAGGCGGAGGCCCGGGTACTCCATGTCCAGACCAAGCTCCACAAGTGGGCAGCATCTAATGAAGCCAAGGTCTTCCACGACCTGTTCAACCTCGTCTATGACCCGGCCACCCTCCAGCTGGCCTGGCAACGGGTGCGAGCAAACCGTGGGTCCCCCACGGCAGGGGTGGATGGCGTCTCCCGCTTCCACGTCGAGCAACGCATCGGGGTGGAGCGGTTCCTGGGCGACATCCGGGCCGCCCTGAAGGACGGCACCTATCGGCCCCAGCCGGTCCGGGAGGTAGGGATCCCCAAGGGGCGAGGCAAGGTTCGCTACCTCGGGATCGCGACCCTCGGGGACCGGGTCGTGCAGATGGCGCTCAAGCTCGTGCTGGAGCCGATCTTCGAGCCCGACCAGTACCGGTCGAGCCACGCCTACCGACCGGGGCGCCGAGCCCAGGACGCCGTCGCCGAGGTGGTGCACTTCATCAACCACGGCTACGAGTGGGCGATCGAGGGTGATCTGGAAGCCTGCTTCGACACCATCCCGCACCGGCTGGTGGTGGAGCGGGTCCGAAGGCGCATCACCGATCGCCGGGTCCTGGCGCTCGTCAAGGCGTTCCTCAAGGCGGGCGTGCTCAACGAGCTGGGGAGGCTGGAGCGACGACCGACCGGCACCCCGCAGGGGGGGATCGCCTCCCCCCTGTTCGCCAACCTGGCGCTTTCTGCCCTCGACGAGCCGTTCGAGGCCGCGTGGGCGGCGACATCCAGATGGAAGGGGCAGCGTACCTACCTTCGCTCGAAGGGCCAGGCCGTCTATCGGCTCGTCCGGTACTCGGACGACTGTGCGCCACGAGCGCAGAAGGAGGGGACGATGACGTAGAGACCCCAATCGGATGCGCTGTTGTATCGGAGATGGAGGCAGGCCCTCCGGAGCCGCCCTGCAGGGGGAGGCTCCAAACCACCGCAAGCTGCGTCGGTGAATGCGCGGGTGTTACGGGCATCACTCGGTGATCACGTAGGCCCCGCTGTGGCAGTGCTCATTGAGGACGGAGTCATCCAACAGACGGCTTGATCTGTAGCCGCGCGAGGATCAGGAGGTCCTCGAAAGCAAAGGACCCTCCCTCGAGAACTCACAAGCTCCGGGAGGGTCCAAGGCGGTGTAGGTCACCATCGCCATCGTATGGCCGTGCCCCCTCGATGTCGAGAGCTATGCCCGCGCCGGCAAGAAGCTGAAGGCGCCCCGCCGGGCCTGCCCCGCCTGCGGGGAGCCGATGATCTTCTGGGGATGGTCCCGGCGCTTCGTTCGCCTGGGTCGGGCCATCCCCATCTGGGTCCGCCGCCAGAAGTGCCGGCCCCCCAACAAGTCCCACGTCATCAACCCCGCCTTTGTGCTGGCCCGGCGCTTGGATCCGGTGGAGCTGATCGGCCCCTCCCTTCTTCGGGGGAACCAGCAAGGATGGGGCAGCCGACGCCTCGCGTTGGCCCTCGACCTTCCCCACACCACCGTTCGGGACTGGCGGAGACGATTCCGGGCTCGCGCCCCCACCCTGGCGGCGGGCCTGGCCGGCGTGGCGGTGGAGCTGGGGGATGGCCCGCCCTCGCTCTCGCCAGAGCCTGAGACCGCCGCCTTTCAAGGCCTCGGAGCGGCCTGGGGGAGGACGAGGGAGCGCTTCGGGGAAGCCGTCGTCTCGCTCTGGCGCTTCGCCGCCGCCGTCACCGGCACGGGGATGCTCACCACCACCACAACCCCGCTCTTCTTCTCGGCCTCGACCTCGGATTGGATGGCGGCGAAGCCAACTGAGGAGGCGAAATGAACCCCGAGGACTCCGAAGCGATCGCGCTCCACCGCTTCGCCGTGATCGCCGAGGCCGCCAACCCACGAATCTCCCCCGCCGAGCGGGGGGCCCTGGTCAGGGAGCTGGCGACGCGCGCCCACCCCCACCCCCACGGAGCCGAGCGCCGCTACTCCCGCACCACCCTGGACCGCTGGATCAGGGCCTACCGAGCCCGGGGCTCGGCGGGCTCGCGCCTTTGCGCCGATCGGATGCCGGAGCGGTGCGACGGCACCCCGAGCTCCTCGCGCAGGCCGCCGCCCTGCGGCGAGAACGTCCCGCCCGCTCGGCGGCCCATATCGCCGAGATCCTCTTCGCCCGTCATGGGGTCCGGGTCTCGGAGCGCACCATCCGCGCCTACCTGGCCCGCCGGGGGCTCACCCGCCAAGCCCTCCTCGCCGAGGCCGGGCCTTCGGCCGCTTTCAGGCCGAGCGGGCAAACGAACTCTGGATCGGGGATGTCTTGGTGGGGCCGTGGGTGCCCCTCCCCAAGACGAAGGGAAGCCGGCGAGCACGGCTGTTCCTCTTCGTTGACGACTTTAGCCGCCTGCTCGTCTACGGGCGCTGGGTTACCGAGGAGAACGCCCGCTCGGGCCAGCTGGTCCTGCGAGGAGCCATCGCCTGCCGGGGGGGTGCCCGAGGTGATCTATGTCGATCGGGGCGCCCCATTCGTCTCGGGGCGCTTGCCCGAACCTGCGGGGTGCTCGGTATCCGCCTGGTGCACTCCCGGCCCTACTCCCCCCAGGGCCGGGGCAAGCAAGAACGACTGAACCGGGTGATCAGGGAGCGGTTCATCCTGGAGGCAGAACTCGCCGGCATCGCCAGCATCGAGGAGTTAAACGAACGCTTCGGGGCGTGGTCGGAGCAAGTATTGAACACCCGCATCCACGCCGAGACCAAGCAGGCTCCCCTCGCCCGCTTCCTTATCTGGCGACCCCCCTTCTCCCCCCGACCCAGCCCGTATGGCGGAGGCCTTCCGCTGGTCGGTCAACCGGGTCACCACCGCCGCCACGGTGTCGCTGGCGGGCAACCGCTACCAGGTGGACCCCGCCCTCGTCCGCAGGAGGGTGGAGCTGCGCTACGACCCGGAGGATCTCTCCAGAATCGACGTCTACCTGGAAGGGTCCTCCGCCGGGGTGGCGGTGCCCCTGCTCATCGCCCGCCACATCCACCCCCAGGTCCCCCAGGCCCAGGCCGAACCACCCACCCCAACCGGGGTGGACTATCTGGGGCTGGTGCTCTCCGCCTCGGAGGAGACTTGCCCTCGGATCGCATTCCGGGACCTCACCGAGCCCGAGCCGCCCGGCGAGGGGGGCCCCCGCCAGGCCGGCCGGGATAACCAACCGAAAGGGCCAGAAGGGAGCGAACCATGAGCACCCGCTCGACCTGGGTGGCCCACTTCGGGTTCACCCGCACGCCATTTTCCAAGGCCATCGCCCCCAACGATCTGTTTTGCCGACAGGCGCATGCCGAGGCGGTGGCGAGGATCAGCTTCTGCGTGGGCGAATCCGCCCTGGGGGTGCTGACCGGGGAGGTAGGGGCGGGCAAGACGGTTGCCGTGCGCGCCGCGGTGGCTGGCCTCGACCCCCTGCGCCATCACGTGATCTACGTGTAGATACGCGGGTGATAATCCAAGGCTTTTGGGTGTCGAGCCCTCAGGATCAGGATCGCACCCGGCAAGGAGCTCCTCGTGGCATGGACACCCTGTCTCACCCGCTCTGGAACCCGGTCCGACATCGCCTCCCTCGCCCTCGGGGCAAAACCCCGCTTCTTTCGAGTCGAGGTGATGGCCCAGGCCCAGATGCTGCTCGCCGCCGAGGAGGCGGAGCGCCGTCGCCGGGTGGTGCTCGTGATCGACGAGGCCCACATGCTCTCCCCCGAACAGCTCGAGGAGATTCGCCTGCTCACGAACCAGAACATGGACGCGGAGTCCCCCTTCGCCGGGATCCTGGTGAGCCAGCCCACCCTCGGCCGTCAGCTGCGCATGGGGATCTTCGCCGCACTCGACCAGCGCATCGCGACGCGCTACGCCCTTTCCCCCATGGACTTGGCCGAGTCCGGCGCTTACCTGCGTCACCACCTCGCCCTCGCGGGCAGGAGAGACCCTCTTGTGGCCGACGACGCCGTAGCGAGGTTGCACCGCTTCTCGGGAGGTATTCCCAGGGCGCTCAACAATGCCGCCATCGCTTCTCTGATCGCCGCGGCGGCCGAGGGCAAGGCGATCGTGGACGATGCCTGCGCCAAGAAGGCGGTGGGCGAGCTTACCCGGGACTGACCCGGGATCGGATAAAAGCTCATGAGCCGAGGCCCGTGCTATAAGCCGGAGGAGATCGCCCTGGCGGTCCTGGCCCTGCAAGAAGGCCATAGCCTAAGCCAGGTCTCGGCTGAGCTGGGGCGGGATCGCAGCGGCCTGCTCCGGGTCCTCAAGGACCTCGGGTACCCCACCCGGCCAACCAGGCTCAGCCGGCAGCAGCGCAAGAGGGTGGTGGAGCAGCGAATCGCCGCCATGAGGGGCATCTCTCGGGAGGAGATCAAAGAGCGCATCCTCCAGCTCCGGCATCAGACCGCATCTTCACCCACTGCTGCCAGACCGTCATCGCTTAATCCTGCCGATCCATGATCAAACGGCCCTGCCGACAACAACTGCCCGCTACCGTTGATGGGACTCCATAGTTCCAGCGGTGACCTTGGAGTGGAAGCCGCAAAGCCCGCCCTTCGTTCCGGGCAGCCGCTGGCAACCTGGCCAGGCGCAGCCCCTCTCGCCAGCCT
>JBOGWM010000301.1:0-2377 GCA_050693695.1 Actinomycetota bacterium
TTAGCTAAGGGTTGGTCCGGAAAAAGATGACGAAAGCGACGAGAGCCCCCAGGATCAGGACGATGAGGACCGCCCCTCCAAGGATCACCATGAGGCGGATCCTCGCCAGCCTGGCCCCAAGCTCGACCAGCGCCCGTTCCATCTCGTGGGCGCGGTTCTCGGGCGGGGGGACTTGCGGAGGTTGCTCCATGGTGATCCTTTCCCTCGATTCAAGAGGCATAGTAGGCGATCCGCCGCCCCGAGCAGCGCGCAGCCGAGCGCGAGGCTTTTACACAAACGGAACGCAGACGTAACACGAAGACGTTAGCCTGCCTCTTGACCGCCTGATCGCGTCGTTTCGCACGGAAAGACCGGTACCCGATGCAGACCGAGGGAGAGATGAAGGTCCAGTTCGCGCTCCGCATGGTTGAGGAGCGAGGCATTCACTTCATCCGGCTGTGGTTCGTGGACGTGCTCGGCGCCCTGAAGTCGCTGGCCATCCCCGCCGCGGAGCTGCCACAGGCGTTCTCGGAGGGAGTCGGCTTCGACGGATCCGCCATCGACGGCTTCGCTCGCACCCACGAGTCGGACATGTTGCTGCGCCCCGACCCGGAGACCTTCCAGATCCTCCCTTGGCGTCCGGAACATTCGGTCGCGCGGATGTTCTGCGACGTGTTCACCCCCGACGGACTACCGTTTCCGGGCGATCCTCGCCAGGTCCTCAAGCGCAATCTAGACCGAGCGAGAGAGCTGGGCTATTCCTTCTACGCCGGACCGGAGATCGAGTTTTTCCTTTTCGCCTCGGCGAGGCGCCCCGAGCCCCTGGACAGCGGGACCTATTTCGACCTGACTCCCCTGGATGTGGGCAGCGAGTTCCGCCGCCGGGTGGTCGGTTACCTGGAAGCGATGGGGATCCCGGTCAAAGAGTCCCATCACGAGGTGGCCGTCTCGCAGCACGAGATCGACCTGCAGTACGCCGACGCGCTGGCCACCGGGGATGCCATCACCACCTTTCGCCTCGCCGTCAAGGAGGTGGCCCAGGAGCTGGGCTATTACGCGACCTTCATGCCCAAGCCGCTGCAAAACGCCTGGGGAAGCGGGATGCACACCCACTTCTCGCTCTTCGAGGGCAACCGCAACGCCTTCTACGACTCCAGCGACGACCTGCATTTGTCGAAGGTCGGGCGGTCCTTCGTGGCCGGGCTGCTGCGCCGGGCCCGCGAGATCACCGCCATCACCTGTCCCCTCGTGAACTCCTACAAGCGTCTCATTCCCGGCTATGAGGCCCCGGTTTTCGTCTGCTGGGGGCGGCGCAACCGCTCTGCCCTGATCCGGGTGCCGGGGACGAAGCCCTGGAAGGAGGACGCCGCGAGGGTGGAATACCGGGCCCTCGACCCCTCGGTGAATCCCTATCTCGCCTTCTCGGTGATCCTTGCTGCCGGGTTGGAGGGCATCGCCGAGGGTTACGATCTTCCCCCCGAAGCCACCGAGGACATGCCCCAGATGCCGGGCAACGCTCGGCAGGCCCTCGGGATCTCCTCCCTGCCCGGCGAGCTCCATGAGGCCGTCGAGGAGATGCGGTCCAGCTCGCTGGTTCGGGAGGCGCTCGGAGAGCACCTCTTCGACTGGTATTTGACCAACAAGAAGGCGGAATGGGAGGAATACCGATCCTACGTGAGCGAGTGGGAGCTGGAGCGCTACCTGGCCCGCTACTAGCCGGGGAGCGCGACGGATTCCAGCGGGGAAGACGCCCTCGGCTGCTGGTCGCGGGAGGTGACCGGCTCCGGCTGGGGGGACTGGTCGCGGACCTCGATGCCATCGGATACGAGTCGTTCTCCCGGGCCATCCAGGAGGATTCCGAGATTGGAGGTGGATGGGAGGCGCTGGTCCTCGATCTTCGGTCCTGGACCGCCGAGAGCATCGCCTGGTGTCACCGGGTCCGCAAAGAGGGATGGCTGAGCGGCGCCCCCGTCATCCTCGTCATGGAGCCGGCACAGCTTCCCGAGCTGCATCTCCGGGAAGGCCTGTACGACGATTTCCTCGAGGCTCCCTACACACTTCCGGGGCTGGCCGCCCGGCTGCATCTCCTCCGCTGGCGCACGCGGCGGGCGGGGCCCGATGCACTCGAGGCGCCGGATCTGGTCGTCGAGCCCCAGAGCTACCGGGCAAGCCTGCGCGGAGTCCCCCTGGAGCTCACCTACATGGAGTTCGAGCTGCTCAAGTTCTTGATGAGCCATCCGGGCAAGGTCTTCACCCGGGAGACCATCCTCAGCCGCGTCTGGGGCTACGAGTACTTCGGCGGGGTTCGCACCGTGGACGTGCACGTGCGGCGTCTTAGGGCCAAGCTGGGCGAGGAGCACGCCCGCTTCATCGAGACCGTCCGGGGGGTGGGCTACCG
>JBOGWM010000302.1:0-6107 GCA_050693695.1 Actinomycetota bacterium
GGGTACGCAGCGCTCTTCGTCGGGTTGTACCTCGCGGTCCATCTGGCGATCCGCCGTCTCGCCCCGGCCGCGGATCCCCTCTTCTTTCCGATTGCGGCCCTGCTCAACGCCCTGGGTTTCGTGCTGATCGCCCGCCTGGACCGGGCCGGTGTCCAGTCCCTGGCCGCCGCCCAGGCTCGCTGGCTGGTCGTGGCGATCGCGGCGTTCATCGCGGTCCTCGTGCTGGTCCCCGACGTCCGGGGGCTCGCTCGCTTCCGCTATACCTGGGCCCTGGTCGGGGTCTGCCTCCTGCTCCTGCCCCTGCTGCCGGGTCTGGGCCGTGAGATCGGCGGCGCCAGGCTCTGGATCCGCCTGGGCCCGCTCAACTTCCAGCCCGCGGAGCTCGGCAAGATCGCGCTCGTGCTGTTCTTCGCAGGATATCTTTCGGAGCGGCGGGAGCTGCTGGCGGTGACTACTCGCCGTATCGGTCCCATCGGCATTCCCGAGATCCGCCATTTCGGTCCTGTCCTGATGGCTTGGGGAGTCTCTCTCGTCGTCATGATTCAGCAAAAAGACCTCGGGTCGTCGCTGCTGTTCTTCGCGATCTTCGTGGCGATGCTGTGGATGGCGACCGCTCGTCCCATCTACCTGCTGGCGGGCGCGACCCTGTTCTCGGCCGGAGCCTGGGGCGCCTACCACCTCTTCGACCACGTCCAGCGCCGGATCATGGTCTGGATCGAGCCGTTTGCGGATCTCCATGGCCGGGGATTCCAGATCGTGCAGTCGTTGTTTGCCCTGGCCACCGGCGGGGCCTGGGGTACCGGCCTGGGGCTGGGGCGTCCGGACCTCATCCCCAACGTCGCCACGGACTTCATCTTCTCCGCCCTGGGCGAGGAGTTGGGGCTGGCGGGGACCACCGCGGTTCTTGTCGCCTTCGCCCTGTTCTCCGCCCGGGCCTTCGGACTGGCCACCCGCTGCCGGGACGGCTTCTCCAAGCTGCTGGCGGCGGGACTGGCAACGGCGTTCAGCCTTCAGACCTTCCTCATCGTGGGCGGGGTGACGAACCTCATTCCCCTTACGGGTGTGACCCTGCCGTTCGTGAGCTACGGCGGATCCAGCCTGTTATCGAACTTCATCCTGGTGGCCCTTCTGGTGCGGATCTCGGACGAAGCCGCCAACCAGCCTGTCCAAACGTCGCCCACGGAGCTCGGACCGGCAGGAGGAGGCCGGTGAACCGCCAAGTGCGATCCGTGGGCTACGCTCTGTTGATCCTGTTCGGCGTGGCGTTCCTCAGGCTCAACTGGATCCAGGTGGTCCGGGCGGAGCAGCTCGCCAACCACCCCGAGAACGTGCGGGTTCTGCTGAGAGAGCATGCCGTCGAGCGTGGGGCGATCCTCTCCGCGGACGGCGACAAGACGCTGGCCGAATCGAAACCCACCCCCGATGAGGAGCTCAAGTACCTGCGTATCTATCCCACGGGCCCCCTTTTCGCCCACGTGGTGGGGTATTACTCCATCGTCTACGGCCGGGATCGCCTGGAGCGCACCTACACGAAGGCTCTGACCGGGCGGGGCGGGGTGCTCTCGATGCAGGACCTCGGCGACCGGCTTCTGGGTAAAGAGGAGGAGGGCGACACCCTGGTGCTCTCCATCGATTCTCGGGTCCAGGAAGTGGCCACCAGGGCCCTCGGGTCCCGGAAGGGGGCCGTGGTGGCTCTCGATCCGATCAATGGAGAGGTGCTGGCCCTGGTCTCTTCCCCCTCCTTCGATCCCAACCCGTTGTCCGGCCATGACCGCACGAAGATGCGGGAGAGGTGGGAGGCCCTCCAGGCCGACCCCAACAAGGCCCTCTTGAATCGAGCCACCTCCCAGTCCTATCCGCCCGGCTCGACGTTCAAGGTGGTGACCGCCGCCGCCGCCCTCGAGCACGATCTGGGGGTTGACATCTCCTTCCCTCCCGTAAGGGAGTATCGACCGCCACAGACCGACAGGAGCATCCGGAACTTTGGCGGCCGGAGCTGCGGAGGCGACATGGCCGATGCGATGCAGGTCTCCTGTAACGTTTATTTCGCTCGTCTGGGAGTCGAGCTTCCCCGGGGAGCGCTGGGTGAGACCGCCCGGGAATTCGGGTTCGGCGAGGTGCCGCCGATCGATATTCGAGCGGCCGCCAGCCGGATGCCAACCGAAGACCGGCTGAGGTCTCCAGCCTTCGTCGCTCAATCCTCGATCGGCCAGTTCGATGTCTCCGCCACTCCGCTTCAGATGGCGATGGTGGCGGCGGGCATCGCTCATGATGGAAAGATCATGACCCCCAGGATCGTGAAAGAGGTGCTGGATGCCCGAGGCGCCCTGGTGCGCCAGACCGAGGCCAAGCTCTGGCGCGAGGCGATCACCCCCCGAACCGCGGCGGTGGTGAAGGATCTCATGGTATCGGTCGTGGAGTCCGGGACCGGGACCGCGGCCCGGATCTCCGGGATTCAAGTGGCGGGCAAGACCGGCACCGCCCAGACTCAGGAGGGCCAGGCGCCCCACGCCTGGTTCATCTCCTTCGCTCCGGCCGACAGTCCCAGGGTCGCGGTGGCGGTGGTCGTGGAAGGTGGGGGGGATCTCGGAAACGAGGCCACGGGCGGAAGGGTGGCCGCCCCGATCGCTCGCCAGGTCCTGGAGGCTCATCGGGCGGTGGAAGGCTGGTGAGGATGTCCCCCGCGCGCGTCGGCCGGTACCGCCTGGGAGAGATCATCGGGGCGGGCGGCATGGGTGAGGTCCTGCACGGCCATGACGAGGTGCTCGATCGGCCGGTGGCGATCAAGTTGCTTCGCAAAGAGCTCGCCTCCGATCCGGGGTCCCTGGAGCGTTTTCGCCGCGAAGCTCGCATCGCGGCCTCCCTCTCGCACCCTGGGATCGCCTCTGTCTTCGATTTCGTCGAGGAAGGAGACGGACGCCCATTGATGGTCATGGAGCTGCTCGTCGGCCGCGATCTCCATACGATCCTGTCTCGGGAGGGCCCCCTTGATCCGAAGACGGCAGGCGCGGTGGCCGCTCAGGTCGCTGAAGGCCTGGACCATGCCCACCGGGCGGGGGCTATCCATCGGGACGTCAAGCCGGGAAACATCTTCCTCACTAGCTCGGGAGGGGTGAAGGTGACCGACTTCGGGATCGCTTCGGCTGCTGGAGGCCCCGGAGGTGTGGCTGCCGGAAAGCTGATCGGAACCCCTCACTACCTGTCTCCGGAGCAGGTGCGGGGAGAGGAGGCGACCCCGGCCAGCGACCTCTATTCTCTGGGTTGCGTCCTCTTCGAGATGCTGACCGGACGCCCTCCCTTTGAAGGCGAGAACGACCTGTCCGCCGCCACCGCCCGCCTCGGTGCGAAGCCTCCCAGCCCGAGGGCGATCAATCCCCGGGTTTCTAAGGCGCTGGCTGAGGTGATCGATCAGGCCCTGGCCGAGGATCCGCAGGACCGATTTCCCAGCGCCGGCGTGATGGCGGAGGCCATACGCCGGGCGTCGGGCGCCTCCCGGGAGCTTCCCACGATCCCCGTGGCGTCTCCAGAGCCCGAGACCGGAGCCGATGGCCGTCATCGGCCGACGGTGAGCGCGCTGGCGGCTCCGCCCACCCGAGTCCAGGAGATCACCCCGGCCCCCCCACCGGAGGGGACTCGGGGGCTCCTCGGGTCCGCCGCCCGGCGGCGGATGCCCCGCGTGGCGCGGCTCGGGATCGTCCTGGTCGTGGGTCTTGCGGTCTGGGCGATGGTCGGCTCTCTGATGTCCCTGGTACGGGGACCGCTTCTGATCACCCTTCCCACCTGGATCGGCCACTCTTACGAGAAGGCGAAGGCCGAGGCGGATAGGCTCGGGCTGAAGGTCAAGAAGCTGGACGACTCCTCGGAGCGTCCGGCCGGCGAGGTGTTGCGCCAGCTCCCCGCGCCGGCCACGAAGATCGAGCAAGGCGAGGCCGTGACGTTCTTTGTCTCCCTTGGAGACCAGGTGAGGATGCCGCGGGTTATCGGGATGGAGGAGGACGAGGCCAAGGAGACGCTTCGACGCAACGGCATGGAGACCGGCATCCTCGTGAAGCGAGTGCCCGGCTCTCGAGACGGCCTGGTGGTAGCTCAGGATCCGGCGCCGGGAAGCGTGGTTCTGCGATCCTCCCAGGTAACGCTCCTGGTCTCGTTCCGCCAGAGGCGCAGCCGCGACCCGGACGAGATCGAGGGAGTCATCGAGGGGTTTTTGGATCGCGTGCTGAAAGACCTGCCCGGTGTGCCCGGGGGGCGGAAGGAGGACTCATGAGCGAGTCCGGAACGCTCTACGGAGGGCGCTATGAGGTGAGCGCCCCCATCGCCTCGGGCGGGATGGCCGAGGTCTTCTTGGCCCGCGACCGCCTCCTCGGCCGTCAGGTGGCGCTGAAGGTCCTGCATCCCGAGTACGCCAGGGACCGGGCCTTCATCGAGCGTTTCCGCCGGGAAGCCCAGGCCGCGGCGAGCCTGAATGATCCCAAGGTGGTCTCGATCTATGACTGGGGATCCGAGGACGGCACCCATTACATCGTGATGGAATACGTCCAGGGTCGCTCGCTCAAGGAGCTCATCCAGCGAGAGGGGCCGCTGCCTCCGGAGCGGGCCCTGGAGATCGCCGCGGATGTCTGCACTGCTCTGGGCCTGGCTCACCGTCAGGGAATCGTTCACCGGGACGTGAAGTCGGCGAACATCATGGTGACTCCCGCCCGCGAGACGAAGGTGACCGACTTCGGCATCGCACGCGCTTCGGTGGACGCCGGGCGAACCGTCACCCAGGCCGGGATGGTGATCGGGACCGCCAGCTACCTCTCGCCCGAGCAGGCTCAGGGACTGGCGGTTGACGCCCGCTCCGACGTCTATTCCGTCGGGGTCGTGCTCTACGAGATGCTTACCGGGGCGGTCCCCTTCAAGGGGGACACGCCGGTGGCCATCGCCTACAAGCATGTGAAGGTGGATCCCGCCGCCCCCAGCGGCCTCAACCGGAAGATCCCGCCGGCGCTGGATGCGGTGGTCATGAAGGCGCTGGCCAAAAATCCCGACAATCGCTACCAATCAGCCGAGGAGATGCGCCAGGACCTCCAGCGCCTGCTGGCAGGCCACCCCGTGCAGGCCACCCCGCTGCTTCCCACCGATCGGACGACGACCATGGCGGCGGCGGCCGATCGGACGACGGTGCTTCCCGGCGCCTCTGCCGGATTCCCGCCCCCGACGGATACCTCGGCCCGCCGAAAGGGCCTCATGTACGCCCTTCTTTTCCTGCTGTTCTTGAGCATTGTGGTGGGAGCGGGCTCGCTCGTCTTCCGGATCTTTTCTCAGGGGAGCGAAACCGTCGAGGTGCCGAAGGTCACGGGCAAGCCGCTCGATCTCGCTCGACGGGAGATCGAGGCTGCCGGGTTGAGCGTCCGGGAACGGAGGGAACCCTCCGACACCGTCGCGCCCGACCATGTCATCGAGCAGGATCCCGAGGACGGCCGCAAGGTCAGCCCCGACAGCCTGGTCGAGCTGGTGATCTCGACCGGACCCGAGCAGGTCGTGGTTCCCGATGTCCGGGGCAAGACCCGAGAGGAAGCCCTGCGCCTCCTGGAGGAAGCCCGCCTCAGGGCTGGACCCCCCCGTACCGAGTTCTCGGCCGACGTCGAGGAAGGACGGGTGATCCGCCAGGACCCCGCTCCGGGAGAGCGGGTGGACCCCGGTCGCAGCGTCGATCTCACGGTCAGCGCCGGTAAGGACACCGTGGCGGTCCCCGATGTGACGGGGATCGAGGAGGAGGCGGCTCGTCGATTCCTCGTCGACCGGGGCCTGAAGATGGTGTCTCAGGACGGCTGCGAGGTCGGACGCAGGCCCGACGTCGTGCTCACGCAGTCGCCTGTCGCCGGGGAGAAGGTCGCCAAGGACTCGGAGGTGACGATCACCGTCAACCGGGCCCGGGCCGTGCCCAACGTCATGGGGATGACGGAGGCGGAGGCCACGCAGAGGCTGCAGGCGGCCGGGTTCAAGGTGGAGTCGAAGCCGAAGAACGAGAACGGCCCGCCGGTCTTGTTTAACTCCGGCAAGGTCGTCAAGCAGGATCCCAGCCCGGGGCAGCTGGCCTGTCAAGGGGACACGGTCACGATCAC
>JBOGWM010000303.1:0-3852 GCA_050693695.1 Actinomycetota bacterium
CGACGAGGCGGAGGTGCTCGAGCACGCGATCTCAGAGGAGCTCGAGGACCGTATCGACGAGCTCCTCGGCCACCCCACCCATGACCCTCACGGCGATCCGATCCCCCCCAAGATGGGTACGTACGTGGAGGTTCGCCACCCGACCCTGGACAGCTTCCCGCCCGGGCCGGCGGTCATCCGCCGGGTGAGCGACCGCGATCCCGAGGCCCTCCGCTACCTCTCCAAGCTGGGTCTCGTCCCGGGGACTCGCATCCTGGTCGAGGGGCACGGCCCGTTCCGGGGGCCGGTGTGGATGCGGGTCAGAGGCCGGCAAGTGGCCATCGGCCGGGAGCTCGCATCCACCATCTCCGTCTCGGCGCCGAGCCCATGAGAAAGGGGATCTCCCGACGCCGGCTGCTCGCCGTGGGATCGACGGCGGCGGCCGGGCTGGTCACCACCCGGATGGCCGCGGCCGACAAGGCGGGCCGCCAGGCAGGCCCCGGCGGCCCCGGCGGGGACCTTCACGATCACTTCGGCAACCTTTCGGTGGGCGAGGTCGATACCTCGCGCTTCGATCCCACGACCTACCTCCGCGAGTTCGACGTCGGCAAGGTGTCCAGGCTGGCCGGGGGCCAGACCCTGCGGGAGTACTTCATCACGGCCGCGGACCTCGAGATCCCCGTCGCGCCCGGGGTGGCCTTCCCGGCCTGGACCTACAACGGCCGGGTCCCGGGCCCCACGCTGCGGGCAACCGAAGGAGACCTCGTCCGGGTCTACTTCACCAACGGCAGCTCGCATCCCCACACCATGCACTTCCACGGCTTTCACCCTGCCAACATGGACGGGGTCTTCGAGCAGGTGGGCCCCGGCGAGAGCTTCACCTACGACTTCGTGGCCGAGCCCTTCGGCCTGCACCTCTACCACTGCCACACCCCCCCGCTGAGGCGCCACATTC
Organism: Actinomycetota bacterium; assembly: GCA_050693695.1. Classification (GTDB taxonomy): domain Bacteria; phylum Actinomycetota; class CADDZG01; order JAHWKV01; family JAOPZY01; genus JBOGWM01. The sequence continues at coordinate 935 of JBOGWM010000303.1, forward strand.
ATAAAGGGCTCTACGGCACCTTCATCGTGGACCCGCCGGGAGGGCGTAGCCCGGGACACGAGATGGTGATGATGATGAACTCCTTCGACACCAACCTGGACGGCGAGAACGAGGTCTACGCCGTGAACACCGTCGCCTTCCACTACATGCGCCATCCCATCTCCGTGAAGGTGAACGAGCTGATACGGATCTATCTCGTGAACATCACCGAGTTCGACCCGATCAACTCCTTCCACTCGCATGCCACCTTCTTCCACGAGTACCGCACCGGCACCAAGCTCGAGCCCGACAACTTCACCGACACGGTGGTCCTCGGCCAGGGAGAGCGCTCCATCCTGGAGCTCCGTTACAAGTTCCCCGGACTCTACATGTTCCATGCCCACGTCTCGGAATTCGCCGAGCTCGGGTGGTCCGGGATGTTCGAGGTAAAGCCATCAGCGCCGAGCCCGAGATGAAGGTGAAGACGCAGGCAACGTCTTCAGAGCCGGCCCCACCCCGCGCCCGGAGAGGGACCGGAAGCTACCCCGGGCGTCGGCTCCTGGCCGCTCTCATCCCGACCCTGCTCATCGGGGGCCTGATCGTCTTTCTGGTCGCCAAGGGCCCGGCCGGGATCTTTCCCGGAGACTTTCCCCCGGTCGAGGATCTGAGCATCCAGCGAGTCACCTTCGCCCCGGGAGAGATCCGGGCCGCGGTGACCAATGGGGGCCCCGAGCCGGTGACGGTGGCGCAGGTCCTCGTGGACGAGGCCTACTGGACCCACACCGTCGAGCCGTCCCGCACCATCCCCCGACTCAAGGGCGCCACCGTCGCCATCTCCTACCCCTGGGTCGAGGGAGAGCCGGTGGAGATCAAGCTGGTCACCTCCACCGGCCTGACCTTCCCCGCAACGGTGGACGTGGCGACCGAGACACCCCGGCCGGATGCCCGCTTCCTCACCACCTTCGGGTTGCTCGGGCTCTACATCGGCTTGATCCCCGTCGCCATCGGCATGGCCTCGATGCCGTTGCTTCGTACCCTCTCGCCCCGCTGGCTCCACTTCTTCATGGCCTTCACCGCCGGGATCCTCGCCTTCTTGGGCTTCGAGGCTCTGGACGAGGCGTTCGAGGCGAGCGGCGAGCTGCCCACGGCCTTCGGAGGCGCCGGCGTGGTGGCGGTAGCCGCCCTTGGCTCTTTCCTGGTCATCCTGGCCGGCGCTCGCCTCCTCCAGCGGCGGGCGGGAGCCGATGCCCGGCTCGTGATCGCCTACACCGTCGCGGGCGGGATCGGCCTGCACAACCTCGGGGAGGGATTGGCGGTTGGAGCCGCCTACGCCCTTGGAGAGATCGCCCTGGGGGCATTTCTCGTGATCGGCTTCGCCATCCACAACACCACCGAGGGAATCGGGATCGTCTCGATCCTGGGCAGCCGGGCCGCCAGGATGAAGCACCTCATCCTGCTCGGGCTCCTCGCCGGCGTCCCCACCATCTTCGGAGCCTGGGCCGGCGCCTTCGCCTTCTCCCCCATCCTGGCGACGGTCTTCCTGGCCATCGCGGCAGGGGCCATCGCGGAGGTGATCGTGGACATTCTCAGACTCGTGCGAGAGGAAGCCCCGGACGGGCTGACCTCCCTCGAGAGCCTGGGGGGAATCGCGATGGGGCTGGCGGTGATGTACACGACCGGACTCCTCGTGGCCGCTTAGAGCGTCCCCGCATCTCCGCTCGCAACGTGGCTCGTCGCTCGCATACGTTCGGGTATAGCTCGCTCCTCGCGCCTCGCGACCCGAGCGCGGGAACGCTCTATGGCCGGACGCAGGCAGCACTAAACTGGCGAGACGATGGCTTCGGCGGTCCCCTCCCCGAGTCGGCGTCAGGTCCGCCGGGTAGCCCTCGTCTCCCTGGCGGTCGCGCTGGCGCTGGCCGGCCTCAAGCTGGCGGCGGCCCTCGCCTCGGGCAGTCTGGCTCTGCTCTCCGAAGCCGCTCACTCCGGTCTGGACGCCGTGGTAACCGCCATGACCCTGCTGGCGGTCTCCATCGCCGCTCGCCCACCCGACGAGGATCACCCGTACGGACACGGGAAGGCGGAGAACGTGGCCGCCCTGGTCGAGGCGATCGTCCTGCTGGCGCTCTCGGTCTCCATCGCAGCAGAGGCGCTCCATCGGCTCAGCCGCCCGGCCGGGGATGTCGAGGCCGGCTGGTATGGGTTCGGAGTGATCCTGCTCTCGATGGCGGTGGATGCCAGCCGGGCACGAGCGCTTCGCAAGGCGGGGAGGGAGCTGCGGAGCCCGGCGCTCACCGCCGACGCCCTCAACTTCACCGCGGATCTGCTCACCTCCGCGGTCGTGCTCGCGGGGCTGGGAGCGGTGAGGCTCGGGTACCCCCGCGCGGACTCCCTCGGGGGCCTGGTGATCTCGGGCTACGTGGCCCTGGTGAGCCTTCGACTGGGATGGCGAAGCATCGACGTGCTGATGGACCGCGTCCCTCGGGGCGCCCTGGCTCGCATCACGCAAGCCGCGGCCGCCGTGGCGGGGGTGGAGGAGGTGCGCCGGGTCCGCCTCCGGTATGCAGGCGGGCAGCCCCAGGCCGACGTGGTGTTGGCGGTCTCTCGAACCGTCCCTCTCGAGCTCGCCCACCACCTCACCGAGGAGGTGGAAGACGCCATCCGATCGGTGGAGCCGGGGGCGGACGTGGCGGTCCACGTCGAGCCCCTCGCCGACGAGAAGCTGATCGTCAACCGGATCCTCTCCATCGCCGCCCGGCATTCTCAGGTGCACCAGCTCCACAACGTCTTCGTGACGCAGCGCCCGGACGGCCTTCACATCTCGCTCCACGCCAAGTTCCCCGCCTCGATGGCGCTTTCCGAGGCCCACGCCATCACCGACCGTCTGGAGGCGGAGATCGCCCGGGACCTGGATGGGGTGAGACGCATCGACACCCATCTGG
>JBOGWM010000304.1:0-2880 GCA_050693695.1 Actinomycetota bacterium
GGCTTGCCCTCCCCACGGGCCCCTCCCAAAACCCAGCCGGCGTCGGTCGCCGCTGTCGGGCGGCGGAGCCGGCCCTCTTCAACGCTGATGTCGGACCGTAGGGCCCGCCATCAGGATCAAGGAATGAGGTATTCCTATCGCTCCGGCCTTGGAGGCTTCGCATGAACCTTGTCACAATGTCGTGAGTTCCGACCCCCAAGAGGAACTTGAGTCAGGCCGTGAGGTCGCCACCAACCATCGGTTGTGCTCGATCGGCCGGAAATCTGCCATCCAGCTCCTCTGCTCGACGACCTCGACGAGGTATCCGTACGATTCCAGGAGGGCCCTGCACCCGCCCTCGAGAGACCGGGAGTGCGTTTCCACGATCAGGGCGGGACGGCCCTCGGCGAGGATGCGCCTCGCCCCCCGCAGCGCATCGAGCTCGCCGCCTTCGATGTCGATCTTGATGAGATCGGGGACGAACCCCCCGTCTCCGAAGGCGACGTCATCGAGGGCGAGGCGCGGCGGGTGTTGCGTCTCATCCGTGACCGGGGCGACGAACGCGTGACGCACCTGCACGAGGGAGCAAAGTTCGGGGTTGGCGCGGACGTTTCTTCTCGCTTCCTCGCAAACCCGGGCCTCGCAGTCGAAAGAGAGCGTTATGCCGCCGGAGAGCCGAGCCATCACCAGCGCGTGGTAGCCATGGCCGCCGCCCACGTCGAATGAGCTGGCGCCGGGAGGGCACAGCCGCCGCAGGTGCCGGTTCAGCTCCACTTCATAGAGGCCGAAGAACATCCTCGTCTGGAAGGCGAAGTCAATCTCCATCCGTATCCCCCTCCCGATGCCGGCCGCCAGGGGCCTGACCCGCTTGCCCGGAGGAAGCAGGCTGCGCTTGAGATGGGTGATCGAGGGACGCATGGTCCTAAGGGCGAGGCTCTTGGGGCGGGTTCCCGATCTCCGGGCCCGAACGTTGTAGCGAGCCATCCTCTGTTCGGACCCCCGGACGCCCCGAGACGCCTCCGATCAGCACCACCCCGAGGAGCCGCCCACCGGCCTGGCGGACCTGCTCGGCCGCCCGGCTCAGGGCCGCCCGGCCTGTTCGCCCCGCCCGCGCGACCAGGAGCACGCCGTCGACCCCCGGGGCGAGCGCCACAACCTCATCCGCCTCGAGGACGGGCGCCGTGTCGAGGAGGGTGATGTCGGCCCCTTCGGCGACAGCGAGGATCCTGGAGGCCGCGCCCTCCCGGCCGAGTTCCCCCGGGGAGTCTCCCGTCGCCCCTCCGCTCGGCACCAACCTGAGATCGGGCCGGATTTGAGGGAGCCTGTCCCACGACACGCCGTCTTCTCCCAGCAGGTCGGACAGGCCGGGCTCGGGCGCGACTCGGAAGAACTGCTCCAACCGGGGGCGGCGGAGGTCACCGGAGATGAGAAGGGTGCGCCGTCCCGCCCCCGCGAAGGCCAGAGCCAGGTTCGCCGCGGTCGCGCTCTTGCCCTCGCTTCGCCCCGGGCTGGTGATGAGCACCGAGCGCGGGCGCTGAGCGCCGCTTCCGGATTCGAGGGCGACTCGCAGCACCCGGTAGGCGTGAGCCGTTTCCGAGGCGGGATCTTCCCGTGAGGCAAGGTATGGTCGCCCACCCTCCCTCCAGCGCGGGTCGAGGGGCACCAGGGCCAGCGTCCGCGCCCCGGTCAGCTCCTCCACCTCTCCCGTGGTCCTGACCGTATCGGCCAGCGAATCCTTCAAGAGCGCCAGGCCGAACCCGACGGGGAGGGAGACCAGCATTCCGAGAAGGCCGTTGCGCGCGTACCTCGAGATCGGGGACCCCCCGGACGGGGGTGCGTGCTGCAGGATCTCCCCAACCCCCGGGGCGACGGGACCCGCCTCGACCAGGGCATCGTGCTGAGCCTGGAGCGTGGCCACCGTGATCAGAGCCTGGTCGCGATCGATCCTCGTTCGCAGGAGCTGGGGGTCCCCCTCGCCCATCCGGCTCAACTGCTCGTCGAGGGCGCTCACTCGCTCTCGTACCCGCTGCAGGCTCTGGGCAACCTCCTTCGCCAGCCCCTCGGCCGCGGTGTCGGCCTCTTCCCGCCGGGAGGCGAGGTATTCTTCCGCGAAGGTGTCGGCAATCCGTCCGGCCATCCGCGGGTCCGCCGCCGTGGCCCTCACCTCCATCACCGCGGTGGAGGAGACCGCGCTCGCCTGCACGGACTCCAGGAGCCGGTGAACGGGGATCGAGAGCCCGAGGCGGCTGATCACCCGCCTTGCCACCGACTCGCTCCGGAGTGCCTCGGCCTCGGTGGGAACGTTGGGGTCCCCAACCAGGGGAATGCCGGCGACCGCCAGCCTCCCCTGAGCCGGTGACCCAACGAGCAGCCGGGTGGTGGCCTCGTATTCCACCTGGCGGCTGGATAGAAGAAGGGCGCTGGCCGTTGCCACTAGGACGGTCGTCGCCACCAGGATCCAGCGTTCCCGGAGAACGGTGAGGTAGTCCCGGAGCGTCATCTGAGGACCCTCATGGCGCCCGTGCTCCGGCCACCCGCTCCAGGACCTCGAGGGCACGCCCCGCGGTGATCCTCCAGTGAAGCCCCTCCGCCGTCCTTCTCGCCTGGAACGCCAGGCGGCGGGCCGCCTCCGGGTCCTCCTCGAGGTCGTCCAGGGCGCGCCTCAGCGCATCCGGGTCGGCCGGGTGGTCGACCATCACGGCGGCGGAAGCCAGATGCTCCGCCGCCCCCGCGCGCGCCGAGAGCACCAGGGGCACCCCGGCGGCGGCCGCCTCCAGGGCCACCAGGGAGAAGGGCTCGTAGATGCTCGGAACCGCGACCACGTCCGCGGCGTGGAAGACGGGGGTGACGGGGACGACCCGGCCCGCGTACCGGACGCGCCCACCGAGCGAAGGGAGGCGA
>JBOGWM010000305.1:0-4342 GCA_050693695.1 Actinomycetota bacterium
CCTTCTGCGAGCGCCCGGGCGGCGAGCGCGCCCCGCTGGGCGGCGTCCGCGAACAGCAGCCAGGTTCCACCGGGCGCCGGTCTCTCGGCTCCCGCCTCCACCGGCTGCCAGTCCATCGTCCAGATCATGCGCGCCGCATCGGAGCGCGAATCGAGGCTCCTCGGTGGATACGTCGTGTCGCTCATGGGGGAAACCGCGACTGCGGGGGGTGTGATCGGCCGCGGCTCCGGCTGAGGAGCCATGGCGGTAGGCATGTTCCCACGCTCGGGGACGCGCTTGAGCGTCATGCCCCCCAGCTCCAACAACGCCTCGCCCTGCAGGTTCATCAACCAACAGTTCCCGATGATGAGCCCATCGCGGTCAGTCGCCGGGGTCTCGCGCTCGATAGCGCACCAGATCGGACCCTGGACCGGACGGCGTGACAGGACAGTGCGCAGGTACCAGGGCATGTAGATCCCCGCGGCGAGCCGCAGGGTGCCGGTCTCGAGCATGAGACTCATGGCCAGGGTCTGAAACGCTCCGTCGAGGATCGCCGGGTGGATCCGATGCTGCGCCGCCGGGTCGGTGGGCATGGCAAGATGCAGCAGCGCCAGCGCCGAGCCCGGCCCCAGAGCCAACGTACGCAGCGTGCGATAGATCGGGCCGTAGGTGATGCCACAGACCCGGTACCACTCCTCCAAGCGCTCGAGCTCAACAGAGCGCGAACAGCGCAGGCGCCACTGCGCTACCGAGCGATAGACGGGCGCCGAGAGGTGATGGCTCCTGGCTGTGGCCTGCATGGCGCTCCGCCACTGCTCGCCTACCTGCGACCGGCTCCAGAGCTGACAGCCGGCAGCGTCTATTGCCAGCCGCAGCCCGACCGAGCCATCGGGAGGCGCCTCTATCGGCGCCTGGAAGGAGACCTTGCCGAGAGTGATCTCCTGTCCGGGGACGAGGAGCTCGTACGCGCTCAGGGCCATATCGATCTGGGCGGCCGCGGGCAGCACACACCGTTCCCCGATGCGATGATCCGCGAGCAGCGCCTCCGAGCGAGCGTCGATCACGTTCTCGAAGCTGGCCTCCCGGTCAACGGTCGGCGCTGCCACATTCATAGTGCCCCTCCCAACAACGTTTTCACCCCAGCTTCCTCGTTCGGTACAACTCTGGTCCCCAGAGCGTGGAGGAACAAGGGTGCTGACAGGCATCTTTGATCGGTGGGGCCAGCATCAGCGGGAGGAGGGCTTACCCTCCTCCCGCTGAGCGCGGATCGGATGCGGCGGGAAGGCCCATGGCCTCGACATGACCGACGAGATGCTGGAGCTGGCTCGTCGCAACGCCTCGGTAGGTTGCGAAATAACGATTCGGCTAGGCGCGGCCCATGCGCACCGAGAGCACCGGCGGCAGATGGCGCGCCGCGGCGAACCAGGATTCGCCCCCGTCGGCCGAGCCAAAGACGTCCCCCGACGTGGCACCGAAGAACAGGCCGAGCGGATGGTTGCCGTCACCGCAGAAGGCCTGCCGCAGAATCGTCAGGTAGGCATCCCTCTGAGGTAGCCCCTTCGTTAGCGCGCGCCAACTGTCACCGCGGTCGAGCGTCTCATACACGCGGACCTTGCCCTCCGGCGTAACCCGATCCAGATCCGAAACAAGCGGGATCACGAAGGCCCGGTCGGGATCGCCGGGGTCGACCACCATGGGTAAGCCGAAGTCCGACGGCAGGCCCTCGGCGATCGATTGCCAGGTCTCGCCCCCGTCGTCCGAGCGGTAGACGCCGCCGTGGAACTGCTGATACATCGTGTCAGGCTCGACCAGCGCGCGGTGCAGGTTATGCACGCACAGGATGAGGGCATCCTCCTGTTCCTCCTCCGGCAGGTAGCGATTGACCAGCCCCTTGACGCCCCGTCGCCAGCTGGCTCCGCGGTTGTCGGTGTGCCAGACGCCCGCTGCAGAGATGCCAACCGACAGGCGTGCTGGATCTCCCGGATAGGGGCAGATCGAGTGCAGGCACAGACCACCGCCGCCAGCTTGCCACTGTGGGCGGCTGGGGTGATCCCAAAGCGCCCGGTTCAGCGTCCACGAGCGACCATCGTCGTCGCTGCGGAACAGCGCGGCCGGCGCGACCCCGGCCCATAGGACACCGTCTTCTTCCCCCGGCTGGATGACCCAGGTGCGGACAACCACCGCCCCGGTATATTCGGGAAAGGTTGGTCCGTCGGCCTCGCGCCACTCGCCGATCACGTTGCTCGTGAAATAGACGTGCGGGCCGAACTTGCTTCCCGGGAAGAACTTCGCCACTTCCTCTGGCCAGTGCGTGACCGAGGCGAGGTAGGTCCCGCTGCGTGCATCGAAACAGGCGTACTCAACCACCCGTTCTTCGAAGCAGCGCGCCGCGACCTCCAGCGGACCCCTGCGGTCGCCGCGCAGCACGAAGAGTCCCTTTCTCGTTCCAACCAGCACCTCGGTTTCAGCCATGGACTTCCTCCTTCAGATCGTGGGCAGGACGTGGGTGACGTCGCCCGTCTCGAGCGTGGTGTCGCGCTCTGCTTGTTGCCCTCCACGAATATCTTTACGCATTCGCAGTGTCCCGAAGGATGTCCGCGAACGGGAAGGTGGCCAGCCGGCGGGTTTGACCGAGTCCAGGTGGTATGTTGAGCCCCGTGCTTGGTCTGCCCGATACGGTGCGCGCCTGTCTCTTCGACCTCGACGGCGTGCTCACCCGAACGGCGATGTTCGACGAGTTCCTGCGCGACCGCGCCCGTGGCGGTGAGGTGTTCGTGGCGTTCGACGCCGTCGCCGACTACACGCGCTATGTGGACGGCATGCCCCGGGCCGACGGCGTCCGCACGTTTCTGGCCTCCCGCGGCATCTCACTCCCCGAGGGCCGGCCCGACCTCGCCGAGCTGCTGGCACGGGCATGATCCAGCATCCGGCCTTCACGCTCGAGCCGTGGTGCGTGCAGGAAGAGGCGTTGGACTTGGGGGTGTTGGCCCAGACCGAATCGGTTTTCGCCCTGGCCAACGGCCATCTGGGCCTCCGAGGCAATCTGGATGAGGGGGAGCCCTACAGCCTGCCGGGCACCTACTTGAACTCGGTGTACGAGTTGCGGCCCCTGCCCTACGCCGAGGCTGGCTACGGCTATCCCGAGTCCGACCAGTCGGTGATCAACCTGACCAACGGCAAGCTCATTCGCCTCCTCGTCGACGACGAGCCCTTCGACGTCCGCTACGGGCAACTCAGAGCGCACGAGCGGATGCTGGACCTGCGAGCGGGCACGCTGGCGCGCCGGGTCGAGTGGGTCTCCCCGGCGGGACAGGCTATGCGTCTGAGCTCGGTGCGCCTGGTCTCGTTCACCCAGCGCGCCGCAGCCGCCATCAGCTATCAGGTGGAGCCCATCGACGAGCCGGCTCGAATCGTGGTGCAGTCCGAACTGGTGGCCAACGAGCCGCTGCCGAACCCCGGGCGAGACCCCCGGGTGGCCGCTGCGCTGGACTCGCCGCTGGTGGCAGAGGATCATGCCTGCCGGGATACCTCCGTGGTGTTGGTGCACCGCACCGCGGCGAGCGGGCTTCGTGTCGCGGCGGCCATGGACCACCTGGTGGATGGGCCTCCGGGCACAGCGCTGGAGTGTGAGGCCGATCCCGATATCGGGCGCCTGACAGTCACCACCGTGCTGGAGCCAGGCCAGCGACTGCGGATCGTGAAGTTCCTGGCCTACGGCTGGTCCAGCGTGCGTTCCCGCCAGGCGCTGCGGGACCAGGTGACCGCGGCGCTGACCGCCGCCCGGCATACCGGCTGGGAGGGATTGGGCGCCGAGCAGCGGGCCTATCTGGACGACTTCTGGGACCGGGCGGACGTGGAGGTGGACGGAGATCCCGATATCCAGCAGGCTGTGCGCTTCGGACTCTTCCACGTGCTCCAGGCCGGCGCTCGGGCCGAGGGACGGGCCATCCCCGCCAAGGGGCTCACCGGCACCGGCTATGACGGGCATGCCTTCTGGGACACCGAGACCTTCGTCCTTCCGCTCCTCACCTACGCGGTACCGAAGGCCGCCGCCGATGCCCTCCGCTGGCGGTACTCGACACTGCCCGCCGCCCGCGACCGGGCCCGCACCCTGGGACTCGGCGGTGCGGCGTTCCCTTGGCGGACCATCGCTGGCGAGGAGTGCTCCAGCTACTGGCCGGCGGGCACCGCGGCCTTCCACGTCAACGCCGACATCGCGGATGCCGTCGTCCGCTATCTCGACGCCGCCGCGGATGACGACTTCGAGCGCGACGTCGGCCTGGAGCTGCTGGTGGAGACGGCTCGGCTCTGGCGCAGTCTCGGCCATCACGACCGAGAGGGCCGGTTTCGCATCGACGGAGTC
>JBOGWM010000306.1:0-4418 GCA_050693695.1 Actinomycetota bacterium
GGCTGTAGCCGGTGAGGTAGTTGAAGAGCTCCGAGAGGTCCGCTCCCACGTCCGGCTCGGCGGTGAGGAGGCCGACGTCCTCGTAGATCCGGGCCGTGTCCGGGTTGTAGTTGCCTGTCCCGATATGCCCGTAGCGCCGGATGCCCGAACCCTCTTGGCGCACGACCAGCGAGATCTTCGCATGAGTCTTCAGCCCCACGACGCCATATACGACGTGGACGCCCGCCTCCTCGAGCACCCGGGCCCAGGCGATGTTGGCGCTCTCGTCGAAGCGGGCCTTGAGCTCGACCAGGACGACGACCTGCTTGCCGGCCTCCGCGGCTCGGATGAGGGAGCGCACGATCGGGCTCTCGGTTGACGAGGTGCGGTAGAGGGTCTGCTTGATGGCCAGCACCGAGGGGTCGCGGGCCGCCTGATCGATGAAGGCCTCCACCGAGGTGGCGAAGGAGTCGTAGGGATGATGGACCAGAACGTCGGCCGCGTCCAGGACCCGAAAGAGGTCGGGCATGCCCTCGCCCGTGGGGGACAGGAGCGGCTGGGTGATCATCATCCACGGCCGATCCTTGAGATCGGGGCGGTCGAGCCGGTGCAGGGCCCACAGGCCGGTGAGGTCCAGAGGGCCGTCGACCGTATACGCGTCGGCCTCCTCCAGCTCCAGCTCCCGCAGGAGCAGGTCGTAGACCTCGTCCGATATGCCCCCCTCCACCTCGAGCCGCACGACCTGTGGTGAGCGGCGCCGCATCCGCAGCACCGTCTCGACCGCTTCGAGCAGGTCCGCCGCTTCGTCGTTGGTATCGAAGTCCGCGTCACGGGTTACTCGGAAGGGATGATGGGCCAGGACCCGCATTCCCGGAAAGAGCGCCTCGAGATGGACCGCGATGACCTGCTCCACGGGGACGAACCGCTCGCGGTCGGGCAGGACCAGGAAGCGGGGCAGGAGCGGCGGGACCTTCACCCGGGCGATCAGGTGAGTCTTTGCCGCCGGGTCCCGGAGCAGCACGGCGAGGTTCAGCGAGAGGTTCGAGATGTAGGGGAAGGGGTGGGCCGGATCGACCGCCAGCGGGGTGAGGACCGGGAGGATCCGCCGTTCGAAGACCCCATTGAGATAGGTGCGATCCTCCTCGTCGAGTGAGCTCCAGTTGGAGAAGCGGATGCCGGCGGCGTCGAGGTCGGGAACCACCTGGTCGGCGAAGATGCGCGTCTGGCGGGCGACGAGCACCTCCACTCGCTCGCGAATCGCGAAGAGTTGCTCCTGGGGCGTCATGCCCTCGGGAGAGGTCATCGCCATCCCGGTGGTGAGCTGCTCTTTCAGGGCCGCCACCCTGACCTGGAAGAACTCGTCGAGGTGCTGGCTGAAGATCGCCAGGAACTTGGCTCGCTCCAGCACGGGGGAGGATCGATCTTCGGCGAGAGAGAGGATGCGAGCATTGAAATCGAGGCGAGAGAGCTCCCGGTTGAGGTATCGAGGCTCGGAGGCCGCGGAGGCCGCGGGAGCGGCTCGGGACGATGGTAGGTCCATAGATCAAAGATTATTATCTGGTTCGCCACCGGGGAGGATGCCCGCAAATTCTGCAAAATTCAGAGGCAGTTCACCTTGGTTACCCGATTTCGACACGCGCTTGGAGTAAGCTCCCAGCCACGGTGGAAACCAGGAGTTATCGAGACCGGCAACCCGTCGCTCTCTCCACCTCGTCCCGGGCCCCCCGGGGCCCCCGGGACAAGAGGTCGAGCTCCCGGGTGGAAGGCAGGAGGGAGGTCAGACGCCTGGAGCTCAGCGTGGTGCTGCTCGCATTCTCGGCAGCGGGTCTGGGGGCCGCCCTCGCGCGAGGCGCCTGGATCTGGGTGGCGGTGGACAGCTTGCTGGTCGCCACCGCTCTGGCACTCACGCTCAAGCGTCTGGGCCGGCTCTTCGACAGGATGCTCATGGCCGAGCTCTTCTCGCAAGAGGCCCGCGCCCTCGCACGTAAGCTCTTCTTCAGCCCCAATTAGTGGGGCCTTTCCCTCCCGATCGGGTCCACCATCCCAAACATTTGGAAGAGTTCATGCCCCGTACATCCTGCGTATAAGGTCTTGAAACGTGGCCCCAGTAGGTTCTTGCCCATGCTCTCATCCGCCGCCGGAGCAGCCGTGCTCGCAGCCCTCAACCCCCGCCCGGAGCCGGAGCCCCCCCGGATCCCGAGAGGCGCCGATTGCGGGCACGGTCCATCGAGGACGGGGCCGCCACCCGGATCCTGGAGATCATTGCGGTTGGGCGGCCCCGTCCTTGCCTCATCGGGAGCCTCGCTTCGCGCCCGGAGGGCGCCCGGCTGCTACTCCCTCCGACCCCCTCCCCTCTCCTTCTTCGGTGGGGAGGTGAGGGTCAGTGACGGCGTCGGGCCGGGAGGGACGATCCGCTTCAAGAGCTCCCGTACCCGCCGACCGATGTCGTCTCTCAGCTCCCGTACGCCTTCCAGGGTCTCATTGGCAGGGTCGGGCAGGTTCCAGTCCTCATAGCGCTTACCGCCATAGATGGGGCAGGCGTCACCACATCCCATCGTGATGATGACGTCTGCGGCGGCCACAACCTCATCGCTCATCGGCTTCGGGAACTCCCAGAAGAGGTCGATGCCCACCTCCTCCAGCGCCTGAAGCACGCTCCGATGGATCTCGTTCCCGGGACTCGATCCGGCTGAGCGCACGTGCACCCGGCCGTCGGCGGCGCGGGCGAGCAGGGCTGCCGCCATCTGGGAGCGGCCCGCGTTGCGGACGCACACGAACAGCACTTCGGGAACTTCCTTGGGCGCCAGGCCTTGGGATTGCGCGAGGGCCTTGAGCCGCTCCTTGGCGAATCGTCGAACCAGAAGAGGCACGTACGCCTTGACCCTTGCCCGGTTGAAGTGCCCGAGGGACTCGCCCACGAAGCGTTCGATGGTCGCGATCGAGAAGACTCCTGCGAAATCCTCGCCGAGCTCCGCGATCGCCTGGCGCATCGGCTCGTCGAACGCCGACTTTCTAGCTTCGTCAATCATCCAGCCCCCTCCTCCCCTTGCGGCTTCATATATATTGCGACGAATATCTGGTTATGCCTCGAGCTTGTAGCCAAGGCCTCGGACGGTTCGGATGAGGCTCGGCTTGTGGGGGTCTTCTTCGATCTTGGCGCGCAGGCGCTTCACGTGGACGTCGAGGGTCTTGGTGTCCCCGATGTAGTCGTATCCCCAGACGTTGGAGATGAGCGTCTCCCGGGTCACCAGCCTGCCCCGGCGGGCGAGGAGCATCTCGAGCAGGGCGAACTCTTTGGGGGGAAGCTCGATCTGGCGCCCGTGCGCCCGCACCTCGTGTCGCTCGATGTCCATCTCGATCGGTCCCCCGGCCAGCACGCCATCCCCCTGCTCACCAGCGGGTCCTCCCGCCCGCCTGAGCTGGGCCCGTACCCTCGCGAGCAGTTCTCTCATGGAGAAGGGCTTGGTCACGTAGTCATCCGCGCCGAGCTCGAGGCCGACCACCTTGTCCGCCTCACCGTCCCGTGCGCTCACGATGATGATGGGCACGACCGACGTAGCGCGGATGGTGCGGCAGAGGTCCAGCCCCGACATCCCCGGGAGCCTCACGTCGAGGATTACCAGGGAAGGGGACGCCTCGCGGAAGAGCTGAAGGCCGGTGACGCCGTCTGGCGCCGCGAGCGCCCGAAACCCCTCGCGCTTTAGCTGATAGCAAATGGCCTCCGCGAGCCCGCTCTCGTCCTCGACGACGAGGATCTGATCCTCAGACCCCGTTGGAAGAGAGACGCTGGTTGCCATCATGGCCTCCCCTTACGCGGGCGGGAAGTCGGGTTCCGGCACGAACCCGAGCTCCGGATGAGAGGCGTCGGAGAACTCGTGAAAGTCCCCCGTCACCAGGAAAGCCACCTGCTCCCCGATGTCGACGGCGTGGTCACCCACCCGCTCGATCTGGCGCGAGACCACGTACATACGGATTCCCCACTCGAGCATCCCCTTGTCCTCCGATGTCTCGAGGATCTCGCTCAGCATCCCCCGATTCAGCCGGTCGATCGGATCGTCCATCTTCGGGAGGGAGTAGCAGAGCTGGAGGTCTCGCGAGGCAAAGGCTTGCATGGCCGTGGTCAGCATGCCGCGAGCCAACCTTCCCATCTCCCCCAGGTGCTTGAGCACCGTGTCGTTTCGGGGCAGCCCGACGGAGAGCTTGCAGATCTTGGCGATGTTGACGCCCATGTCGCTGACCCGTTCCAGGTGGAGATTGACATGCAGCATGGCGGTGAGCAAGCGCAGGTCGGAGGCGACCGGGGACTGAAGGGCAAAAAGGTCGAGGATGCGTCGCTCGATGTCCAGGTAGTAGCGATCCACCTCGTCGTCAGCCGCGATCACGTGATCGCAGGTCATGGGATCACCTTTGGAGACCGCCTCGAGGGCATGCTCGAAGAG
>JBOGWM010000307.1:0-4383 GCA_050693695.1 Actinomycetota bacterium
CCGCAAGGTCGAGCCGGACTCCTGGATCTTGAAGCGCCGCTGGAGAAGCGATGCCCTCCTTCCGGATCCGATCGCTCCCATCCTCGGCTCCCGCTCGCTTCCTGAGGTTCTCAGAACCCACGACCCCACCGATGATGACCGACGCTCGGGCGGGGGCACAAGGCGGGGTCACCGTGTCGGAACGATCACGAAGCTAGCAGCCCTCAGCGTGTTCGGTTTACAATCCTCCTGGAAGGTGCGTTGGGCATGTTGTCTTTATCAACGTAGGTACCCTTCGGTGGAAGGAGCTCTTGTGTTGAACATGCGTTGGTTCCGGAGGAGCAGCGACATCTCAGACGAAACAAGTGAGGCCGTCGACTCTGACGGCCCCCCCCTCCTGAAGGTCGACCCCGTGGGCCGCGCCGTCAAACTCGCTCGTGGGCCGAGCGAGGGCCCGAACTTTGACGGGCCGGGGGACTTCAAGGACGTTCCGTCCGAAGGTATGTAGACAGCACCCAGCACAGAACGTCCTTGATGCATGGTTTCGTCGGGCAGGTGACCTTCGGCGACGGCCTCGCCGCACCGGAGGCACCTGCAGGCGGCGTGGCGCTCTGGACGGGTCAAGTGAGCTTGTGGGCACCGGGCCAGAGCTGGTACGGACGCCGGATCCGCCGCTTTGAACAGTCTGGCATCAGGCTCGCCGTCTTCGGAACGTGTCTGAGTTCGGGGCCCGCGGTGCTTGCCGTCCTCGCCCGCTGCCAAGTCGACGGGGACTACGCCGGACTGGCTGCCTTGCCCGGTAGCTTCGCGCTCGTCGCCCACTGCGGCGACCGGCTTCATCTCTTCGCGGACGCTGTCGGTCTCCGTTCCGTCTACTACCGCCGGCATGGTTCGGTGATGCGGTTCGCCGGGTCCAGCCTCGACCTGGCTGATCCTTCCCAAGATCTGGACCGGGCCTGGGTGGCCACCCGGCTCATGGCCCGGATACCCAGCCTGTCCGAGCAGAAGACGCCCTTCGCCGAGGTGGCCGAGGTTCCCTCCGGTCACTGTCTCACGGTGCAGATTCCCCGCTTTCATGGCGAGGAGCCCGTGGCGCGGTGCCGGTCGTATTGGTCCGTTCCGGCCGGACGCAACCATCTTGTCGACGGAGCGGCGTCGCTACGCCACGCCCTCGTCGAAGCGGTGACGCGCAGAGTCGAGGCTCACTGGCGTATCTCGGGCGATCTGAGCGGAGGACTCGATTCGACCTCGCTGGTCGCGCTCGCGGCCCGGACCATCCCGAACCGCACCCTGGTCGCTGTCACGATGGTCGGCGTCGATCCCCAAACTAAGGATGACTCTGACTTCGCCCGGCGTGCGTCGCTGGCCTTTCCGAACATCCTCTCCCGCCAGGTACACACCGAGATGGCCTGTGTCGACGGTCCAGAGATCCTTGCTCTGGCGCCGACCATGGAGCCGAACATGAGCACCACCATGTATCCGGGCTTCAAGTCCCGGATGCAGGCGGTCGCGGCGTCTGGTTCGGCATTGCATCTCTCCGGTCAGGCTGGTGACGCTGTCCTTATGGCACCAGGTGCCCATCTGGCTGATTTGATCCGATTGAGGAGGCTTGCTGAACTCGGCCGCCACCTGGACCGGCTGGCCCGTCAGTGCGACGCCTCACCGTTCCGACTGGCCCGTGAGGCGTACCGCCTGAGCCGCACTCGCTACGGCGACTGGATCGCCCAGCAGGCTGAACTCCTCGATCGGGTGGGCGACCATCCTGGTACGCAGGACTTTGCCATCGCCTGGGCGTCTCCGGCCGAACCCTGTACGTGGGCCAGCCCGGAAGCCGTTCGCCTGGCCGTATCCGAGCTGCGGGCACATGCGGCGTCGGCCGTCCCCCGAAGCGAGGCACCGGGCCAGCATGCGGCCCTCGCCTCGATACAGGCCTGTGCCCGCACCGCCCGCGGCCTTGCCGAACTCGCCCACCCGTTCGGTGTGCAATTGGAGTTTCCCTTCCTGGACCGCCCCGTGCTCGACGCATGTCTCGATACCGACATCGCAGTTCGGGCCAACCCCTTCGAGTACAAGTCACTCCTGCGGCGAGCGCTCCGGGGGCTCGTGCCGGAAGACCTGCTTGCCCGTCGCACCAAATCCACCTACACGCGCGATTACTGCGCCGACGCGGGAAGGTTCGATCGGCGCCTCCGTGAGCTGTTCTCGCCATCGATCCTCTCCGGTCTCGGTCTCATCGACGATCGGCGCTTCTTAACCACCCTCGACCGGATCGCGATGGGTCACATGGTCGGTCTCCGTGCCTTTGTCTGGACGATCGAGACAGAGATCTGGTTGCGGCGCCTTCTCGCCGGCCACCTGGTTCCGCCGACCTCGGCGCCAGAGGGAGAACCGCTGAGGGAGGTATCCCAGTCGTGACTATTCATGCCGTCCTCGATCAGATATGGAAGCTCTCCCCGGCATTGCGCTCGGTGGCATTCGACGATGGGGCGGTGCTCCTCGACCTCCGCACGGGCCGGTTTCACCTCGTGAACCGAGGCGCGGCGCAGGTCTTGGCGTCACTCGAAACCGGCGCCGGTCCGCTGACGGCCGCTCGGGATCTGGACCCGACCAGAGCGGTGAATCGTGTTCATCGGGAGCTCGCTGGCTTTCTGGCCGCCCTCCACCGACAAGGCATCGTTGTGCCGGCCGGAGCTGCCGACGGCAACGGCGCCCGCGCGTTCTCCTCGGGAGCGAAGCCGCAGCAGGTACCTGCAGCCGCGACGCCGGCACGGCGCAATCTTGCTCTCGAGGACGCCGAGCGGGCAAGGTTGTCCTCATTCGACCAGGTCGGGGGCGCCGTCGCGGTGGCCGTCGCCTTCGGTCTCCTGCGGTGTTGCTCGCTGCGGAACATCGAGCGGGCCCTCCTGCGGATCAAGGCCCAGTGTCGGCACGAGGTCGATGCGCGGGAGGCCCTCACCGCCTGGGCCGCCACCCGCCGCCCACGGCTCTTCGTATTTGGACGGATCGCCTGTCTTGAGACGTCTCTGGCCGCGACACTGTTCAGTCTGAGCCGAGGCCGCCGCGGGATCGACTGGTGCATCGGCGTCGCGACGCACCCGTTCGTGGTCCACGCATGGTCGGAGCAGGCGAGCCAACCCCTCGGGGAGCAGGTATCGTCGTCGTTCCGGACGATCCTCAGGGTTTGAGGAGCGGTCAGTCACCGTCACTGCGCTTGCGAACTTTGTCTTCGGCGGCGGCGGGATCGCACGCTACGGCTCTGGGACTAGGCGCTTGCCGAGGCGGACGGCGAGCGGTCGAGGTGCGGGGCATGACGGGCGCTGCGCCTAGCTGGAGACGGTGAGCCAGGCCAATTCGTTCCGACTCCGCTCGACCTGCTCCTGCGTCATGGTCCCGACTTGCGCTTCAAGGTGAAGCCTTCTTCCGCTCCTCGGCTCTGTAGCCACGACGTTCAGAGTTCCGTTCTTGTCCATATCGAAGCGCACCTCGATCGGGGAATTCCCGGGAAGCGGAGGGATCTGCGTGACCTCCCCACCGATCACGAGGTCATTGTCGTCGACTTCTCTGGACTCGATCGATCCTTTTTGCTCAAAAAGCTCGACAACGACGCTCTCTTGGTTCTCCCAAATCGTGTAGTAGGTCTGTTGACGGGTGGCGGGGAGTTGGTCATTGGCATGGATCAGGTGATCGATGACCTTGCGGTCGAGGGAAACTCTGGCATTCTCGACGATCCTCACCCCGAACCCGCGCGGGGCCACCGTCACGATACTGCGCGCCTGGATGTGCGCCCGCTCCTCGGGGGTGAAGTTCCGGGCCAGCGCTGCCGCCTTGACCGTCTCCCCCTCCTGGACCAGGCGCCGGTACTGCTCCTCCATCCCATAGCGGGCCGCGCCCTTGGCCACCGCGAGGTCGGGGTCGTGCATCCTGGGTTCTCGCCCGACCAAATCCCCCAGCGCCCGCGCCACGGCCGGCATCCTGGTCGCGCCCCCCACGAGGATGACCTCGTCGAACACCGATACCCCTCTGGCGCGAGCCGTCTCCAGGGTGTTCGAGGTGAGCATGATCGTCCGATCCAACAGGTCTCGAGTCCGGTCCTCGAAGCTCTCCCTGGTGACCTCGATGACGGCAGTGGCCCCCCCGTAAGCGACCCGCTGTGGCCGTTTCTGGGCCGTGGAGAGGGCTCGTTTGATGTCCTCGGAAGCGGTGTTCAGCTCTTGATAGAGGTTGACATCATCGCGAGGATCGCCCGCGTCGGGATGCCGGCTCTGAAACTCTTCGATGAGATACGCCAGCAGGCGCTCATCCCAGTCGGCCCCCCCAAGGCGGTGGTCGCCGCCCGTGCACACGACCTCGATGTTGCCTCCCTCGAGCCGGATGACGGTGGTGTCGAATGTCCCACCTCCGAGA
>JBOGWM010000308.1:0-16837 GCA_050693695.1 Actinomycetota bacterium
GGGTTATCTCGGGAGGAACCGCATGAAAGTTAGCGCCGAGCAAATGCCGGCCGTCCCCTTAGTGGTCGGCCGCGGAACTACAATGATGGAATTCGAGGGCTGAGTTAACTACCGTGGCTCCTGTTGACTAC
Source organism: Actinomycetota bacterium (assembly GCA_050693695.1). Lineage (GTDB taxonomy): Bacteria > Actinomycetota > CADDZG01 > JAHWKV01 > JAOPZY01 > JBOGWM01. The sequence continues at coordinate 132 of JBOGWM010000308.1, forward strand.
CTTCGAGGAGATGGTGATGGGAGCCCGAAGCCCCTTGGAGATCAGCCTCACGCCGACGGACCGAGACGTCCTCGAGCGGAGAGCGCGGGCCTACACCGATCCGTACTGCCGGGTGGTCCGGGCCAAGATCGTGCTGATGGCCGCAGAGGGCCTGGCCAACGTCGAGATCGCCGCCCGGCTGGACACCAGCCCCCAGGTCGTGCACCGGTGGCGGAAGCGGTTTTGCGAAGACGGGCTTGAGGGCCTGGAGGACCACCCCCGATCCGGCCGACCGGGGGTGTTTCCTCCCTCCGTGGCCGTCGAGACCAAGCAGCTGGCCTGCGAGCTGCCCGCCACGACCGGGGTGCCGCTGTCACGCTGGAGCTGCATGGAGCTGGCCCAAGAGCTCGTCGGGCGAGGGGTGGTGGCCGCCATCTCCGCAGCGACCGTGTGGCGCATCCTGGTCTCAGACGCCATCCGGCCGTGGTTTCACCGGTCCTGGATCGCTTCCCGGGACCCCGAGTTCGCGGCCAAGGCAGTCGTCGTCTTGGACCTGTACGCCGGGACCTTTGAAGGCCAGCCCCTCGGCGACACCGAATTCGTCATCTGCGCGGATGAGAAGATCTCCATCCAGGCCCGGTGCCGATGCCACCCCACGCTTGCGCCTGGTCAGTCGCGGCTGATGCGCGTCGAGCACGAGTACGACCGGGGCGGGGCGCTGGCCTACCTGGCCGCCTACGACGTCCATCGCGCGAAGGTCCACGGCCGCTGCGAGCCCACGACCGGCATCGAGCCCTTCGGCCGACTGGTCTCCCGGGTGATGGGCTCCGAGCCGTACGCCTCGGCGGAGCGGGTGTTCTGGGTGGTCGACAACGGAAGCTCCCACCGCCCCCAGGCCTCGGTCGACCGGCTGGAGGGAGCGTGGGACAACCTGCGGCTGATCCACCTGCCGGTGCACGCCTCCCGGCTGGATCAGGCCGAGATCTACTTCTCGGTGGTCGGGCGCAAGGTCCTGAGCCCTAACGACTTCTTCGACCTCGCCGAGATCGAAGCCCGCCTGGATGGGTTCGAGCAGCGCTACAACGCCGCCGCCGGGCCCTTCAACTGGAAGTTCACCCGAGACGACCTCAGCAAGCTCCTCGCCCGCATCGCCGCCCACGAGCAGGCAGTACCGTTGCCACTGGCACCGGCCGCCTGAACGGGAAGCGAGAAGCCCCGGGCGCTTGCCATGCACCGGGGACGGTCCCGACGCGCTACGGGGAGCCCAGACGCCAGATGCCGGGGTCAGCGAGGTAGAGCCCGCAGGCACAGTCCAGGGCTTCCTCCGCCGACCCGGCGAAGTCGCCGCTTGGCAGCACGGAGTCCTGGTAGCCGTCCCGGCTGGCCAGGTAGATGGCAAACCCCCACCGGTGCGCTGAGCCCCCGTACCGAAGGCGGCACAACTGGATGGTCGTCCCGTCGGCGATCTCACCGTCGACATAGGCGAAGCCTGCCCGGAAGCGGACCTTCACGGCGGCCAGGTCCGGCCAGTGATCCCGAGCATGCCTGGACAGCCGGGAAGCCAGGGTTCCGCGCGTCGACTGGGGGATGTTCACATCGCCTGAGCCTACAAGCAGAAGGGCGTCCCGGCCCGGCCCCCTTCACTGCCCAAACTCGACTCCAGATCCATCAACGAACTTACGAGCAGGACCACTTAGGAACAAGGGAATCCCGATATGCAGCCGAAGTGAGGACGACAAGAATCTCGGAAAGCTTTGATCCTTTTGGCTGTAGAGTGAGAAACGATGCCCGCTGAAGCCGCCGAGATGGCTCTCCATGATCTCCAGGAGCTGACCGCGACCATCCAGCGCCTCTCGGGGCTCCTGGAGGGGGCGGTGCTTGCGCAGCGAGCGAGCGGGGAGGTTCGCCGGCTTCTGGGGGTTCATTGCGGCTCGATCGCGTTCACGGAGCACCCCGGGCTCCTGGTCATGCGAGGCACGACCGGCACGCGGACCGATGAGCTGCGCAAGCTGAAGATTCCCCGGGGCGTGGGCGTCGGGGGAAAGGCCTTGATGCTGGGAAGGCCCGCCTCCGTGGCGGATTACGAGCTCGAAACCTCCGCCAGCAGGGACTTCGTGGATCTCCTGGTTCACCGGGAAGGAATCCGTGGCATCACCGCCGTACCGATCGAATATGCGAACCGGACACTGGGGGTCGTGTATAGCGGGACCCGGGATATCGGATATGTGGGAGACCGGGGGCAGCTTCTCATGGTGGAGATCGCTCGATCCCTCGCGCCCCTGATCGCGGCCACCCGCGAGTGCGAGAAGAGAGTCAAAGAAGGTCTTCTCGAGGAGCGCCAGCGGCTCGAACGCGAGTTTCACGACAACCTGGGCCAGCTACTCTTCGGCATCGGCGCCTCGGCTCGAAGAGTGAAAGAGCGAGCCCCCGCGACGGCCGAGAATCTGGTGGCCGATCTCGAAGACATCGAGACCCACGCCTCGCGGGCGGCATCCTGCCTTCGGGACGCCCTTCAGGCCCTGGCCCCCTCGAAACCGAAGGAGGGCCTGGCGGCGGTTATCGGCCTGGACGCCAGCCGGTTTACGAACCAGACCGGCATCCCGGCGCATTTCGTGATGCTCGGCAAGCCCTTCGACGTTTCTTGCGCGGTGGAGAGGGTTCTGTTGGCGCTCACACACGAAGGGCTTCACAACGTGGAAAAGCACGCCCGGGCCTCCTCGGTGGTCCTCAGCCTCTCCTACGGCGACTCCCAGGTCTCCTTCACCATCCAGGACGACGGAGAGGGTCTCCCGGAGGATTTCGAGCTCCATCCGGTTCCCAAGGCCGGTCAGGGATGGGGGCTCCCCTCCCTGCATCAGCGGGTGGAGGGTCTCGGCGGACGGATGGATCTCTTCCCGAACGAAGACGGGGGAGTAACGCTGCGAGCCACCGTCCCGGCGCCTGAAGATCCGAGCGATAGCCGCCGGGCTCCGAGATGAATCCGTAGGATGCTCATCGGCTATGAGATTCGAAGCGTCCCGGTCGTTCCGGGGCTTGGTTGTCATATGCGTCCGTCATAACGCTGGCTGGCACTTCCCCGCTGCGGTACGCCGAGACAGGGGAGGCCTGTGCAGAGACTCACGGGGCAGCGAAGCCCACGCTCAATCCGTTTTCTCAGGCTGGAGATGACGGCTCTCGACATCATCGAGCGCCTTTGCGTCCTCCCCACGGCGAGGACGGCGCCGGCCACGTCTCCATTGAGCGCTTGCGCGATCGTTGCCGGGATTGAAGTCGCCGCAACCACCACGAGCTCGGAACCTGCTCTCAGGAAGACCTGGCGCGACCGCAGAGGAGGCGGCGCCACTCCCCTTCTCCTCATCGCTGACCACCCATCCCGCGCCGGGTCGATCCTGGCTCTCGGCCCTGTTGACGCCAGCGGGCCGGTGCGATCCGTGGAAGCGGCCGCTCTCGCCGACGTCATAGAACGCGCCTCTTCAAAGTCTCGCCTTGAAGCCGTCAGGGAGCTGGCCGCGGAGCTGGAGCGGCTGGATCAGGCGGGCATCCCCGGCCTCAAGCTCCGCGACCTTCTCACCCTCCACACCCTGGACGTGAGGCTCCGTAACGACGCCCCGCGCTGGCAGGAGATGACCGACGCAACCGGAGACATCGAGCGCGGCGCCGACTGGCGGACCGTCCTCACCAAACTCGGCTACATGCTCGAACGCCGGAAGCACCGCGGCTATCTGGTCAGGCTCCAGGGAAGGCCCGTCGCCGTGATCCATCCCAAGGCCGACGCCGCCGAGTTCTCGCGCCTTGACGAAGAGGCCCGGCCGCCCGAAGGCGTCCTCCTCAACGATTGCCACAGCGAGGGAGCGCCCTTCGGGATCCTCGCCAGCGGATCCCGAATGAGACTCTTCGAAGCCGACCCCGCCCTGGGAGCGTCGGTCGCGCAGTACCTCGATCTCGACGCCGGCGCCCTTCAGGTGGACGACAGGCCGTTGCTCGGGCTCCTGGGTCCCGAGTTTCTCGCTCGGGGTGGATTCAAGCGGCTACGCCACGAAGCGCGCCAACTCGGCTCGGCTCCAACCGGGGGAGGTCCGAACCGGGCGTACGGCCGATGGGCGTCACCGAAGCGTTTGTCGCTCCAGAGCTCGACCGCCTTCCTCCCCGACGCACGGTGCTGTCGGCGGTGGCAAACCGGATCGCGATATCCATGAGTCCAGAGGCTCAGGATAGTGGCGCGTTAGCTCGCTTGGGGCTGGTCGGTGCGGCGTACCGTCTCCAGGATCGCTTTGAGGACGGCCTCGGTATCGCTCAGGTCCTCCAGGACCCGGTCGGCCCCCGCGGCATCGAGCTCGGCCGCGGTCACATACCCGGTTGCGACCGCGACCACGGGGGCGCCGCCCAGATGTCCGGCTTGCACATCCCGGAGGGTGTCCCCGATCAGGACCGTGTTGTCCCCGTCAAAGGCCGTCCCGTACTTGGCTTCCGCGCGGCCCCTGGCGATCCCCACGAGCTGATAGCGCTCGGCGTGATCCTCACCATAGCCGCCCACGTCGTAGTCGAGGTAGCCGTCCAACCCCAGGGTGGAGAGCTTCGCGATGGCCAGGGGTTTGAGGTTCCCCGTGAGCGCCGACTGAACGATCCCCGGAAGGTCCTGGAGCCTTCTGAGGGCCAACTCGGCTCCCACTGTCTGCCTGCCGCACTTGCGGAGATAATCCTTCTTGAGCTCCATGGCCTGAACCAGCGCTTGGCTCAGATCGGAGAGCCGAGGTTCCGTGGGCTCGATCCCGTTGAGCTGCAGCGTCTCGGTCATGCTGTCCCGGTCGGTGCGCCCGGTCATGAAGAGCAGATGCCGGGGAGCGCGGCCGGTGAGCTTGCGGAATGCCTCCCGATACAGGGTCCGATGAAAATGGTGGGCATCGATCAAGGTGTGGTCGATGTCCCAGAGCACCAACCTGTAGCTCATGCGCTCGTCCGGTTGGTCGATCGCGGGTCACCCCAGCAGCTCACGAACCTGCTCGTTGAACGTGCGCACGGTTCCCTCACCCCGATACCCATCGAGCCACCGCTGCAAGCTCCGGATCTCATGAATGGCCCGGGAGGACCGTACCCCGCCCTCGATCAGCTCCAGCGCCCGGGCGCCCGCGGCACAGGCATGTTCCAAATCGCCCTGCTGGAGATAGGAGACCGCCAGCGTGGCCTGACTGAGCATGCGCCGCCGCCCGCGCTCTCCGCTCGCATTGATCGACTCGCGCGCGACCTGCTCCCCCGACCTCGGCTGGTTCAGGTCACAAAAACACTGGCTCATCTCTCCGGCAAGAAAGGCCAGGTCCAAGAAGCGGGTCCAGTGCGGCTCCCCGGCCTGGTCCGAGTCGCCGAGCGCGGTCTCCGCACGAGACATCGCCGCGGCGCTTTTCAGGGAATCCCCGAGGAGCGCCTGTCCGCGCGCCTCCATCACGTGGAGCCGCATCAAGAGAGAAGGTACCCCCTCGTCTTGGGCACCGGCGAGACCGGTACGGGCAAGGTGTACCGCCTGCTCACCGCATCCGGAAAAGATGGCAAGGTGACTCATACCCGCGATGACGTTCGCCGCGAAGGCGGTGTCCCGAGCTTCCTCGGAGAGTCGAAGCGCCTGGACGAAATACCGCTCGGCGAGTCCGAGGGCCCCCGTGTCAAAGGCGGTCAAGCCCGCGAGATAAAGCATCTCTCCAGATGCCGCACACAGTCCCGGATCCGCGCTCAGAGGAGACTCGGAGCGCGCTCCGGCGGCGCGCGAGGCATCGAAGAGCGGGAGGACATAGCTGCTCAGGTACTGGATGAGCGCGAGGCGGCCATGCCCTCCACCATGCTTGGTGTCCAGCCCCTGGAAGGCGCTGAAGACATCCCGGATGGTCTCGGTACGGACCTTCCCGTCCTCCGCAGCGGCCCGGCCGATCGGGGAGCGGTTGGTGTGGTCATGAAGCCAGTCCCGGCTCGCGCGGATGAGGGCGCCCAGCGAGAAGGGAGCACAAACCGGACCGCCATAGCCGCCCAGGTCCGCTCGGCAGAGGGCGAAGAGCGCTTCCAGCGTGGCTGCGAGACGGGGGTGGTAGGAAAGGCTGGCCTCGAGCCACATCCGAATCCCCTCCGCCAAGTCGAGCCGCGGTTCAGGGTCCCGGGCCGCGAGAGCGCCGGCGCTCTCCCGGGCGGAGGGGACCTGGCGGTTCGTGCGCTGCTGGAGGCTCGCGGCCACGAGCTGGTCGAGCGGCAGGTCGAGCGCCATCGCCAGCCAGCGCAGCCCGTCGGGGTGAGGGATGCGACCCTGCTCGTAGTCGTGAATGGTCTTGCGATCGGCCCCGCAGTACTCGCTCTCCGCCCGGGCGGCCTTCCGCATTCGCAGGGCCACCTCGCTGAGCGACAGGCTGGCGCTCCGCCGCTCCTCGGCGATCAGCTTGGCTAATGGAAGATAGTTGGATGCGATGGCGGATCCTCCTCGGATAGTCCCTAAATTATTATCGATCCGGTACCGTTTCACAAATGAATACAATCTACCCCCTTCCGGACAAGGCGCCGGCAGGGGAATCTCTCAAGGCATGGACGTAATCGGCCCCGCTACCTCATCTCGAGTCTCGGGAGAGGCGGGACGTCCCGGGAGCGTTGAGGAGGAAAGGGATTGGCCATTCCCAAGGTAGCTTCCAAGCGGGGCTGTGTCTGGCCGACCTCCTCTCTGTCCATCTGCGGACAGGATCCCGCTCAGGGCCTGCTCTGCCCCGAGCACCTCAATCGGATCCAGCGCAGCGTGGGCAGGTGGGATTGCGCCTGGCCCGGATGTCAGCAGGTGTCCAGCGCGAAGAGGGGACTGTGTTCCTACCATTCCAAGGTCGCCGCCGGGCTCATGGAGACCTACCTGCGCTAGCCCGGGGGTAGGGCCCGCAGCCAAGCCGAAGTATCGGGGCATCCCGAGCGCCAGGCGGGAGCGCCCTCGTCCAGCCGGCCCTGCCCCCTTGGGGCCTATCATGGGCACAGGCAATGGGGGGCGAGGGCAGGATTGGTCGCGTCGGGGATGGATGTCTGTTGGCTGGGTGAGAAAGGCTGCGATCGGCCAGAGCTGGTCGGCGGCAAGGCCGCCAACCTCAGCCGGCTGGCGGGGGGCTTCCCGGTTCCCGTGGGCTTCTGCCTGGCTGGCTGGCCCATCGAACCCGCGGCCCTCACGCCCGATCTCGTGCGCCTGCTGGTATCCGCCTACCGGCGTCTCGGAGAGCGCTGCGGGGTTGCCGATCTCCCGGTGGCCGCCCGCTCCTCGGCGACCGATGAGGATGGGGTGATTGCGTCGTTCGCAGGCCAGCACGAGACATTTCTCAACGTCGTGGGCGCCGACGCCCTCCTGGCGGCGGTCTCGGCCTGCGCCGCATCCTTCGGGTCCGAGCGCGCCCGAATCTACCGGCGACGCCACGGGCTCCCCGAGGAGCCGGCACGCTGCTCGATCCTCGTCCAGCAGCTCGTAGCGGCTGACGTCTCGGCGGTGGTCTTCAGCGTCAACCCGGTCACGGGGAGCCCCGAGGAGATCGTGATCAATGCGAGCTGGGGGCTGGGCGAGACCGTGGTGGGGGGCAGCGTCACCCCGGACGCCTACCTCGTGGCGAGATCCGACCTCACCCTTGCTCGTCGGACGATCGGTGACAAGCGACGCATGACCGTCGCCATTCCCGGGGGAACCGAGGAAGTCGCCGTGCCGAGGCGCCTGCGGGCGCGTTCCTGTCTCGACGACGATCAGGTCCTCGATGCCGCGAGGCTGAGCCTCGATCTGGAGGAGAGGATGGGCTGGCCGGTGGACGTGGAGTGCGCCTGGGCCTCGGGGGCGCTCCACCTGCTTCAGTGCCGACCGATAACCACCGTATGAACCGGATTCCGGAAAGGAGCTGAGGATGTCCCTTGACGGGCAGGCTGAACCGCAGCCGATCCCGGTACCCGAGGATTTCCCTGTGGTCTGGGAGGATCCGGAGGACGGGAAACTCTTCTGGCAACTCGATCCGATGCATTTCCCGGCCCCGGTGCCCCTCCTCGAATTCGACTTGCTGTTCGGCATGCAAAGGGGCTTCGAGCACGCCTTCCGAGAATACGAGATCCCCGTGAGCGGCTTGCGGTCGTGCCGCATCAATACCTTCTGGTACTCGGCATTCGTTCCCGTCATCGCGCCTGCCGAGGAGATGAAGGCCCTGGAGCGCCGGGCTCAGGAGAAGCTCATGCCCACGATGGCCGGCCTGGGCGAGATGTGGGAGCGCCGGTTCCTGCCGGAGATCGAAGAGCATCTCGCCGCGATGCAGTCCCGGGACCTGGCCGCGGCCTCGATCCCGGAGCTGGCCCGCGGTCTCGACGACGTCGTCTCACGTCTCAACCGGCTCGGGGAGCTCCATTTTCTGACCGTCCTTCCCGCGTACCTCGCAATCAGCGAGTTCGACGAGATCTACCGGGATCTCTTCCCCTCCGAGACGCCAGGCGCCGCGTTCGGCTCCTACCGGCTGCTCGAGGGCTTTCCCAACAAGACGCTCGAGACCGGTCAGGCGCTCTGGACCCTCAGCCGTCGGGCGCTCGGCCTACCCGAGGTGCGCCGGGTGCTGGAGGAGAAGGCCGCGGCCGACATCCCGGCGGCGCTGGAAGGAAGCGACCAGGGTCGAGCGTTTCTCGCCGACCTCCATGCTTACCTCGAGGCCTATGGCGAGCGCGGCGACCTCTGGGGGATCACCCATCCCACCTGGGTAGAGGACCCGACCCCGGTGCTGAAGAACCTCAAGGACTACCTCACCCAGCCCGACGATGCCGACCCCGCCGCCGAGATGCGGCGCCGGGCGCGCGAGCGCGACCAGGCCGTATCGGAGGCCCGCCGGCGTCTCGATGGGTACCCGCAGCCGGTGCGGGAGCAGTTCGAGCTCCTCCTGGAGGCCGCCCAGACCGGGGTGGTGCTGACCGAGGATCACGGCTTCTACATCGATTTTCGCGGCGTCTATCAGGGACGGCGGATCATCCTGGCGATCGGCCGGCGGCTCGCGGATGCAGGAGTGCTTGCCCGCGCGCGGGACGCCTTCCTCCTCACCCTCGACGAGCTGATGGAGACCCTTGGACGATTCCCGGCGCTCGATCGGCGCGAGCTCATCGAGCAACGCCGGGCCGAGATGGAGCGTTTCGGGGACGTCCGGCCCCCCGCGGCCCTCGGCACGGCTTCCTCCGGACCCTCCCCCACCCAAGCCTTCGGTCGCCTCATGGGCAAATTCCTCGGCGCCCCGCCGCCGGACGCCGAGGAGGAACCCGGGGTCCTGCGCGGCTCCGCCGGATCGCCCGGGAGGGCCAAGGGGCGGGCCCGGGTGATCCGCTCCATCGCGGAAGCGGGCAAGCTCTCCGCCGGCGACATCCTGGTGGCCGAGACCACCGCCCCACCGTGGACGCCGCTGTTCGCCTCCGCCGCCGCGGTGGTCACCGACACCGGAGGCATCCTCAGTCACTGCGCCGTCGTGGCCCGCGAGTACGGCATCCCGGCCGTGGTCGGGGTGGGCGTGGCGACGGCGACCATCCGGGATGGCCAGATGATCGAGGTGGACGGGGACGCCGGGGTGGTCCGCATCGAGATCCCGGCATGAGCAGACCCGCTCCCGGAGCCGGAAAGGGAGTCCTCTGGACGGTCGCGCTCGGCTTGATGCTGGTCCCGCTCAACTCCACGATGATCATCGTCGCCCTACCGAGCCTGATCGACGACTTCAGCGCCTCGGTCGGCGCCGCGAGCTGGCTGGTGACCTCCTACCTGATCGCGATGGCCTCGCTCCAGCCGGTTGCCGGTAAGCTGGGCGACCGGATGGGGCGCCGCCCTCTCATGCTCGGCGGGCTCGGGTGGTTTGCCCTATCCTCGGCGGGGGCGGCCGCCTCGTGGAGTCTGGGGTCTCTCATCTTTTTCCGGGTCCAGCAGGCGGTCGCAGCCGCGCTGCTCGTCCCCAACGGCATCGCCCTCCTTCGAGAAGTCACCCCCGGGGGCCAGTTGGGGAAGAGAATCGGTCTGGTCGGCGCCACCCTGCCGCTCGCGGCCGCGATCGGTCCTCCCCTCGGCGGGCTTCTCATCGAGGCCGGGGGCTGGCAGGCGATCTTTCTGGTCAACCTTCCCTTCCTCGTTTCCTCCCTCCTCCTGGGATGGCGCTCGGTGCCCCGGCAGGACCGGCCCATTCCTCGAGGAGGTTTCGATCTCGCCGGAGGACTGGGCCTGACCACCCTGCTGGTCGGGACGGCCGCTCTGGGAAAGAGCGTCTGGTCCGGACCTGCCTCCGCCATCGTCGCGGTGGCGCTGGCCGCCGTCCTGGCGGTCTTCGTACGGCGGGAGCTGAGACACCCCGACCCGGTGCTCCAGCCCCGTCTCTTCGCTCGGGCTCGCTTCTCGGCCGCGAACGCCGCCGTGGCGGCCTCCAACCTGGCCATGTACGTCACGCTGGTGGCTCTCAGCATCCTGCTCGCTCGAAGGGATGGCTGGAGCGCGGGACGGACCGGCCTGGCGCTCGCCGCCCTGTCGCTGGCGGCGTGCGCGCTCGCTCCGGTCGGGGGAAGGCTGACCGATCGACTGGGGCGGCGGATACCCGCCACCTGCGGGCTGGCGCTTCTGGCGCTCAGCCTGGCTCCCCTTGCCGTGGCGCCCGCGGATATCCCCCTTCCGATACTGGCTGGAGCGCTGGTTGCAGGCGGGGCCGGGCTGGGTCTGGCCAGCTCCGCTCTCCAACTGGTCGCGATCGAGTCCGTCGAGGCGGCTTCGACCGGAGTTGCGGCCGGCGTCTTCTCGACCAGCAGATATTTTGGGAGCATCGTGGGCACGAGCCTGCTCGCGGGGGCCCTTGCCCCCTCGGCGAGCGGCCCGGCGGGCTTCCGCCCGATCTTTCTCCTGGCGACCCTGGCGGCCGCAGCTTCGGCGATGCTCGGCCTGGCATTTCCCGGACGCGGCGCCCTCGACCCGATGCGGGCAACGACCGCTCCTGCTCGCTCGGAGTCAGAGAGCCTCCAGCCCGCCCGCAGCGCTCCCCGAGCGCGTTGAACGGATGGGGCGCCACCCACTCTGGGGCCGATGATCACCGACCGGAAGTTGTGGTAAGCGCCGGTCGAGCACCCTTGTCGCCATGATCTCCCTCCACCGGGTGTCGAAGCAGTTTTCCAACTCGAAGTCCCCGGCCGTCTCGGAGCTGTCGCTGGAGGTCGGTGAAGGCGAGACGGTGATGCTCGTCGGGCCGTCCGGGTGTGGTAAGACCACCACGCTCAAGATGATCAACCGACTCATCGAGCGGAGTTCCGGATCGATCCTGGTCAACGGGAAGGAGATTCTCGACGAGGATCCGGTCAAGCTGCGACGCGGCATCGGCTATGTCATTCAGAGTATCGGCCTCCTCCCTCACCGCACCATCGCGCAGAACATGGGCACCGTGCCTCAGCTCGCCGGGTGGGACCGGGATCGGATTCGACGGCGAGTGGAGGAACTGGCGGGGATGCTCCAGCTCGACGAGGAGCTGCTCCGGCGATACCCCTCCGAGCTCTCCGGGGGGCAGCGCCAGCGAGTCGGCGTCGCCAGAGCCCTGGCGGCGGATCCCCCGGTCATGCTCATGGACGAGCCCTTCGGCGCGGTGGATCCGGTCATCCGGGGCCATCTCCAGGACCAGTTCCTGGAGCTTCAGGAGCGGCTCCGCAAAACGATCGTGATGGTCACCCACGACATCGATGAGGCGATCAAGATGGCGGATCGAATCGCCATCCTCAACGTCGGCGGCGTGCTGGAGCAGTACGCCTCGCCGGAGGAGATCCTGCGTTCCCCGGCCAACGAGTTCGTCACCGAGTTCGTGGGCGCGGAGCGAGGGCTGAAGCGCCTGGCTCTCCTGCCGGTAGCCGGCATCGAGCTGGATCCGCTTGAGGAGACGACTCCCGGGGCCTTCCATGCCCGGGTGAGCCCCCGGAGCTCGCTTCGCGAGGCGTTGGATGCCATGCTCACCTCGAAGGCTCGGGCAGCCGTCGTGGTCGGGGAGGACGGGCGACACCTGGGATTGCTCACCCTGGAGCGCATCTCGCGCCAGCTCGCCACATGAGCGTGTTTGACTTCGGAGGTTGGCATCCTCTGAGGTATGCAGGCGCCCTCGGGGCGCGGCGCCTTTGGGAAACGGCGCCCTCCCCCGGATCTCCCGGATCTCCCGGAACGCCCTTTTTCGAATGGCAGTGGGTGGCCACCCACGTCAATGAGATCGTCGCGGGGGTCTTGGAGCACGTGCAGCTCACGGTCGTCGCCGTGGGGATCGGGCTCGCGATCTCCCTGCCCCTGGCCGTGCTCTCTTACCGGCGCCGGTACATCTACGCCCCCGTCACCCGCTTCACGGGCCTGCTGTACTCGATCCCGAGCCTCGCCCTCTTCGCCCTCCTCGTTCCCTACACGGGACTCTCGACCACGACCGCGGAGATCGGCCTGGTCTCCTACACCCTGCTCATCCTCATCGCCAACACGGTCGCGGGCCTCGACGCGGTCCCCTCGGAGGTGAGCGAGGCGGCCCTCGGCATGGGATTCACGGACCGCCAGATCCTGTGGCGAGTCCGGCTCCCTCTGGCCCTGCCGGTGATCGTGGCCGGCATCCGCATCGCGACCGTCACCACCATCGGCCTGGTAACGGTGACCGCCCTCATTGGAAAGGGAGCGCTGGGAGCGCTCATTCTCGTCGGGCTGAACCGATCGTTCCCCACGCCCATCCTGATCGGGGCGGGGCTCTCGGTGGTCCTGGCCGTGGCAGCCGATGCTCTCCTGCTCGGTGTGCAGCGGGCGTTGACTCCCTGGGCCCCCCGGGGGGCTCGGGGGGTTCGGGAGGTGGGGCCGCGGTCGAACGGTGTCCCGCCGCACACGCCGGAAGGTGCGAGCCCCCGAGATCAAGGGGCCGGAGTGAGAGCGTTCGGCTGATGCGGACCCTCCTCGACGGCCTTCGCTGGCTGCTTGCCCCGGAGAGCTGGAAAGACCTCGGGGGCATCCCGCAGCGGAGCTTCGAGCACCTCTCCATATCCCTGCTGGTCATCGCTGTGGCCTGCGCGATCGCCCTCCCCGTGGGCCTCTATATCGGGCACACTCGCCGGGGAGAGTTCCTGGCCGTCTCGATCGCCAACGTGGGGCGGGCCCTTCCCTCCTTCGGCATCCTGGCGCTGGTCTTTCCCTTCACCCTCCGCTACCTTCCCGGGATCGCGTTCTGGCCCACCTTCATCGCTCTGCTCCTGCTCTCCATCCCGCCGCTGCTCACGAATACCTATGTGGGGATCCAGACGGTGGACCCCGATATCGTCGAGGCCGCCCGGGGTACGGGGATGACCGGGCGGCAGGTGCTGTTGGGGCTCGAGCTTCCCCTCGCCGCTCCCCTGCTCGTGGCCGGCCTTCGCACCGCGGCGGTGCAGGTCGTGGCCACCGCCACCCTGGGCGCGGTCGTGGGCGGGGGAGGGCTGGGGCGCTTCATCCTCGACGGTTTCGCCGCCCGGGACAACGCGAGGCTGCTCGGGGGGGCCATCCTGGTGGCTCTGCTGGCAATCATGACCGATCTGGCTCTGGGCGCCCTGGAAAGAGCGGCATCGCCGCGGGTCGCCTCCACCGCCAAGCGCGTATGAGACTCTACCGACGGCAGGCCTCAACAGACAGGAGGAGACCCATGTGGAGACCGCGAGCAGGAGCCCTCGTTGCGGCGCTGATCGCGCCGGCGCTCATGGCAGCGGCTTGCGGAGGCAGTGACGACCGGGCGGCGACCAAAGGTACGATCACCGTGGGGGCGGTGACGTTTGCCGAGAACCAGATCGTGGCCGAGATGTACGCCCAGGTCCTCGAGAAGGCCGGCTACCGAGTCGAAAGGCAGCTCAACATCGGAAGCCGGGAGATCTTGCAGCCGGCACTCCAGAAGGGCGATATCGATATCGCCCCCGAGTACCTGGGCAGCCTCCTCGTGTTCCTCGACCCGAAGGCCGATCCGTCCTCGGACCCGGAGCAGATCGTGGGCCCGCTCGAGAAGGCTCTGGAGGCCAGGAGACTGGTCTTGCTCCGGCTCTCGCGGGCCAACGACACCAACGCCTTCGTCGTGACCAGGGCGACCGCGGGTACCCACGGGTTGAGGAAGGTGAGCGACCTCGCGGCGGTGGCCGAAAAGCTGACGCTGGGCGGGCCCGCCGAGTGTCCGGAACGTCCCTTCTGCCTCCTGGGGCTCGAGCGAACCTACGGGATCAAAGGGCTCAAGTTCCAGCCCATCGGAGTCTGCAACACGCCCACCGCCCAGGCCCTGGAAGCCGGGAAGGTCGATATCGCCCTCCTCTGCTCGACCCAGGCGATCATCTCCGAGAAGGATTGGGTGGTGCTGGAGGACGACAAGGGCCTGCAGAAAGCCGACAACATCGCGCCCGTGGTCAATCGCAAGGCTCTCAACCCCGAGATCGAGCAGCTCCTGAACGGCGTCAGCTCGAAGCTGACCACAGAAAACCTCACCAAGCTCAACGCCCGGGTGGAGCTCCGTCGGGAAGACCCCGCGCAAGTAGCCCGAGACTTCCTGAAAGAACAGGGCCTGCTGTAGAGCCCGCTCGCGATTAAACCTCGTCACCGTCGGTGGTCTCGAGTTCAAGGACGGGAGGATCTTCGAGCGCTACACCCAGCCCAGCGCATCGACGGGAGGGCCGTCGGGCGCATCTGGAGCTTCCGCCACAGCATGGCCCACACGATCCGCCAGGCGCTCGAAGCGCTTCTTGGCTCCTCACTTAGCTTGGTCTCAGAAGACGACGGCCTCCGCGACTCCCTGAAGCTGGTGCGCCCGATAGGTCTGCAGCACGCCGGTCGGACCGGGAGGGAGCGTGAAGGCGCCCGAGCGATCGATCGTCTCGATTCCCAGGGTGTCGAAGGGAACCTGGTCGCCCATGCAGAGCCTGATCTTCGGCACCAGGAGCGTGAAGGTGCGGATGAAGGCATCGACAACGTTCTCCAGGGTGACCGTTACGAGCTCACCCAGGAGACTGTCCACTCGAGTGATGTCATCGCCGTTGAAGTTGAGGTCGAGCTCCGCGTCTTTATACGAGAACAAAGGTACCCCGGCAATGCTGGAGGTGGAGTAATTGATCACGATGGGCCCGGTGATGTTGAACAGGTTCGCATCTTCAAGCTGCTTCGGTGCGGTCACTTCCTGTGACATGTGAGCCCTCCTATCCTGAAAGCGGCGGCCTCGTGTTCATCTATTTGATTGTCACTCCTGTGGAGATCGAGGGCAAGGGAGATAAAACGTCGATCCGAAGGTTGATCGTTTCTTCGCCCAGGCCCCTGCTGGTCAATTTGGCGTGAGCGAGGCGATCGCCTCCAGGTTCTCTTCTCTCGCTTCGGGGGGAACCGAGCACCCGGGCGCCAGGATGATTCCCCGGTTCTCACTCCCCGCCACCGCCGCGCTCGCCTCCTCGAGAACCTGGTCCGGGGTTCCGCGGAGCAGCGTTCCCTTGTGGCCGAAGCCTCCCATCGCCGCTCGTCCCAGGCGGTCCCGGCCCTCGACGAGGGTTGGGTTGCCGGGGTCATGGACGGACCAGCTCACGGCTGCAGGGGCAAGGGCGTCACCGAGCTCCAGGTGCACGCCCGGTCCGCAGAGGTGCAGCACGTTGAACCATGCAGCGCTCGGAAACGTGTCCACCACCAGCCGGTCGGAGGCCAGGACCCACTTCTCGTAGTCGGGCCAGGACATGGCTTCGGATCCCGCGTATCCGGAGATGGCGTAAAAGAGGCCGGCTGCTCCCCCGGTCACCGACCTCTGGGAGAAATCCGAGAGGGCCGCCGCAATCCGCTCGAGGGCGGGGACCAGCACCTCCGGATGGGCATGCAGCTCGTCCACCACCCGGGCCGGATCCTTCCCCACCAGGTGGCCGGCGACGGTGAGGGGAGAGAAGACGGTCTGGATGACGGGGATCTCGTCTCCCAGCTCGCCGACGACTCGTGCCAGGGCGGTCACCTGATCCGCCAGAGGCGCCACCCCGGCGTCGATGGACGGCAGCCGCTCCCAATCGTCCAGCTCCCGGATCGCCGGGCGGACGAGCACCGGGGCGACATGGGGATCGCCCGAAGGACGGTACTCGGAGCCGAAGGCCTCCGCGAAGCAGGATGCCCGGGGCTGGAGCTTGACGTAGTCCCAGCGGTACCGGCGAGCCCGCTCCAGCGTCACCGCGGCCAGCTCTTCGACAGACCATTCCTCCCGGAAGGTGTGGCCCCACCAGGCGACCGGAGGGCGGTCCGGGGGCTCCAGTGCCAGAGCTTTCCGTATCCGGGTGCGCGAACCCATCGGCGCAGTCTACGTCAGCTGGGGAGGGCCTGCCCTCCCCAGCCGCCTCCAAAGCTCGGCTACGATCGATCGGCGCTGAACGGGGCGGCGCACCCGGCCCTCTTCAACTCGTTTCGCCCTTGGAGTGTCACAATGTCCGAAGCTCTAAATCCCGAGAAGAGTTAGCGCTTCATGGAAACAGGAAATACGCTCCGCAAGGTCGTGCACGAGGTGCGCGAGGTCGCTCTCGGGAAACAGACGCGTTACGAAGCCGGGCAGCTCTCGGTGGCGGCCGAGGCGGCCGAGGAGCTTTTCGCCAGCCCGGCTCTGGCCTCGACTCGGCTCTCGTACGCGGCCCCCGGTGAGAGCGCCCGTATCGTCAATCTGCTCGACGCCGTGGAGCCCCGATCGAAAGGGCCGGGAGGCGGCGGGATCTTTCCCGGCTTCCTCGCTCCGGCCCTGCCTCGG
>JBOGWM010000309.1:0-3595 GCA_050693695.1 Actinomycetota bacterium
ATGCGGACAAGCTCCGAGCGCTTGTCCGCGAGATCGAGCGCAGCGCCCTCCCCGCGGCCGAGGCCTACGAGGCCCTCCTCTCCAAGGCCATCTCCTGGGGATGCCCCAACTGCGAGTGCACAGCCCCGGTCCTCTGCCCCTGTCCCTGTCACGACGTCCGAGGAGGGGATCGATGACCAACAACAGCACCGACGCGCAGGCGCTCCACGACGGCCTCACCCAAGCCCGGAACCGGACCGCAAGCGCCAGACAAAAGCTCTCCCGCAACGACCTGGCCGGGGCGGCAGAGGAACTGAGCGAGGCTATCGAGGCCCTGAACGAAGTCGAGGGTTCCCTCCGGGGAGAGGCTGCGTCCCCGCTTGGAGGGCGGGCGAGATGAGCGCCTGTCCCAGGCGGTTGGTTCCCAAAGAGGAAAGGCCGCGTCAGGGGTTTTTCGGCGACGGCTGCGTGTGCCGCTCGCAGCCCCGAGCCGCCGAGCTCGCCAAGGCGGCGGGGGTCTCATGAGCGAGCATCGCTTGGAGGGCGGCGGGCTCGGCCCCGTCCTGTTGACGCTGCTCGCCCTCTGGGTGCTCGGCCGGGGCGAGGGGGCAGACACCCGTCCTCTCGCGACCGGGGAGCCGGCTGCGGTGCGGATCGCGGACACCGCCCGCCGTGCCGGCTTCCCCGAGTCCTCGATCCCCAAAGCGATTGACATCGCCGACTGCGAGTCGGGCCTTGGCCGAAACGTGGTGGGTGACCGCCACCTGGTGGACAACCGCTGGGGACCCTCCCTCGGTCCCTGGCAGATCCGCTCGCGGCACGCGGACCGGGGAACGGGACGCCCCCGGGACCCCGCCCGCCTGCTCGACTGGGACTTCAACGCCGCCTCCGCCTACGCGATCTCGAAGGCGGGCCGGGACTGGAGCGCCTGGAGCTGTGACCGATGATGGTCCTCCAGCGCCGCGCCCGCATCCTGCCCTGGCTACTCGGCGTCGTCGGTCTCGTGGTCGTCGTGGGCCTTCTCCCCGGATCGGGCAAGCCCCAGACTGAGCGCCCCCCCACCGAAGTGGAGCGCATCCGCGAGGACGCCCGGGCAGGGTGGGCCCCCTGGCGAGAGGCCGCCTCCAACCTCTTCGTCATCTCGGCCTCCCTGGCCGGACCCGGCCTGCTCGTCTTCGCGGGAGCCCGGGCCTGGCGACGCCGCCGTTTCGTCCGGGTGGGCCTGGGGGGACGGCTCCCGGTGCTCGAGTCCGAGGTGGCGATGCTCTCGGCCGAGGTGGTCCGCTCGATCAACGCCGCGAGACAGACCCGGGCCGGAAGATCCCCCGGGCCCCGCTGCCTGTCCCAGACCCTGCAGGTCCCCGAGCTCGGCTTTCACCAGGACCCGGGCGCGATCTGCCCGCAGTGTGCCGCAAGCCACAGCAAGGACCCCCGGGAGCCCCGGCGATGAGCGGCAAGCTGGTGCGCTTTCCCGGATCCCGCCCCGAGGGCGACGTCGTCCCGGCTCCCGTGACCGATCGCGAGGCCGGGTCCTCGTCTCGCGAGCACCGTGACGTCGATTCGCCCCGGCCCCCCGACCTCGCAAAGCACCGCCCCCCGGCTCGCCCGATCCTGCCCCGCTGGGTCACAGACGCCCGGGAGCGGCGCTCCGCTCTCCGCTGGCTTCTCTCCCACACCCTTCATGTCGCCGGCTTCCAGGCGGTGAGGACCCCCAAGTACGCGGCGCGACTGGTGGTTCTCGCCGCACCGCGCGGGGCGTGGCGGGGGGTGAGCGCGCTTGGCCGCTGGATCATCCAGCCCCAGACCCGGCTCCTCGAAGCTCAGGCGGTGCAGCGGGGCGACACCCTCGCCTACCTCGAGCTGGTAGCCGGGCGCGAGCAGCGGGCGAAGGCCAGGCTCAGCGCGCTCGCCGCCGGCGTCATGCTCAGCCTTGGCAGCCTGGTCGTGGGCTTCTTGATGTGGCCCCCCGCCCTCGTCCTGGTCCTGGGCCTCGCCCTGGTCGCCGCCGGATGGGCAGGGCGCCGGGCGGATCATCCCCTCTTCGATCACGCCACCACCACCGCCCCCCGGCGCAAGCTCAGCTCGGATGTGCTCGTGCACGCCTTCTGCGCCGCAGGGCTCTGCAAGAGCTCCGACCCGATCAGCTTCGCGGCCCCGATCTGTAGGGACGGCAAGGGCTGGCTGGCACTCATCGACTTGCCCTATGGAACCAAGGCGTCCCAGGCCCTGCGCCGGCGCGAGGAGCTGGCCGCGGCCCTAGACATCGACGAGGTGCAGGTCTTCGTCTCCCGGGTAAGGGGCCGTGACGGATCGGCACGCCGGCTCTCGCTGTGGGTGGCGGACGCCGATCCCTACGCCGAGCGTCCTCCGGTCACCCCCCTTTGCTCCGCCGAGTCCATCGACTTCTGGAAGCCCCTTCCCTTCGGCCTGGACGCCCGCATGCGTGCGGTGGAGCTGGTGATGGTGTGGAGCTCGCTGCTGGTGGGGGCGATCCCCCGGATGGGAAAGACCTTCGCGGCTCGCCTTCCGGCCGCCGCAGCGGCGCTGGATCCCCATGTGGCGCTGTATGTCTTTGACGGCAAGGGGGGAAAGGACTGGCAGCCCTTCGAGGCGGTGGCCCATCGCTACGGCTCGGGGGTGCGCCTAGCCGTCGTCGAGCACCTGGCCCGGGTCCTCCAAGGCCTCGTCGAGGAGATGAACGCCCGCTACGAGGCCTTAAGAGAGCTCCCCCATGATCTCTGCCCCGAGGGCAAGCTCACCCCCGCCATTGCCCGCAACCGAAGCCTTCAGATGCCCCTTACCCTGGTCTGCATCGACGAGGTGCAGCGCTACCTGGAGCACCCCGACTGGGGCAAGGTGATCTTAGAGGCCCTCGTCGAGCTGGCCAAGGTGGGGCCTGCGGCGGGCATCATGCTGGTGCTGGCCACCCAGCGCCCCGATTCCAAGACCCTGCCCGAGGCCCTGCGGGGTCAGATCGGGACCCGCTTCGCCATGAAGGTGATGAACTGGCAGTCCTCAGAGACCATCCTGGGAGCCGGCAGCTATCCCGAGCTGGATGCCTCCAAGCTACTTCGCTCCCACAAGGGGGTGGGGATCTTACTCGGCGCCGATGACGGCGAGATGGCCGAGGCGGGGGGACGCATCGTGCGCACCCATCTCATGGACCTGCTCACGCTTCAGGCAATCGTTGACCGCGCCCGGGAGCTGCGGGCCAAGGCCGGGACCCTGAGTGGGGTGGCGGCGGGCGAGGAGGCGATCCCCGAGCGGGTGGGACGCCGCCTGTTAGAGGATGTCGCTTCGGTCTTCGGCGCCGGTGAGACCAAGCTGTGGTCGGAGACAATCGTGGCTCGCCTGGCGGTAGCCAACCCTGACGCCTACCACGGCTGGAGCCCGACCGACCTCGCCAACGCCCTGCGCCGCTACGGGATCTCCACCGACCAGGTGTGGGGCGTCACCCCAGAGGGCCAGGGGGCGAATCGCCGGGGCCTGGGCCGGGAGGCGGTGCTGGGCGCCCTCGCCGCCACCCTGGATCGTCCGCCGGGGAGGTCCCCATGACCGAAACGACCGCTAGAGACCCCGCTAGAAGCCCGCTAGACCTAGCGCCCATCCCGATAGG
>JBOGWM010000310.1:0-6080 GCA_050693695.1 Actinomycetota bacterium
GGTGGCTCCACCAGCACCCGGTCGCCGATCAGGCGCCGCTCCCCGAGAAAGCGCGCGACTCGCTCCAGGGTATCCTCCGCGGGGACGAGCTGCTCGAAGGTGAGGCGGCCGAGGGAATCCTCGACGACTGCCGGAATCACCAGGACCCGGACCGCTCCCGCCTCGGTCCTGTCCCCCGGGGCACAGCGGACCCGAGCCACCTCCGGCGCGGCCTGGCGGGCGAGCTGTTCGTAGTCGTCCGCCGTGACCGCCCGCTCTCGCGAGCGCAGCAGGATGGGACCCCGAACCTTCGCTTCTTCCACGCCCTCACCGTCAACCCCCCCGCTCGCGCGCTCCCGGTTCTCCACCCGGCTGATATAGGGGATGGAGGACTTGAGCACCGCGATCGCGCCTCGGGCCACGTTGCCCTTGCGGCCCCCTCCGGTGCGGTAAGAGGGCACGCGCAGGGTCGCGCCCCGTGGGGGAACGGCTCCGTATTGGCGCAGGGATCCGTCTGGCTCCCGCACGCCCGGGCCGAAGACCACCTCGCCGGCGGTCTCATCCAGAAGGAAATGCCGGTCCTGACGTCCGCTCCCCCCAAAGGTGTCGACAACGCTCCACTCCTCCCAACCCTCGCCCGTCGCAAGCTCGAGCACGGGCGGGGTGTCGCCGGGGACCACCGGAGCGCGCTGGAGGGCGAAGCGCTGCCCGGGCATCCCTTCGGACGTCCCGAGAATCTCCCCCTCCACGACTTCGGCATTGACCGCGGCCGTCGTGCCCCCGACGACGGATGCCGCTACCTGGAGGATCTTGGGGGAAGCGCTGTAGGTCGGCTGGCCCGCCTCGGCGGGGACCACCCGGCACCGCAGCCAGCCGGCGCCGCGGCCCACGTTCGTGGAGGCGGCATGAGTGGGCGGGACGTGCACGACGACATCTCCCGCCCGGTTGAGGCCCCCCGTCTCATCCCGATCGACCTCGCAGCGCTCCCAATCCTCTCCACCCCAGGCTTCCCAGGCAAGCGGAGGGTTGCGCGGGTCCACGCCCACCCCCTCGATCTGACAATCGAAGCGGAGAAGGATGGCGCACGACGGCGCGGGGCGCGAGAGCCCGACCAGGAAGACGTCCCCGGGCTGGGGCGCTTCCGAAAAGCAAAAGAAGCTCGCGCCGGTGGAGATCGCGTCCGACCGGTCGGTGAGCCTGCCCCCATCCTGACCGATCGCCAGACCCTCCAGCGAGCAGGCCACGATCGCCAGGGGCTCGACGACCATGAAGGAGATCGCCTCCTCCGTCTCGGTGCGCACCGTCGCCACCTCGGTCCCCTTGGGCACGTTCACCGTGTCCGGCTGGGGCGCCGAGAGCCAGAAGGTGACGTCGGCTCGGGCCGCGGTCGGGGGGAACAGGCGGACCCCGAGCAGGTCGAGGAACTTCACGTAGAGGCGATCCGGCACCCGATTCAAACGGTAGAGGAGCTGGTCGACCATGGAGGCGAAGGTCTCGATCAGGGTGATCCCGGGATCGGAGACGTTATGATCCGTCCACTCCGGGCAGCGCTGCTGGACGAGCCGCTTGGCGTCGTCCACCAGGTCCTGAAAACGCCGGTCATCGAGGTTGGGTGCAGGAAGCGACACGGTCCACTCCTTCAAGCAGTCAGAGGCGAGCGCTCGGCGGGGGACCGCTCGCCCTCGGTGGGAATGACATAGAAGGGAAACACCAGGTTGCGGGGATCGTTGCTTCCACGGATGGCGTAGCTGATGTTGATGTAGAGCGTCGAGGCATCCCCGGCATCGAAGGTCACCTCGACCTCCTTCACCTCGACCCGGGGCTCCCAACGCTCGAGCGCCACCTCCACCTCGTAGGCGATGCGCCCCGCGGTGCTCGCATCCGCCGGGGCGAAGACGAATTCATGCAGGCCGGAGCCGAACTCCGGGCGCATCGGACGCTCCCCGTGGGCGGTGGCCAGCACGAGGCGGATCGCTTCCTCGATCTCTCGCTCTTTCGATACCAGGGCGATGCGCCCCGTGGCGTCGATACGGATGGGAAAGCCCCATCCCGAACCGATGAATTCCTCACTCATCGCTAGCCTCCGATCAGAACCGTGGTCGCCGACCCCAAGAGGTTGCCGGGCAGGCCGAAATCGATCGTGCATTGCGAGCCGGTCCTGGCCGCGGGCTTCCCCTCGATCAGGACGGTGGTGCTGCCCACCACGACCCTCCCCTGCTGCATGGGCGGTGCGAGAAACGGGTCGGATGGATGAAGGCCCACATGGGGCGGCGTGTTCATCCCGGAGGAGCCGGCGACGGCCGCCGGTTTCCCTCCGATCAGGACCCTGGTGGCCAGCCCTTGCAGGAGGGGAGCGGAGAACGGCATGGGCGGGGCCGGGACCGGGTTCCCCGCCGGGGGGCCCGGGATCTGATGGCCCACGCAGGTCCCGAGGATCCGGTCCCCCATCACCGCTGCCGGCGTTCCGGGCATCTCGACACCCCCTCTTTCAATTGAGCTGGATCGGGGTGCCCTTCACGGCGGTCGGTCCGCTGGCCTCGACCGACACCTGGGCCCCCTTGACCTTGAGCCGGCCCCCCGCCTCGATATCGAGGTTGGCTCCCGCTTTGAGCTTCACGTTCGCATCCGAGGTGATCTCGACGTCCCCGCTCCCCTTAATGGTCACCTTGCCGCCGCTGGTGATCTCGATCGCGGTATTGGCCTTATCGAGCAACACCACGAACTTGCCGCCACCCGTCTGTAGCTCGACGTGCTCCTTTCCTCTCGCGTCGGAGAACAGGAGGCGATGGCCGGTGCGGGACACGAACCCTCTCAGGTCCACGTTCCCGGAATTGGCGTCGATCAGGGGACTCGGCGTGGAGGGCGGCTTGTCAACGCCGTTGTAGAGCCCGCCGAGAACGTAGGGGCGGCGGATATCGCCGTGCTCGAAGGCGACCAGCACCTCGTCGTTCACCTCGGGGAGGATCATCGTTCCCCGGCCGGCCCCCGCTCCCGGCTGCACCGTCCTCACCCAGTCGGTCTCGAAGGTGTCCGACATCCAGGGGAACTTGAGCTTCACCCGGCACAGGTTCTGCGGATCCCTGGCGTTGGTCACGATCGCCGGCACCACCCCCTCGATCCCTCGCCGGGCGGCCGACCCGTTTCCCCCGGACGCCAGCCCGAGAAGGGACCGGTCCTGACGCCCGCTCACCGTGAACCAGGTCGTGTAGCCCTCGAGCGAGTCGTAGACGTGGCGGGTGGTGGTCAGGGTGTAGCGGCCGTCGAAGGGCTTGCCGGCGAGCCCGAGGCTGACCGCGGTGCCTGCCTTGAGCTTGGGGTTGCCCCGGGCCACCCCGTCGAACGCCGCGAACGAGCCGGCGATCTCCTCCGCCAGGGCCTTCGCCGCGGCATCCACCTCGGCCTGAGATTCATAAGGAGTGTCCACGCCGATATGGATCGGGTCGCCGAACTTGCCGGCGAGCTCCGTGGGCTTGACCGAGAGGGTGACGCTGCCGGTCTCCCCGGGGGCGCTGCCGATCAGCGCTTTCTTCCCCGTGACGTCCCAGGCCCGTACCTTCACCTCCTTCACCTGCTCGGAAGAGGTGACCACGGAGCGGAAACGCAACAGGTTGGCGCCCAGGGTGAGCTGAAGGGGGTTCTCGGTCCGAAGCGTGCCGCTGGCCGGCCCCCCGGAGGCTTTCGTGGGTTTGCGGAAGTCCAGCTTCCCGTCCAGCGCGGTGACCTCGTAGCCGACCTTTCGGGCCAGGTCCTTCAGGAACTCCCAGTCACTCACATTGCCCTGCGAGACATGGGCGAAGACCTGGGTGGTCGGATCGATCGTGCCGGGAGCGATATTGGCGCGCCGGGCCACCTTCTTCGCGATATCGGAGTAGGTGGTGTTCTGGTAGCTCTCGGTCCGCCGCCCCCGAAACAGCCGGTGCGACTGGTCGAGGCCGCGGATGATGCTGAGGGTCCCCGCGGGCTCGAACTCCGCCTCGAGAGCCGTCACCTCGGCTTTCGAGATCAACTTCTCCCCGCCGGGTTGGGCATCCGAGATCACCGAGATGGTGATCGTCTTGCCGATCTCGATCTTTGCTCTCTCCAGCACGCTACGGTCCGGATCCCGGAATGCCAGCAGGAACATATCGGGAAGGTTGAGGCTGTCGTCCACAAAGACCGACACGAGCAGTGGCATGAGCTCGGCCGGGAGCGGAACGTTGTCAATCTCGATCCGGAAGTTGTTGGAGGGCTGCTGAGCGGGCATGGCGTATCCTTCAGCGATGGTCCACGGCCTCGGTGGCCGCGGGGACGAGGAGGCGGGTGCCGGGAGCAAGCGACATGGGATCGTCGATGCGGTTTGCCTCGGCGAGAGCCCTCCACAGCGTCGAGTCCCCGTACTCCCGGTAGGCGATGCCGGGGAGGGTGTCACCCGCGACCACCTGACGAGACCCCATGGCCGCAAGCGCTCCGGAGGTCGGGTTCTGCTTGGGCACCTCCTTGGGGAACTCCTTCATGGCGATGGTGCAGGTGGCTCGGACGGGCCGGCCTTTCTGATCGAACCTCGTGTACTTGGCGGTCACGGATTCGATGTAGCCCTTGAAATAGACCTTGTCCCACCCGAAGATGACCCCCGGGGGCTTCGGCGTCTGGCTCGATTCCGAGGTTGCCGTGGGAGTGCAGGCGTCGACCAGCTTCTGGATCTCCTTGGAGACGTCGCGGCCCTCGTTGTCGTAGGCATCCAGGAACATCTCGAGACTCATGGAAGCCGCCTCCGGGCCGATGTATTCCGGCGGGGGGGCCTTCTTGTTCCCCTTGGTGGGCTTGCTCTCCCACTTGGCCTTCTTGACCACCTGGAACTCCTTCGGGTTGAACTGGAAGAGGATGCGCTCTCCCCCTCCCCCACTCGATCCGGATGCCTCGAACAGCTCCAGATAGGCCTTGGCGAAGCCCGCCGGTGTCTCATCGGCCATGGCGCTTCAGACTCCTTTCCGTCTCGGTGCGCCCGAGTTGCGATTCAATTCGAACCTCCCTCGAGCCTGAACCCGTGATGCGCGATCTCCAGCGTCTCGGTCGCGACCTTGGGCGACTCCGCTGAAAAGGAGGGACCCTGCCACTTCACCGGGACGACCCCGTCCAGCTTCCAGGTCACGAGAGGCTTGAGCTGCGAGGTCAGGGCGGTGATCTCGGCCGTCGTTCGCTTGACCCCCGTTGCCATGTCGGCAAACCACTTGGCGACCTTGCTGCTCTCGGGACCGATGGGTCGGGTGAACTTGACGTTGGAGTACTTGACTCGAAGCGGCAGCTTCCAGACGAACCCGTTGTTGCCGCCCTCCTCCCGATCCTCGGTCTGCACCTCGAGAGCCAGGCCGTCGCAGCTGATGAAGGTTCCCAGGTCGTGGCTGCCGCCGACCCCATCGATCTTGACCATGAAATAGACCCCGATTGCGGGATCCTTGGTCACCTCGTCCGCCATGCTCGCTCCTTCATCTTCCCGAGTCGGTGAGCATCCCGGCCCGCTCGCGCTCCAGCCAGAGCTCCTTCTTGAGGTAGGGTCGGATCTTGGGGTACAGCTTTCGGGCGAGCTCGTCGAGGTCGCCCGCCGACGCCCCTGGGGCCGGTGCGCCCGGGGCCGACGCCCCTGGGGCCGGGGCCGGTGAAGCGGCCGGAGCGGAAACCGGAGGGACCTCGAGGACCCGCTGGAGGGAGGGGACCGGGACCGGCTCGCCAGGAGGTGCGGCGGAACTGGACTCGCTCTCTCCGAGGGGAGGATGGAAGATGATGGCGCCGTCCGGCGCGCGGTCCGAGACGCCGGCCGACAGCGCCGCCTCGCCGGGGTCTGGGAATCGAAAGACCGCGGGAAGGCCCGGCGGATGGCTCGACTCTACGGGCCATCTTTGAATGTGGGAATCGTGGCCTTCCGGCTCATGCGGGTCTTCTCCAGGTGGGACCCCGTAAGGCAAGGGCGCCAGGTCTTCTTGGGAGCCAGAACTTTGGACATCATGACAAGTTTCATGCGAAGCCTCCAAGGCTGGAGTGAGTTGAAGAGGGCCGGCTATGCCGGCCCGACGGTATCGGTCGGCGCCAGCCGGGTTTTGGGAGGGGCCCGGGGGGAGGGCCGGCCC
>JBOGWM010000311.1:0-6188 GCA_050693695.1 Actinomycetota bacterium
CTTCAACTCGCTCCGGCCTTGGAGGCGCCGCATTAGACAATCTTTTGTCGATATGGTTTCCGCAAGCGCCTAGGGCTGTCTATGGAATGTTGGTCGTCCTCTCGCAGCCGGTACCGCGGTCCCCTCCCCGGCCGCCGTTGCAGCTATCGTTTCCGTCTCCGCCGTTCAAGATGTCGCCGCCGTCTCCCCCGCAGAGCTTGTCGTCGCCGCCGAGCCCGTTCACAACGTCCCCACCGCCCCCTGAATCGATCACGTCAGGGCCGCCGGTACCGTTGATTTTCTCACCGCGATCGCTTCCGGAGATGGTAACCGGGGAGCCGAAACAGAGCGCTCCAGCGCTTCCATCCGGCGCCCGGGTAAGGATTGCCGTCACGACCAGGATGGCCAGGATAAAGGCGGTCCTCAACTGCTTGCGCGTCATGGCTACCTCCCGCATCACTCCCCGAACCTTTCCGGATTACCCGGCCTGGAGCATCACGACCTGCCCCCGCCGGCTCCCCTGAGGACGTCTCCGGCGCAGCCAGCGCTCGATCAAGGCCCACAGAGCCGCGACCGCCAGCCCGACACCGAATCCCGAGAGAAACGCACCCGTGCCGGGGCCACGTGACGGTGCGACCCTCGTCGCCTTGACGCCATCCCCACGAACATCGACCTCCGGTTCGCCCATGCTGGGGGATGCGGAGGAGACGAGGAAACCCAGGGTAAGCCTATCGCTCTGATCGACCGCAGGAGCGGAGTAGAAGTAAACCTGACGAGCGGAGTCAAGAACTCCTTTGCTCCCGGAGATTTCAGGGATTGAGGCGAGGCCGAGTGGGCCGTCCAGGGTGTTCTCCTCGATCCTTGCGTGCGGGAACCGCACCGTAACCCGGAGATTTTTCACCTCATCCCCCGATGGACGGATCTCGACATGATAAATGGCCCGCTCCCCCACGGGTTTGGTGGGAGGAACGGAGTATTCGAGATCCGGCCTGTTGGTCAGGAAAAAAGAGGTGGCGGCTGCCGTAGCGAGGGCGATCAGGACGCTGCCCAGACCCTTGACCGCGAACATGCCGAAGCGCCTCAGGTGTGGCTCACCTCTACCCGATGTCGCCGCTGTGGGCTCAACGTTGCTCTCGGCAGTAACCTTCTCCGTCTCAAGACCTTCCGCTGCCATCTTCTCCGCCTCCCCAAGCGATCATGGCCATATCCACAACGTTGCTCGGAATTGGCATGTGTCATGCAAGAGACGTCGATACGTCGAGAAATACGATGAAAAAAGGAGCAATATGTATCAATCCCTACATCCGCCGCCTGAGGGCGGCTGGATCACGAGACGATCTCTTGGGAGGAGCTCGATCCGAACCGGCGCGGGAGCCGACGAGAGACGGCTAGACTCATCCGGTGTCAGGGGAGGCTTCCACGTTCGTGAAGATCTGCGGGATCACCCGCGTCTGCGACGCCCGGGTGGCGGTTCGGGCCGGCGCCAATGCTCTGGGCTTCGTCTTTGCTCCCAGCCCTCGTCGGGTCTCCGCCTCGGTCGCTCGGGCGGTCGCACGCCACGTCCACCCCAGCGTGCGCAAGATCGGCGTCTTCGTGGATGCCCCGCCGGAAAGGATCCTCGACATCGTCAAGGAAGTTGGCCTCGACGGCGTCCAACTCCAGGGCGACGAGCCCCCGGAGGTCTTGCGGGTGCTTCGGAAGGCCCTGCCCCGGCTGTTCCTCGCGCGGGTGCTGCGCCCGAACGATCCGGAGGCCCTGCGGATGGCGACCGAAGCGATGGAGGCGGCGGCCGATGTCATCGTCTTCGATCCCAAGGATTCCCGCGCTCCCGCCATCCCATCCGAGCCCATCCCCGTTGCCTGGCTCGAGGAAGCCTGCCGGCTGCGGGTGGTGGTTGCCGGCGGGCTCACCCCCCGCAATGTTGGCCACCTGGTGCGGATCGTCCGACCCTGGGGAGTGGATACCTCCAGCGGGGTGGAGGCCGAACCGGGCAAGAAGGACCCGGGGAAGGTGAGGGCTTTCGTCCGGGCGGTCCGGCGAGCCGAAGCGGCCGATGCCTCCCCGCCATCCTGCGAACGGAGCCGCCTTTGAACCCGCGAACGAAGCGAACGATTCAGCGCCTCTCCCGGGTGACGCTCAACCCGGTCCTTTGCAGCTTCATCCGGATGGGGCTTCCCCTCCCCGGGATGGGCAGAAAGAAAGCGCTCGTGATGGAGACCGTGGGGCGCAAGAGCGCGAAGCTCCGGCGCACGCCGATGGGTTGCCTTCAGGTGGCTCCCAACCGGGTGCTCGTGGTGGCCGAACGTGGCCGGCAGGCCGATTGGGTGCGCAACGCCCGGGCCGGCGGCTCGGTCCGGATCTGGTTCGCCGGCGGGCGGTATCGGGGGACCGTGAGCCTTCTCGACGAAGAGGACCCCGAGGCCCTTCTGCGCCGGATGGGCAACCCCCTGCACGCCTCGACGGTCCGGCTTCTGGCTCACCGCCCGAAGGTGGTGGCGATCGACCTCAGCGCCGAGGAAGGCCCGGGAGGATAGGCGCCGGTAGCGGTCACCATTTACTGCTTCGGGTCTCCTTCGAGCTTCACCCGAGCCTGTCGGCCGGCGTGATGGGAGGATCTTGCTGGTAGACTGGACCAAGGTTAGGGTAACCTAACCTGGGCAATATAAGGGGGAGACCAATAGTCGAGCCATCGCGCGTCCGAGGAGGTTGGCTTTATGGCTACAGAAGCTATCGATCCGATCCTGACCGAGACGGAAGAGGTCCGGAAGCTCAAGGAAGGCTACAAGTACGGCTGGCACGACAAGACCAACTATTCCTTCGTGCCGAAGAAAGGGCTTTCCCACGCGGTCATCGACGAGATCGCGGACCACAAGAGCGAACCGGACTGGATGCGCACGTTCCGTCACCGCGCCCTCGACTATTTCGAGCGGCGTCCGATGCCGGCCTGGGGCGCGGACCTCTCGACCATCGATTTCGACAACATCTATTACTACATCAAGCCCACGGCGAAGGTCTCCCGGTGGGAGGACATGCCTCCGGAGATCAGGGATACCTGGGACAAGCTGGGTATCCCGGAGGCCGAGAAGAACTATCTCGGCGGGGTCACGGCCCAGTACGAGTCCGAGGTGGTCTATCACTCCACCAAGAAAGAGCTTGAAGATCTGGGCGTGATCTTCTGCGACACCGACACCGCGGTTCGCGAGCATCCGGATCTGGTGAAGGAGTATTTCGGGACGATCATCCCACCCAACGACAATAAGTTCGCGGCGCTCAACTCGGCGGTCTGGTCGGGGGGCTCCTTCATCTACGTCCCCCCGGGCGTCTCGGTGGAGGTTCCTCTCCAGGCCTATTTCCGGATCAACCAGGAGAATATGGGCCAATTCGAGCGGACCCTCATCATCGTGGACGAGGGTGGATGGGTGCACTACGTGGAGGGCTGCTCCGCCCCCATCTATTCCAGCGACTCCCTGCACTCGGCGGTGGTGGAGATCATCGTCCGCAAGGGGGGCCGTTGCCGCTACACGACCATCCAGAACTGGTCGAACAACGTCTACAACCTGGTGACGAAACGGGCCGCCGCTTACGAGGGCGCCACGATGGAGTGGATCGACGGCAATCTCGGCTCCAAGATCACGATGAAGTACCCGTCGGTGTATCTGATGGGCAAGGGGGCCAAGGCCGAGATCCTCTCGGTCGCCTATGCCGGTGAGGGTCAGCATCAGGACGCCGGGGGCAAGGTCGTGCATGCGGCGCCCGCCACCACCTCGACGATTGTCTCGAAGTCGATCTCCAAGGACGGGGGTCGAGCGGGATATCGGGGGTTGGTGCGGGTCGAGGACGGCTCGACCAGGGCAAAGTCCAACGTCCGCTGCGATGCCTTGATCCTCGACGACGAGTCCCGCTCCGACACGTACCCCTACATCGAGATCGAGGAGGAGACGGCTTCGGTCGGTCACGAGGCGACCGTATCGAGGGTCGGCGACGAGCAACTCTTCTACCTGCGCAGCCGGGGCATCGACGAGGCTGAAGCCATGAGCCTGATCGTGCGGGGGTTCATCGAGCCGATCACCAAGGAGCTGCCTCTGGAGTACGCGGTGGAGCTCAACCGCCTGATCCAACTCCAGATGGAGGGGTCGGTAGGATAGCTCGGCGGGCCTCGGGGCCAAGGTTCGGCCTTCAAAAGCGAAAATCGCCTGCCCCCGGCGCCTTGCCTTATCGGATGCCGTGTTTGCAGGGCTCCGGCTCGGCAGGAGCTCCGGCTCGGCAGCTCCGGCTCAGCAGGAGAGGGAAAAAAGGGATGGGATTTACACGGGAGGACGTCGAGGGGCTGAGCGCCCACCTGCGGGAGCCCGGCTGGGTCCTCGAGCGGCGTCTCCAGGCCTGGGACTATGTCCAGAAGCTGGAGCTGCCCCGGGAGAAAGAGGAGCCCTGGCGCTATACCGATCTCAAGCGGATGCGCTTCTCGCTTGACCATTTCTCTCTGGCCTCCCCCTCCGGGGGAATGCCCGAGGAGACCTTAGCGCTGCGTGAGGAGGGGGAGCGAGCCGGATCGCTCATCCAGCGCCACACGGAGGTGGTCACCCGGGATCTCAACCCCGAGCTCGCGGAGCAAGGGGTGATCCTCACCGATATCAACACGGCCATCGCTCAGTACCCGGAGCTGATGGCTCGGCACCTCTTCGCCGGGGTCGCGCCGGACGAGCACCTCTTCGCCGCCCTGCATGCGGCGCTGTTCGCGGGCGGCGCTTTTCTCTACGTCCCACGAGGCGTGACCGTTGCGCTCCCTATCGAGACCCAGCTCTGGATCGACCAGCCCGGCGTCGGCGTCTTCCCGCACACTTTGATGGTGGTGGAAGAGGACGCGGAGGTGGCCTATATCGAGCGATACCGGTCCCCGGAGCTTCCCGGGCCGAGCCTCTGCAGCGGGGCGGTGGAGATCGTCGCCGGTCGGGCAGCCCGTATCTCGTTCGTCTCCCTTCAGGAATACGGTGGGCAGGTCTGGAACTTCCAGTGCCAGCGTGCGGTCTCAGAAAGCGACGTCACTTTGAGGAGTCTGGTGGTCAACCTGGGGGCGAGGTTCTCCAGGGTGGAGGTCGAGAGCGTGCTCCGGGGCGAGAGATCCTTCTCCGAGATGCTCGGCCTCTACTTCGCCGAGGAGGGCCAAGACTTCGACATGCGGACCCTTCAGGATCACGTCGCCCCGGCTTCCACCTCGGACCTGCTCTATAAGGGGGCCCTGCGAGATCGCTCGCACACCATCTATGCCGGGCTCATCCGGGTCAACCCGGGGGCGGCCAAGACCGACGCCTATCAGGCGAATCGCAACCTCGTGCTCTCGGATGAGGCGAAAGCCGACTCCAAGCCCGAGCTGGAGATCCTGAACAATGATGTTCGCTGCACGCATGGCTCCACGGTGGGCCAGATCGACTCGGAGGAGCTGTTCTATCTCCAGGCCCGGGGCATATCGGTGGAGGAGGCGCAACGCCTGATCGTGTACGGCTTCTTCGAGGAGGTCCTAAAGCGCGTCGGGATCGAGGAGATTCGCCTCGCCCTGGGGAGGGCGATCACGAGAAAGTTGGAGGGCTAGTGCACGATGAGCGCATCTGAAGAGTGGGTTCGGGTGGCGTCGGTCGATGAGCTCAAGGAGGGTGAGCTCAAGGAGGTCATCGTCTCCGACCAGCAGGTCTGCCTTGGCAATGTGGATGGGGAGTTTCTCGCCATCGGGAACATCTGCTCCCACGAGTATGTGGAGCTGTCCGACGGCTGGCTGGAAGGCGACGAGGTGGAGTGCCCAGCGCATGGGTCCCTCTTCTCCATGCGGACCGGGGAGGTCCGGGGCATGCCGGCAACCAGCCCCGTTCCCGCCTACGAGGTCAAGGTGGAGGGCGAGGACGTCTACGTGCGGGGGCCGGGAACGGCGGCGCCGTGAGAGGCGGAAGGGGAGTGATGAGCAATGGCTGAGCCGATCCTGTTGATCGAGGATCTTCACGTGGGCGTCGAGGATCGAGAGATCCTGCGCGGGCTCGATCTCAAGATCTCCCCGGGAGAGATTCACGCCATCATGGGGCCCAACGGCTCTGGGAAAAGCACGTTGGCCAATGTCCTGGCGGGTCACCCCGGATACAGGGTGACGGGTGGCAAAGTCACCTACAAGGGAGAAGACCTGATCGCACTCCCGGCTGATGAAAGAGCCAGGAGGGGGCTTTTTC
>JBOGWM010000312.1:0-2763 GCA_050693695.1 Actinomycetota bacterium
GTCGGGGAGGAAGGCGGCGGGGTTGTCCCGGGCGAGCCGGCGGTAGAGCTCCACCGCCTCGGTGATCGAGGAAAGCGCCTCGGCCCGCATCCCCACCGCGGACTGGGAGTTCGCCAGGTTGTTGAGCGAGGCGGCGAGGTCGGGGAGGAAGGCGGCGGGGTTGTCCCGGGCGAGCCGGCGGTAGAGCTCCACCGCCTCGGTGATCGAGGAAAGCGCCTCGGCCCGCATCCCCACCTCGGACTGGGAGTTCGCCAGATTGTTGAGCGCCTGCGCGCGTTGCTCCGGGCCGGATGTACGCTCCAGCACGGCCTCTGCCACCGTGAGGGCGAGCTTGCGTGTCGGCAGGTTGCCGAGTGAAGGGGCCTGCGACAGAAGCTCTGGCGGGAACCTTGGGTGGCGTCGATCGACGAGCTCGTCCAGCAGGCCGGGAAGGGGACCTCCAAGCGTGCTGGCCACCACGACCGCCGCGGGCCAGAGGTCGTCGACCTGGTCAAGGGCTCGGGCCAGCAGGGCGCTGACCGCCTCGGCGCGGTCGAGACTCGCCCGGGTGAGGTTGGCCATAGCCTGGATCCGTTCATCGGAGCTCGCCCTGCGCAGGAGGGCGACCAGCAACTCCGGATCGGCCGTGAACGTCTTGGCGGCGAGGTGGTCGCCGACCGAGTCGGGGCGGATCGCCATGGGCTCGCCGGGCGTGCGGCCGAGGCAGCGGTCGAGCACGTGCTCGAGCTCATCGGCGAGCGGCAGTTGTTCGTCGAGTCGCCGGATCGCACGGAGGAGGTCGGCCACCCGTCCCGGTACGGGGGTGACCAGCGTGAGGCATGCTGCGGCCCTGGTCAGCAGGGCTCGATGAGGGTCGGGGATCTGGGCGACTTCGCACCCGCGGAGGGTGGCGAGAGCCTCCTGCCAGTAGTCGGCCTCGTGCTCCAGCACCTTGTCATACAGCTCGTCGCGCGTCTCGGGCAGCGGCTCGTCGCTGCGGGCGTCCAGCCAGGCCAGCAGCACGTAGTCGAGGGTGGTCCAGAGGGGGGGCCGGAGAGGGGGCACGTCCTCGCCGGGCGGCGGGTCGGATCCCTTGGCGAAGGCTGCCTTGGCACGCCCGTACACCCGCCTGTAGTTCCGGTGCTGGCGGGGCAGCGCGGTGTGAGCCGCCACCTGGTAGGGGTGGCCCTCGTCCCGCAGGCTCTTCTCGAGCTCCTCCCACCAGCCGGAGATCCCGCGGGCGGTCAGCACGACGCAGGTCGGCCCTGCGGGCCGGTGCCTGAGTGCGCTTAGGAGCGCGATGGTGTCGGGCAATCGGGCATCCGCATAGTCGACCCCGACGAAAAGGGGCGACACGAGGGTGCCCAGCCAGGACGGGTCCGCCCCGGTTTTGGGCAGCAGTCCCGCGACCCAGCCTGCCTCTCGGAGCCGATCTGCGAGCTCGGCTAACAGGTGGGTCTTCCCGGCCCCACCCGCGCCGTGGACGACGGCGATGCGGGGCGGTGCAAACGGTCCTGGCTCCTCGCACCAGTGCAGCAGGGCCCGCAGCTCGTCGCGCTCCTGGAACGGGACGACGCGATATTCCGGCCGGGTGAGCTCCAACGGGCCGGCGTTGAAGAGGTGGGGTTTCAGGTATGGATCTCGCAACGGGAAGTTGGTCGGCCTTCGTAGCGGAGTCAGGGTGCCGGCTGTCCGCCATCCGAGCCCCACGTCGAGGCCCATCACCCACCTCCAGCCGCCGCCCAGGAGCTTCTCGGCCGCCCCGGTGACACTGGCCTCGAACGATGCAGGTGTGGCGCCGTCGGGGCGATGCCAGGTGGCGGAGGTGGGGTCCAGGGCGACGAAGTCGCCCGGTATCAGTGGCGTCTCGCACAATCCACCAGCAACGAGGTCGGGGAGCTCGCTCCACGCGAGCTGGTCGAGGTCGGAGGGGTAGCCGTCGTCGGGGCGGCCCGGCCAGCTTCCTTGCAGCCAGACCAGGACCAGCGCATGGCGAGGGGCGTCCTGGTGGGAGGTCGGCTCGACGACCACGATCCAGGGGTGGAGCCCGGCCACGAGGCAGGCACCGGCGACGGTGACCGCGAGATCGAGGCAGGTGGCGTGGCGCGGCTGCCACAGGACCTGGTCGGGCGGACGAATGAGCTGCAGGACGGCGTCGGCGAGGGGAGCCTCGTGAGCGTAACGGATGTCCGCAGCCGCGAAGGCGTCGTATACCTGGCGAAGACGCTCCATGGGCTGAAGGTCGGAGGGGCCGGGCAGCCCGCCCTCCACGAGCCTCCCCACCTCCTCCGGGAGGATGTATTGCAGCAGCCCGGCCGGGGCCCCCCGCTCCCGCCACGCCGGCCAGCTCGTCACAGCTCGACCACCCCGAAGCGGTCCCTGGTCCCCTGGGGGTTCGGGCCGAATCCCATGGGGCCGATCGCGATCTCGTAGAAGCCGGGTTCAAGCCCGGAGATGGCGAGCGACCACTCCTCGCCGTCCCGGTCGAGCCGCCGGCACCACAGCGGCTGGGGCCACCCGGCCTGTCGCAGCGTGCCCCACACCGTCGCCTGCTCGCCGGGTTTGGCGTTTCGTACCTGCACCCGTAGAGGCACATCCGTGCCGGTCTCGTACAGCTCCTCGAGCTCCAGCCCGACGCTCGGCCGTCCCGGCGGCTCGCCGCGGATCGGGACCATGGTCTCGTCGGAGTAGTACCGCAGGTACCGGATGACCTCGTCGGTGGCGACCAGCTCGCCGTGCCGGCTGCCGACGAACGCCGGTTCGCGCTGTGGGTCGTCGAACTCG
>JBOGWM010000313.1:0-13965 GCA_050693695.1 Actinomycetota bacterium
GCCCTGGCCGGCATGCGCTCCTACACCGAGCTCTTCGAACTGGTGACCACGTTTCCCCGCCCGACGGTGGCAAGCTGAAGTAGAGGTGGAGGTTGATGAGCCCAACGATGGATCAAGAGCCGAAAAGGCGCCTCGGACACAGGGGAAGGTAGCCCGAGCCGCCTTTTCGGCGAGAAGAATACTCAGGAGGAGATCACAACGCAAGACCTGGAACCGTCACCACCATCAAGCCCCAAGGACGTGTCTGTCTTCAGGCCCGGAGACAAGGCGCTGCTCATCGATCAGCGGGGCCGCCGGTATCTCATCACCCTTCAGGTCGCCGGCGCCTTTCACTTCCATCGAGGGATGGTTCCCCACGATCTGCTCATCGGTGAGCTGGAGGGGATCGCGATCCGCTCCAGCACCGGAGAGCCGCTGGTGGCCCTGCGGCCGACCTTGGCCGATTTCGTGCTGAAGATGCCCCGCGGCGCCCAGGTCATGTACCCGAAGGACATCGCCATGGTGCTGCTGCTCGCTGATATCTATCCCGGAGCAACGGTGGTCGAGGCGGGGGCCGGTTCGGGGGCTCTCACCTCCGCCCTGCTCCGGGCGGTGGGCGCGAGCGGCCGGGTGATCACCTACGAGTTGCGGGAGGACTTCGCCGCCCACGCCCGCAGCAACGTCGAGGCGTTTCTCGGGGAGGCCCCCAACCTCACCCTGCGCCTGGGAGACATCTATTCCTTCATCGAAGAGCGCGACGTCGATCGGGTGGTGCTCGACGTTCCGGAACCCTGGCGAGCGGCGGGCAGCATCTCGCGGGTCCTTCGACCGGGAGGGATCTTCGTCGCCTACCTGCCCACCATCCTGCAGGTCCACCGTCTCACCGAGGAGTTGAAAGCGGATCCCGTCTGGGCCTGCATCGTGACGAGCGAGACCCTGGTTCGCACCTGGCGCCTCGAGGGCCGGTCGGTTCGTCCGGAGCACCGAATGATCGCCCACACCGGGTTTCTCACCGTCGCTCGCCGGATCCTCCCCATCAACGACCATTAATCTAAGCCGATCAGCCTCGATCGGGCACGGCTGAGTTTGGGAGGGAGCGGGGGGAGGGCAGGCCCTCCCCCCGCTCGCTAAAGAAGGTGTGAGAGAAAGAGGCGGCACCGCTCGTGGCTGGGCGCCGAGAACAGCTCCTCGGGGGTTGCGTCCTCGAGGATGCGGCCTTTATCGATGAAGATCACCCGGGTGCCCACCTCGCGCGCGAATCCCATCTCATGGGTCACGACCACCATGGTCATCCCCCCTTGGGCGAGGGATCGCATGGTTTCGAGCACCTCGGTGACCAACTCGGGGTCCAGCGCCGAGGTGACTTCATCGAACAGCATCAGCTTCGGGCGCATCGCGAGGGCCCGAGCGATCGCCACCCGCTGCTGCTGGCCCCCGGAGAGCTGCGAGGGATAGGCATCGGCTTTGTGCTCGAGATCCACTCGCGCCAGCTCTTCGAGGGCTCGCTCTCGGGCTTGCTCGGGAGCGAGCTTGAGGACCTTGGAGAGGGCGAGGGTCACGTTGGCGAGCACGCTTCGATGCGGGAACAGGTTGAACGCTTGAAAGACGATGCCGATGTTGGCGCGGACACGGTCAAGATTCGTGCGGAGGTTACTGATCTCTTCCGAGTCGAAGAACACCTTCCCCGAGGTGGGCTCCTCCAGCAGGTTCATTGTCCGTAACAAGGTGGATTTGCCCGAACCGGAGGGTCCGATGATGACCAGAACTTCACTCAACCTCACGTCGAGGTTGATGTCATTCAAGACATGCGATGTCCCGAACCACTTATGGACCGCCTCGAGGCGGACCAGCCATTCATCCGTCACGCTCCGACCCCCACGAGACCGCTGCGCAGGCGTCTCTCCAGCGCATTGACCAGGCGGATGAGCGGAAGGCTGATCGCGAGGTAGCCGATGGCAGTGGCGACCAGGAAGGTGGCGTTGAAGGTATTGGCGACGGCTTGCTGGCCAACCGACATGAGCTCTCGCTGGCCGACGGTCAAGCCGAGGAAGAGCACGAGCGATGTGTCCTTGATGAGGATCACGAACTCGTTCGTGAGAGGTGGTATCACCCGCCGAATGGCCTGGGGAACGACGGCGTAGCGCATGGCCTGAAGATAGGACATCCCGAGTCCCCGGGCGGCCTCGAGCTGGCCTCGCTCGACCGACTGGATGCCGGCTCGGAACGCCTCGGCGATATAGGCCGCGGCGTTGAGGCTGAGAGCGATGATCGCCGCCGTGTAGGTGCCGATATTGATCCGCAGGCCCATCGGAAGCCCCAGACCGATGAAGGTGATCTGCCACAGCAGCGGCGTGCCGCGAAAGAAGTTGATGTACGCGCGAACCGGGGCGCGCACGACCGGGCGGCGCGAGATGGCGAACACCGCCAGGATCAATCCCAGAGCCACCCCCGCCCCCTCCGCGGTTGCGGCCAGCAGGATGGTGTTGCGGGCGCCCGCCACGAAGGCGTCAAGCTGAGGCGCCAGCACCTCGAAGTTGAGGTAGTTCCTGGCGAAGGCCTCGACATCCCCGCCGCCCAGCCAGGCGATCACCCCGCCGGCCAGCGTCGCCTGGAGGCCAAGGACCGCCCCCGCGATCGCCTCCTCCCGGCTGAGCTTGGTCGCCATCCCGGGATAGGAGATCCATCCCGCCAGGGCGCTCGCCAGGCCGAGGATCGCCCCGGAAAGCGCTACCGACCGAAGCTCGGTCGAGCTCAGCCCCCGGATCAGGCGCTCCACGGGGGTGAGGCCGTAAGTCGCCAGGACCACCAGCGTGCCGACGGTGACCAGGCCGAAGGAGAGGCCGCCCGCGCCTGCAACGGCCAAAGCGGATCGGGTGCTCTCGCGGCGAAGAGCAGCGAGGCTACTCGGAGGCGTAATCGGGGAGGGCGACCCCGGGGAAGTAGTTCTTGTAGATCCGGGCGTAGCTCCCATCTTCGAACAGCTCCTTTAGGGCTTGGTTGATGGCGTCCCTCAGCTTCGGGTTTTGCTTGGCGACCGCCATCGAATACTGCTCACCGGTCTCGATCTCCTCGACCACCTCGAGCTGGGGGCGGTCTTTGAGGGCCGCAAGCGACACCGGAAGGTCGTTCACCACCCCGACGAGCTGACCGGCTTGAAGGGCCTGGTAGGTCTCCGGGGCCTTCTCGAAGCTGACCGGCTCCACCGCGCGGGGAGCAAGGTTTTGCTCCGCCCAGAATGCTCCGGTGGTGGCCCGCTGGACGCCGATGCGATCGCCCTTGCTCAGGTCCTTCACCGACTTGATCCCCGAGCTCTTGGCCACGGCCAGGGACTGGCGGGATAGATAGTAGGGAAGGGTGAAGTCCACCACCTCCCGACGCTGCTTGACCGTCTCTGCGGCCGGGGACCCCTCCGGGGCGACGGCTGTCACCGCGGCGACCACCAGGTCGAACTTGCCGGCGTTGAGGCTGGAGAAGATGGTGGTGAAGCTGGTGCTCACCCAGTCATCATCTCGATTCTTCAAGTCGAGCTTTGCCGCGACCGCCCGTACCAGGTCGACATCGAACCCCGCCAACCCCCCGCCTTGGTCCTCGAACTCGAATGGGGGATAGGGGATGTCGGATCCGATGGTGAGCACTCCGGGGCGAACCGTGGGCAGGGCGCCGCTCGCATCCCCGGATGGCCCATCCGAGGCGCCGCTGCACGCCCCGATGGCCAGGCTCAGAGCGCCAAGCGCGCCCCAGAGGCGCGGCAAGCGCCCCCCGGCCAGCCCGATGCGACGCGACGCGGGACGCATCTGTTGCTTCTCCTCCTCGTCGAGGTCCGGCTCGAGGGCCAACACTGCCTCATCTGGGTGCGGAAGTAAAGGGTACCGAGAAAAGCGGGATCAAAGGGAAATTCTTCTGCCTTTTCTTCTCACGCCAAACACAAGCAAAGGGAAAAATTGCCGATACGTATGGAGAAGGCAACCGCAGTCCCGTGAGGTTCCTATACTGAAGACCACGGGATGAGGGCTCCAATCGGCAGCAGATCAGCCTCAAGGAGGGGATGGGATGCCCCGTCAACCTGAGTTCGACCGCCGTATCCGTGACTACGAGCGCGAGGTCGGGGAGCTGCAGTTGCACTCCAAGCTCCTCGAGGAAGAGGCAGGTGGGCTCCGCGGTCAGCTCTCCGAGGCCCCGGCTCGGATCCGCAGGCTCGAGCGCCAGCTCCTGGAAGCTCGCGAGAGCTCCGCTCGCTCCCAGGAGCGTTCAGAGCGGATGGCCGAGCTCCTCCGCCAGGCCAGAGAGCGGATCGTGGCCCTGCGCGAGGAGGTGGACAAGCTCTCCGCCCCTCCCTCCGGCTACGGGGTCTTGCTTGGCGTCCACGACGATCAGAGCGTGGATGTCTTCACCGGGGGGCGGAAGCTGCGGGTGGGCCTCGTCCCGGGAATCGATCCCGAGACCCTCGTCAAGGGTCAGGAGGTCCTTCTCAACGAGGCCCTCAACGTCGTCTCGGTCTGCGGCTATGAGCTGCAGGGGGAGGTGGTCACCCTCAAGGAGCTCCTGGACGGCGATCGGGCGATCGTCTTCTCCCATGCCGACGAGGAGCGGGTGGTCCAGCTCTCCGACCAGATCAAGGCAGAGACCCTGCGGGCGGGCGAGTCGGTCCTCCTCGACCCCAAGTCGGGCTACCTGCTGGAGAAGCTTCCCCGCCCCGAGGTCGAGGAGCTGATCCTCGAGGAGGTCCCCGACGTCGCCTACGAGCACATCGGAGGGCTCGATCGCCAGATCGAGGAGCTGCGCGATGCGGTGGAGCTTCCCTTCCTCTATGCGGACCTCTTCGCGGAGCACCGGCTCACCCCGCCCAAGGGAGTGCTGCTGTACGGGCCCCCGGGGTGCGGCAAGACGCTGATCGCCAAGGCCGTCGCCAACTCCCTGGCGAAGCGCATCGAGGAGCTGACCGGGCGCACGGATGTGCGGGCCTATTTCCTCAATGTCAAGGGTCCGGAGCTGCTCAACAAGTACGTGGGTGAGACCGAGCGCCAGATCCGCCTGATCTTTCAGCGGGCGAAGGAGAAGTCGCAGGAGGGGGTCCCGGTCATCGTCTTCTTCGATGAGATGGAATCGCTGTTTCGGACTCGAGGATCGGGGATCTCCAGCGACATCGAGACCACCATCGTGCCCCAGCTTCTGTCCGAGATCGATGGGGTGGAGTCCTTGAAGAACGTCATCGTCATCGGGGCCTCCAACCGGGAAGATCTCATCGACCCGGCGATCCTGCGCCCGGGCCGCCTGGACGTGAAGATCAAGATCGAGCGGCCCGACGGCCTCGCCGCCAAGGCCATCTTCTCCAAATACCTGACCGCCGAGGTGCCCATCCACGCCGGCGAGCTCGCCGTCCACGGGGAGGACATCGGCCGGACCCTGAGCCATCTCATCTCGGTCACCGTCGAGGAGATGTATTCGGTGAGCCAGTCCAACCAGTTCCTCGAGGTGACCTACGCCAACGGAGACAAAGAGATCCTCTATTTCAAGGACTTCGCCTCCGGAGCGATGATCGAGAACATCGTGAGGCGGGCCAAGAAGATGGCGATCAAACGGCTCATCGGCAGCGGGGAGCGGGGACTCAAGGCCCAGGACCTGCTCGAATCGATCTCCCAGGAGTACAAGGAGAACGAGGATCTGCCCAACACCACGAACCCGGACGACTGGGCGCGCATCTCGGGGAAGAAAGGCGAGCGAATCGTCTACGTGCGGACTCTGGTACCCCAGAACAAGCGGGTCAGCGACCCACGCCCGGTAGAGCGGCTGCGAACGGGCCAGTACTTGTAGGTTAAGGTTACCGCCGGCCCTCGCGCAGGGTTGGAGGCAGAACGTCGATCGACGCAATCTGTCGGAAGGAGGGGGCGTGGCGGTCGCGAAGGTGATGGGCATCGAGACCGAGTACGGCATCATCGCCAAGGGCGCTCGCGACTACAACCCCATCCTGGCCTCCTCGATCCTCATCAACTCTTTCGCCCCCCCCCGGCTGAAGAGGGTGCGCTGGGACTACGAGGAAGAGAACCCCCTCCGGGATGCCCGGGGCTTCGAGCGTCCGGGGCTCGATCTGGGTGAGGAGGAGGGAGGTCTCATCTCGGTGATCCTCGAGAACGGGGCCCGCTTCTATGTGGACCACGCCCACCCCGAGTACTCCACCCCCGAGTGCACCAACGCAACCGATCTGGTGATCTACGACAAGGCGGGGGAGCGAGTTCTCGAGCAGAGCCTGTTGGCCGCCGGCAGAGCCCTCGCCGATGGCCAGCGGATCCTCGTTTACAAGAACAACTCGGATGGGAAGGGCAACTCGTATGGGTGCCACGAGAACTACCTGACCGCCCGCTCGACGCCCTTTGCCAACATCGTGCGCTTTCTCACCCCCTTTCTGGTCTCGCGTCAGGTCTTCACGGGGGCCGGCAAGGTGGGCTGCGAGGCCGGAGGCGCTCACGATGAGGTGACCTACCAGATCTCCCAGCGGGCCGACTTCTTCGAGGTCGAGGTGGGTCTCGAGACCACCTTCAAGCGTCCGATCATCAACACCCGCGACGAGCCTCATGCCGACCCGGAGAAGTACCGCAGGCTGCATGTCATCGTGGGTGACGCCAACATGTCCGAGACGGCCACGTTCCTGAAGGCCGGCGCCACCGCCATCGTGCTCTCCATGATCGAGGACGATTTCATCGCGGCCGACCTGTCACTGGAGGACCCCGTGGCGGCCTTGAGGGCCATCTCCCATGACCCGACCTGTCGCAAGCCGGTACCCCTCGCGGATGGAAGGACGGTGACGGCGGTGGACCTGCAATGGGAGCTGTTGGACTGGGCCAAGAAATACCTGGCCGAGATGGAGGGCGATCCCGTGGGCATCGACGTGCTGGCCGGATGGGAGCAGATCCTGGCCACGCTGGAGGCGGATCCGATGACCGCGGACCGCCAACTCGACTGGGTGGCCAAACTTCGCCTGCTCGAGGCATACCGGGAACGTCACGATCTCGATTGGGACGATCCCAAGCTGGCCCTGGTGGACCTGCAATATCACGACGTTCGCCGGGACAAGGGGCTGTACTACAAGCTGGTGGAGCAGGACCGGATAGAGCGGCTGGTGTGCGAGGACGAGATCCAACGGGCGATCTCGGAGCCCCCCGTGGACACCAGGGCGTGGTTCCGAGGTCAGATCCTTCGACGCTTCTCCTCCGTCGTCACGACCGCCTCCTGGGACGGCATCGTCTTCGATCTGGGGGGCGAATCGCTGTCCAAGCTTTCCATGCTGGAGCCACTGCGGGGGACCAAGGAGATGACCGAAGCGCTCTTCGCCCTCGCGGATACAGCCGAGGAGCTGCTGGATCTCCTGGGGGGCTGAGCCCTTCCCGGGTCTGTGGCCCGTACAATGGTGAGGTGATCGCAAAGTGAGCTCGTCCGGCGAGCAGAAACGAGCCAGGCGCAAGCCGTCTGAGAGCGCCGAAGCCGGGGCGCAGGCCCCGAAGCGGGAAAAGAAAAGC
Source organism: Actinomycetota bacterium (assembly GCA_050693695.1). Taxonomy (GTDB): domain Bacteria; phylum Actinomycetota; class CADDZG01; order JAHWKV01; family JAOPZY01; genus JBOGWM01. Next base: position 7,491 of record JBOGWM010000313.1, read on the forward strand.
GCGGAAGCGATCGACAAGCTGATCGACGAGATCGACGAGGTCCTCGAGGAAAACGCGGAGGAATTCGTGCGTAGCTATGTCCAAAAAGGCGGAGAGTAGCCCTTTATATTTTTCAGACGATAAGCAATCTCGCTCGCTAGGTTCCAAGGGAGCGAGCTGATCTTTCCGGCATCTCCGGTGTGACCCGCGTAGAATCCATGCGATGGACCTGAGCCTGTTCGATCCCGCCCCCGCCGCCTCGCTGGATGGGGCTTCGTTCGCCGATCTCCTGGCGCGTACCCGTCCCGAGTCCCTTCCGGCGCCGGTGCTTCGACGCTCTGAGCCCGGAGGGCCCTCCGGGTCCTCTCCGGGTGCGGCGTTCGGGAGGGGAGAGCGGATCGATCTCCCTCATGCCACGACGATCCTGGCCATCCGCTATCGAGAAGGGGTGGCCATCGCCGGGGACCGCCGAGCCACGGAAGGCTTCCATATCGCTCACCGCTCCATCGAGAAGGTCTTTGCCACCGACGACTCCTCGGCCGTGGCCATCGCCGGAGTGGTCGGCCCGGCCCTCGACATGGTCCGGCTCTTCCAGACCGAGCTGGAGCACTACGAGAAGATGGAGGGAGAGCGTCTCACGTTGGAGGGCCGGGCAAACAAGCTGGCTCAGTTCATGAGAGTGCATCTCCCCCAGGCGATGCAGGGTCTCGTGGTGGTGCCGATCTTCGCCGGTTTCGACGAGCGGCGGGGGCAGGGACGGATCTTTTCCTACGACGTGACGGGGGGCCGGTACGAGGAGAGCGACTATGCCGCGACAGGCTCTGGCGGGCGCGACGCCCGAGCCACCATCAAGAAGCGCTACCGCCCTGGCGTCAGTCGCGAGGAGGTGGTGAAGATCGCCCTGGAAGCTCTCTTCGACGCCTCCGAGGAAGATGTGGGCACCGGGGGTCCCGACGTCCTGCGCAAGATCTATCCGAATATCGCCAGGATCTCGGCAGAGGGATTCCGGGAGGTCCCCGATGATGAGATCGGCTCGCTCTTCGACTCCCTCCTCGAGGAGCGAGAGGCGGCGGGTCGCATCGAGCCCCGAGAGACGGTGCCGGAGGCGTATGAATATCCGGCCGGAACCGGCGAGGAGAACGAGTAGGGATGCCCCTTCCCTTCTATGTCTCACCAGAGCAGTTCATGAAAGACAAGTCCGACTACGCGCGCAAGGGCATCTCCCGCGGGAAGTCGGTGATCGCCCTGGATTACCTCGATGGTCTGTTCTTCGTCGCCGAGAATCCCTCGGTCAGTCTCCACAAGATCGCCGAGATCTACGATCGGGTAGCCTTTGCGGGGGTGGGAAAGTTCAACGAGTTCGAGACGCTGCGGATGCACGGGGTGCGCCAGGCGGACGTGCGCGGCTACGCGTACTCGCGCGAGGACGTCTCCGCCCGAGCGCTGGCCAACGGCTACTCCCAGATCCTTGGACAGATCTTCACCGCGGAGCTCAAGCCCTACGAGGTGGAGATCCTCGTGGCCCAGGTCGGCGAGCCGAGCGAGCGCAATGAGATCTTCCACATCCTCTATGACGGATCCGTCGCCGACGACGAGAAGTTTGTGGCCATGGGAGGTCAATCCGAGGCCCTCACCGAGTACTTGCGAGCCCACTTCTCCCCGGGCGCCTCGCTCGAGGACGCCCTCAGGCTGGGAGTGAACGCCCTGGTGGAGGTCGAGAAGCGAGAGATCCCTGCCCGCAATCTCGAGGTGGCGGCCCTTGACCGAACCCGCGAGCGACGGAAGTTCCGGCGCTTCTCGGATCAGCAGGTGGCCGAGCTGCTCGGGGGGGCTCGGGGAGGAGCGCCACGCCGGGAAGGCGCCCATGAAGGCGCCGCCCCCGAAGGAGGTCCGCGCCCGGAGGGCGCCGGGCCGGAGGTTGCGGACCCTCAAGGTCCGACATAGGCCGCGGTGCGAGCCGCTTTACAGGCATGGAACGGCGCATCTTCGGTCTGGAGAACGAGTATGGCGTGACCTGCACCTTCCGGGGCCAGCGGCGCCTCTCCCCTGACGAGGTCGCTCGATACCTGTTCCGGAGGGTGGTCTCTTGGGGTCGCTCCTCGAACGTCTTCCTGGAGAACGGCGCCCGCCTGTATCTCGACGTCGGATCCCACCCCGAGTATGCGACGCCCGAATGCGATGACATATCCCAGCTCGTGGCGCATGACAAGGCCGGGGAGCGCATCCTCGAATCGCTGGTGATCTCGGCGGAAGCCCGTCTGCGGGAGGAGGGGATCGCCGGCCAGGTCTACCTGTTCAAGAACAACACGGACTCCGCCGGAAACTCCTACGGCTGTCACGAGAATTACCTCGTCAGCCGCTACGGGGAGTTCGGCAAGCTGGCGGAGATTCTCATCCCCTTCTTCGTCTCCCGCCAGGTCTTCACCGGGGCGGGGAAGATCCTCCAGACGGCCCGAGGCGCCCTGTACTGCATCTCGCAGCGGGCCGAGCACATCTGGGAGGGCGTCTCCTCGGCCACCACCCGCTCCCGCCCGATCATCAACACCCGGGACGAGCCGCATGCCGACGCCGAGAAGTATCGCCGGCTCCACGTGATCGTGGGCGACTCCAACATGAGCGAGTACACCACCTGGCTCAAGATATCGACCACTGCGGTGCTGCTGCGGATGCTGGAGGACGGGCTCGTGATGCGGGATCTGTCGCTGGAGAACCCGATCCGGGCCATCCGAGAGATCTCGCATGACCTGTCCTGCAGTCACAAGGTGCGTCTGGCAAACGGCCGGGAGGCCTCGGCCATCGAGCTGCAGTGGGAGTATCTGAGTCGGGCCGCCAAGTACGTGGAGCGCCGGGACGATCCGGAGATGAAAGAGACCGTCCGAGCGTGGGAGGAGTGCCTCCTCGCCCTGGAAGACGACTTCATGGCCCTCGACACCAAGGTCGACTGGGTGATGAAGTACCGGCTCCTGGAGCGCTACCGGAAGCGTCATGGATTCTCGCTGTCGCATCCGAAGCTGGCGCTCATGGACCTCGTCTATCACGACGTGAGCCACCGGCGCGGCCTCTACTACCGGCTCGAGCGGGCGGATCTCGCCGAGCGATACGTCACCGAGGAGGATGTGCGAACCGCGATGCACGAGGCGCCGCAGACCACCCGAGCGAAGCTGCGAGGCGAGTTCATCCGCGCCGCCAAGCGCCGCCGCCGCGATTACACGGTGGACTGGGTTCACCTCAAGCTCAACGACCAGGCTCAGCGCACGGTCCTGTGCAAGGATCCCTTCCGCCATACCGACGATAGGGTGGCGAAACTCATCGCCTGGCTTTAGAGCGTCCCTGTATCTCCGCTCGCAATGTTGCTCGTCGCTCGCTCCTCGACTCCCAGGGGAGATAGAATTACACTGTTGTGATTCTGATCCCAGTGGAAAGTGTGCCCAGATGGAATTTTCTCAACTTGTTTTCGCCTCTTTACGATCTGTAATGTTTCGGCCATGCCACGTTTTGCCACCGGAGTAGTCTCCCGGGTCCTCGAGGAGCGGGGCCGTTTGGCGCGAGTGACGGTGCTCGTCGGCGACCAGGAACGCCGGGCCGCCGCGTTCACGGATATCACCGGTCCCCTCTGCTGCGGGGATCGGGTGGTGGTCAACACCACCGCGGTCGACCTCGCTCTGGGGACGGGGGGGGAGGATTTCGTCCTCTGGAACCTGGAGGCCACGACCGCCGGAGAGCTGTGCGGGGGCCACATCTTGAAGCTGCGCTACACACCCTGGCAGATCGACATCATGGCCGCCGAGGCCCCCGAGAGCGAGCATCACGAGGTCATGGCCGCCGCGGACTCCCTCGAAGGGATGCCGGTCGTGGCCGCTGCGGTGCACTCCCAGCTCCCGGGCGTGCTTGCGGTCCTGAGAAGGAGGAGGCCGGACCTGCGCCTCGCCTACCTGATGACCGACGCAGCGGCCCTGCCCATCGCGCACAGCGACCTGGTCGCCGCCCTGCTGGAGCGGGGCCTGATCGATGCCACGCTCACCTGCGGCCATGCGGTCGGCGGCGACCTGGAGTGTGTCAATGTCTTCTCGGGGCTGGCCGCGGCCAGAAGGGTGGCCGGGGCGGACGTAACGGTGGTGGGGATGGGACCCGGGATCGTGGGGACCGCCACGTTGCTGGGCCATAGCGCGATGGAGCAGGGCCAGACCCTCTCCGCGGCGGGGGCTCTCGGTGGCCGCCCCGTGGCGGTGCTCCGGATCTCCTTCGCGGAGCCCCGGGAGCGGCACCGGGTGCTCAGCCACCACTCGTTGAGCGCGCTGCGCTACGCGGCGCTCGCCAGGAGCATCGTTGCGGTGCCCCGGCTGGAGGAGGCTCACCTGTCCCAGGTCATGGCCCGACTGGAGGCCGGCGGGATTACCGAGCGCCACGAGATCCGCGTGGTCGATGCCGACGAGGCCCTGGAGGCTCTGGAGAGCTTCGATCTCAGGCCGACCACCATGGGGCGAGACCCCTCCCGGGACCCGGACTACTTCAAAGCCGCGGCTGCAGCCGGGATCATCGCCGCGGAGCTGGCCCGGGGTCAAGGCGAGAATCCCGATCAAGGCGGAGGCGACGAATCATGAAGGTCAGAAAGGCCGAGCGACTCCTCAACCTGATCGTGCTCCTGCTCGATACCGCCCGCCCCCTGACCGTCCACGAGATCCGGGAAACCGTTCCCGGATATGCCCAGGAGCAATGGGATTCCTTCAAGCGGATGTTCGAGCGCGACAAGGAGGTGCTGCGGGAGATGGGCATCCCCCTCGAGCTCGGCGCCACCGATATCTGGGAGGCCGAGGAAGGCTATCGGATCCCCAAGGAGCGGTATTACCTGCCGGATCTGAACCTGAGCGACGAGGAGCTCGCCTCCCTGTGGCTGGCGATCGGGCTCCTGCGCCTCCAGGACCCCGAAGCGGCTCATGTGGCGTTGCTCAAGCTCGCAGGGGACTTCTCTCCGGAGCTGGAGGCGGCACGGCCGACGTGGCTGGCGGCAGATCTGGGACTTGGCGTCTCCGGCCTCCCCCGGGCCTTCGAGGCGGTGGCCGAGCGTAAGCGGGTCACCTTCTCCTATCGAAGCTCGAAAGACGAGGTGGCCGCCCGGACGCTGGACCCCCACGGTCTCGTCCATCGGAGGGGCTCGTGGTATCTGGTCGGCCGGGATCACCGAAGCGGCGAGATCCGATCGTTCCGCCTCGACCGGGTGGTCGGGCAGATCCACTTTCTGGACCCTTCCAGCCCCGGAGGCGAATTCGAGCCGAAGGAGGGATTTCGGCCGGAAGAGGCTCTGGAGGCGCCTCCCTTCGTTGCGGGCGATGGCGCCGGAGTCGAGGCCGCGGTCCGATTCGAGGCCTCCAGCGCCTGGTGGGTGGAGCGGACCCAGCCCTGGCTCGCCCTGGAAGCGACGGATGGGGGAGCCGCCCTGGCTCGGGTGCGGGTGTCCGACCCCCCGGGATTCATCTCGTGGGTCCTGTCCCTGGGGGAGGGCGCGGAGGTGGTCGAGCCGCGCCATCTTCGGGTCCTGGTGAGGAAGCGGTTGGAGGAGGCCTGTGGCTGAGTCCCTGGAGGCCCGATTTCGTCGCCTGCTACTGATGGTGCCCTACGTGCTTGCCCGTCCGGGGGTGCCCGTGGCGGAGGTCTGCCGGCGCTTCGGGGTCTCCAGGAGCCAGCTCTCCTCCGACATCAGCCTGCTCTTCGTGTGCGGGCTTCCCGGCTACGGGCCGGGAGACCTGATCGAGGCCCAGATCATCGGCGACCGGGTGTGGATCCGGCTGGCGGATTACTTCTCCCGCCCCCTTCGGCTGACCCCCGCGGAGGGTCTTCTGCTCTACGCCGGGGCGAGGGCGATGCTTTCCTCGGGAGTGGCCGACGAAGCGTTGGGCCGGGCGCTGGAGCGTCTCAAGCAGGCGCTGGGTCCCGACACCCTCTCTCGGGTGGCCGTGGAGCTCGAAGGTGCGGGAGATCTGGCCACCGTCCGGGAAGCCCTGGTCTCCAGGAGGCAAGTGCACCTGGTCTATTACGCCCATTCCCGCGACGAGATCACCGAGCGGGACGTGGACCCCTGGGCGCTGTTCGTCTCGGGAGGGCGCTGGTATCTGGTCGGGTGGTGCCATCGGGTCGGCGACGAACGCATCTTCAGGGTGGACCGGATCCGATCGGTCACTCTCGGGGAGGCCGCCGCCGACATCCCGGCCGACCTCGATCTCTCCAGATACGAGTCGCTGTACGTCGAGGGGACCGATGCCGTTCAGGTTGTCCTGGATCTCGCCGGGGAGGTCGCGGGGTGGGTGGCCGCCGCCTACCCTCTTCAATCCCGGGAACCGCTCGCCGGGGGCTGGACAAGGGTGCGACTGAGCGCGGGGGGGACCGCCTGGCTCGAGAAGCTCCTCCTCCGGCTGGGTCGTCAGGCCAGGGTGGTGGAGCCCCCCGAGCTCTCCGAGCGAGTTCGAGAGCGCGCCTGTCGCCTGGCCGCCCGCTACGCCTG
>JBOGWM010000314.1:0-8286 GCA_050693695.1 Actinomycetota bacterium
GGAGCTTGCGCTGCGGTAGATGCCAGTCACGCCTGGCTTACTGCGTCTCACGAGGCAACGGCGGCCGCTACGAGTATTTCTTCTGCCTCGGCCAGCATGAGCGTCGCACGCTCTGCGGCCTGCCTCATCTGCCGGCCGCCAAGGTTGAAGAGGCTATGGTCCAGTACTGGCACACTCAACGGCTGGAACCAGAGATCCGCTCCCTCCTGGCCGAACGCCTCCAGGCCGACCTGGAAGCTCACACCGCCCAGGCCGAACAAGAGAAGCGGTGCTTGACTGCCCGTGTCGCTGAACTGCGGCAGAGTCGGTACAAGTGGGCTGAGAAGGCCATGGCTGGAGCAGTGCCCGATGACATAGCCAGAGAGAAGCAGAGTCACCTGGCCGTCCAGCTTCAGCGAGCCGAAGAAGAGCTGGCCCGGTGGCAGGTTGATGTTGAGCGCTTGCGCATCACCCTGGAGCAAGTGCTCAAGCTGGCCAAGAACTGCTTCGAGGCTTACCGGCAAGCAGATACTCATGGGCGGCGGGACTGGAACCAGGCCTGGTTTGAGTGGATTGACGTGGATGTGGTTGATGCGAGTGGGCCAAGCGTGACTGGCGCAACCCTGACGCCTATCTTTGCTGCTGTTGCTCATGACCGGGAAGTAGTCAGGGGTGAGCTTGAGGTTATCGTGCCGAGTGAGAGCTGCGAATACCCCGAGCCAGATCTCGACAACGTTAGCCCGAGGAGGCAATACAAAAGAACCGGCGCCTTTTCTGTTGGCGTCGGTTCGAGACTGAGGAGTTTGGTGGGCCGCCAGGGACTCGAACCCTGCCCGCTGGATTAAAAGTCCAGAGCTCTACCTGATGAGCTAGCGGCCCATCCTGAGTGTATCCGGGGTGGTTTCCGGGACGGCCCTTACAATCGAGTGCGGGTTTTGTATCCGCATCGAGTGTTGAACCCCGAACCAGGAGCAAAGGTATGCTGTCAACCAATGGGGCCTGGCCCCGAATCGAGTTCGTCGAGCACCGGCTGGACAACGGGCTGCGGGTGATCCTCTCGGAGGACCATCTGGCCTCTGTGGTGGCGGTCAATCTCTGGTACAACGTCGGGTCCAGGCATGAGGCTCGGGGAAAGACCGGGCTCGCCCACCTCTTCGAGCACATGATGTTCCAGGGGTCGCGCCACGTGGACAAGGCGGAGCACTTCCGGCTCATCAGCTCCGTCGGGGGCACGCTCAACGGCTCGACATGGGTGGATCGGACGAATTACTACGAGACTCTTCCCAGCCACCACCTGGACCTGGCCCTCTGGCTGGAGGCCGATCGCCTGGGAGGTCTCCTCGACGCCTTGGGTCAGGAGACCCTCGACAATCAGCGAGAGGTGGTGAAGAACGAGCGGCGCCAGGGCTCTGACAACCGCCCGTACGGGAGTGCGATAGAGCGGCTTCAGGCCGCGGTCTTCCCGGAGGGCCATCCTTATCACCACCGCACCATCGGGTCGATGGAGGACCTCGACGCGGCGTCACTGGATGATGTCCGGACCTTCTTTCGCACCTACTACGCCCCGAACAATGCCGTCTTATCCATCGTGGGCGACTTCGAGCCGCAGAGCGTGCGGGCTTCGGTCGAGCGCTTTTTCGGGGGGATCCCGTCCAATCCAAACATCCCCCCCGCCCCCGACGTTCCCATCCCTGCGAAGATCGGACGTCAGGTCCTGGAAGAAGTCTTGGACCGGGTCCCGCTCGGCCGCATCTACCTGGGCTTTCGCTGTCCCCCGCTGGGGACGAGGGCCTTCGATGCCCTCATGATGGCTTCGGTCGTGCTCGCCAGAGGCAAGGGGAGCCGACTGTATTCCATCCTGGTCCGGGACCGGCAGCTCGCGCAGGACTTCGTTTTCGGCCCCTTCGAGTGGGTGGGGGGGTCATCGATGGTCGTGGGATGGGCAACCGCTCGCCCGGAGGTGGCGCTGGAGACGCTGGAGGCGGCGCTTCACGAGGTCGTGGGAGGCCTGGCGGGCGGGAAGATCGATGAAGAGGAGCTGACCCGAGCCCGGGCAATCGTCGAGAAGGATGAGCTTGGCCGGCTGCAGCCGGTGGAGGAGCGGGCCGACCGGCTCTCGATGTATGCGACGCTCTTCGATGACCCGGAGAAGGCGAACGAGCGCCTGCCAACGCTGTTCGGCGTCACGGCCGATGAGATCCGGGAAGCGGTTGGCGAGTTCTTCACCCCGGACAATCGGGTGGTCCTCAGCTTCATGCCGGCCCCCCTCGGGGAGACGGCATGAGCCGGCTGGTGTCGGAGCGACCGCTCCCGGGTCCCGCTCGCCCCTACCGGTTCCCGTCCTTTACCCGGACGTCCCAGGACTGCGGATTGCAGGTTATCGCCTGTCACCTGCCGGGACGCCGCCTCTGCTCCGCCCGCCTCCTCCTGGATGCCGGCGCCGAGCATGCTGCACCGGGGGAATCCGGAGTTGCCACCCTTGCGGCCTGGGCGCTCACCGAGGGGACCGAGCGCTACGACGCGGAGAGCTTCGCGCAGGCTTCGGAGCGACTTGGAGCGGGGATCTCGATCGACGCGAGCTGGGATTTCCTTCAGGCCAGGTTGAGCGTTCCCGCCTCACGGCTGGAGCCGGCTCTCGACCTGCTTGCGGAAGCGGTGCGCCGGCCGACCTTCCCGAGCCGAGAGGTGGAGCGCCTTCGAAGTGAACGGCTCAACGAGATTCGCCAGGAGTACGCGGAACCCAACCGGAGGGCCAATCTGGCGCTTCTTGAAGCCGTCTATACCGCCGACTCGGCCTACGCTCGCCCGGCTGGCGGAACCATCTCTACGGTGGCCGGGCTGGATCGGGAAAACCTGGAGCGCTTCTACCGGCGTTTCGCAACGCCTGGAGCGGCGAGCTTCGTCCTGGCCGGGGATCTGGAAGGGGTCGAGGTCGAGGCGATGGTGGAGTCCCTGTTCGGGGACTGGAACGCCTCCGAGGCCCCCCGCCCCGTTCCCAAGGTCGAGGAGGATCTCACGGAGACCGCGGTGACCCTGGTCCATCGTCCCGGGTCGGTGCAGTCACAGATTCTGCTGGGCCACATGGGGACCCCCCGGCTCATCCCCGATTTCCTGCCCGTGAGCTTGATGGTGTCGGTGCTGGGGGGGCTGTTCACCTCCCGGCTCAACCTGAAGCTGAGAGAAGAGAAGGGATATACGTACGGGGCTCGGGCCTGGTTTGATTTCCGCCACCAGGCCGGCCCGTTCGGGGCCTCCGCCGCCGTGCAGACCGACGCCACCGTCGACGCCACCGCGGACGCCATCGAGGAGATCCGCCGCCTGCGTGCCCACGGGGTGAGCGATGAAGAGTTGAAGGAGGCCCGTGACTACCTCGTGGGCGTGTTTCCGATCTCTTTCGAGACCCCCGGCGCCATCTCGTCCGCCATCGCCCACCTGATCGTCTACGGGCTTCCCGACGACCACTACCACGCCTATCGTGGGGCGATGGAGCAAGTGAGCGTCGAAGAGGTGGGCGCCGCGGCGAATCAACGCCTGCGTCCGGATCGGATCGCGATCGTGGTGGTGGGAGACGCCGAGCTCCTGGAGACGCGGCTCAAGGAGGCGAGCTTCGGCCCGGTCCGGGTCGTCACCGATCCCTGACTCGACGAGCACCCTCCTCGCCAGGCTACCGGGCGAACCGGTAGCCGACGTTGCGGACGGTTTCGACGGTGTGGGCGTCCGGTCCAAGCTTGGCCCGCAGCCGCCGGATGTGCACGTCCACCGTCCTCGTCCCACCGAAGAAGTCGTATCCCCAGACCTCTCGAAGCAGCGAGCTTCGGGTGCAGACCTTCCCGGGGCGAGCGGCCAGGTGGGCCAGCAGCTCGAACTCCTTATAGGTGAGGTCGAGCGCCTGGCCGTGAATCCTTACCTCGAAGCGGTCCCGGTCGATGGTGATCGCGCCTCGCCGCACCAGATCGGTCGGCTCGGATTCGGTCGGTCGGGAGAGCCGGAGGATCCGGGTCTCCAGCTCCTCGGAGGAGCAGGTGTCGGTGACGAAGTCCGCCACTCCGCAGCTCCAGTCGTAGCTGGTGAGGTCTTCGGAGGAGAGCACCGCCAGGAAGGTTGCCCCGGTATCGTCCCGAAGTTTCCGAACGACAGCGGCGGCCTCGTCGGGGCGTGCCCGCCCGTCCACGATCACCGCGTCGGGGAGCCGGGTGGAGATGATCTCGGGGGTCGCCTCGGCGAAGGCCAGCGACTCGGGCGCAGGGTGGCGTCCCGCGAGGGCCGGGAAGGAGACCTCGGGATCCACGCGCTCGTGCGCCAACCAGAGCAACCGCGCCATGCCCTCAAAGTGTAGTGTTGCGCGCCGTCCCTATAGCCCCAGCCCGAGCCGGGCCAGCGCGGATCTGAGGGCGGCCAGGGGAGCGACGACGCAACTGATCCGGTCCTCGGGTACGCCTCCCAGGACCGCGTGGATCTCATCCGCCCCCAGCATCCGTGCGCCCGTCAGGGAGAGACCGGTGATCACCTCGCAGATCGCATCGGAGGCCGCGATGGCCACGACACAGCCGAAGGTGCGGAACCGGGCCGCCCGGATCACCTCGTCCGTCACCTCGATCGCGATCTCGATCACGTCACCGCAGGTGGGGTCCCCTTCCGTGCCCACCGCAGAGGGGGCCGCGAGGTCTCCCACCCAGCGGGGAGCGTGGAAGCGCTCGAGGAGCTGGCGGCTGTACATGGTTCAAGGATAGGTCGAGGCGTCTCCCACACGCCGCGCTAACTTCGACTACTCTGGAACCGTGCCCACCATCGAGGAAATCCGCAGCGTACTCGCCGAGATCCAGGATCCGGAGCTCCACCGCAGCATCGTGGAGCTCAACATGGTCCGAGGTATCCATCTGAACGGGTCCCGGGTGGCGGTGGACCTTGCCCTCACCATTCCCGGCTGCCCGCTCAAGTCCTTCTTCCAGGAGGTGCTGCCGGCGAAGCTGAAGGACCGGTTCCCGGAGATCCGCGAGGTGCAGGTCAATCTGGGGGCGATGACCGAGGAGGAGCGCCGCTCGCTCGTGGGGGGACTCAAAGAGGAGGCGGTGGCCCCCCTCGCCCGGGCCGACTCTTCCACCACCGTGATCGCCATCGGAAGCGGGAAGGGCGGGGTCGGCAAGTCCACCGTGACGGTCAACCTGACGGCTGCTCTGGCCAAGCGAGGCCACCGTGTGGGCCTGCTCGATGCGGATGTCTGGGGATTCTCGGTACCTCGGATGCTGGGGGTGAGGACCCAGCCCACCGTCTTGGACGAGCGGCTCATCATCCCGCCGGAGGCCTACGGCTTCAAGCTCATCTCGATCGGGAACTTCGTGCCGGAGGACAATCCCGTGGTGTGGCGAGGTCCCATGCTCCACAAGGCCCTCCAGCAGTTCATCTCCGATGTGCACTGGGAAGAGCCGGAGTATCTGATCATCGACATGCCCCCCGGTACCGGAGACATCTCCATCTCCCTCGCCCAGTTCGCGCCCGGCGCCCGGTTCATCCTCGTGACCACCCCCCAGGTCGCCGCCGAGCGGGTGGCGGAGCGGGCGGGGCACATGGCCAACAAAGTCGGGATGAAGGTGGCGGGCGTGATCGAGAACATGGCCTACGCGATCTGTGAGCACTGCGGGGAGCGGACCTATCCTTTTGGCAGCGGCGGCGGCCGGGAGCTGGCCGACCGATTCGGAGTTCCGCTCCTGGGGCAGGTGCCCCTCGACCCCCCCATGCGCGACTTCGCCGACCACGGGAAGCCGGTGGCGGTCTCCTTGCCCGACTCGCCTTCAGCCAGGGCCTTCGAGAAGATCCTCGAGGAGTTCGTCCTCCTGTTCCCTCCCAAGCCAAAGGCCTCCCGCCGCAAGAGCCTGCCCCTGCTGGTCGGCTCGCAGGCGGGCTCCGGCGGGGGACATCGCCACCACCGCCACACTCACTGATCCGATCGTCGGCCCTCGCCGTCCCGGCGATCGGGATCGGGGCCCCCGGAGGCCGGCGTCACTGTAGGCTGGCGTGGTGAGGATCTATACCAAGCGGGGCGATGACGGGACCACCGGGCTGCTGTACGGTGGACGGGTCCGCAAGGACCATCCCCTCCCCGACGCCTACGGCGACGCCGACGAGGCGGTTGCCGCCATCGGCCTCGCTCGTTCCCTCGGACCGCGCTCCGAGGGCCTGGACACCCTCCTCCTCGATCTCCAGCGCCAGCTCTTCGTCCTGGGCGCGGAGCTGGCGACGCTGCCCGAGAACGCCTCCAAGCTCAAAGCGGGGATCTCCAAGGTGACCGGGGAGATGGTGAAGAACCTGGAGGAAAGCATCGACCGCCTGACGGAGCAGGCCCCGCTCCCTGAATTCTTCGTGGTTCCCGGCGCTTCGGCGGTGAGCGCCGCCCTGGACCTGGCGCGTTGCGTGGTGCGCCGGTGCGAACGCAGCATGGTCACCCTGGCGGGCCAGGGGCTCCTGGCCGATCCGGTGGTCCTGTCCTACGTCAATCGCCTTTCGGACCTGCTCTTCGTCGCCGCCCGATACGAGGAGCATGCCCGGGGCATCAACGCCCCGCCCAGCCGAGAGCTTTAGCGGGGGGAGGGCAGGCCCTCCCCCGGGCCCCTCCCAAAACCAGCTATAACCGATCGACGCTGTTCGGGCCGGCGTAGCCGGCCCCTTTCAACTCGCCCCGGCTTTCCGACCGGATCCTCGTCAGGAATCGTTCCGGGGCCGTACCCGGAGGCGGTAGCCGAGTCCACGCACGGTGTCGATGTAGCGATAGGCGGATCGGTCCTCGACCTTGCGGCGAAGGTTCTTCACGTGAGTGTCGATGGTACGGGTGTCTCCCAGATGGCTGTATCCCCAGATCTGCTCCGCGAGTTCCACTCGGGAGAAGAGCCTTCCCGGCCTCGAGGCGAGCAGGGCCAGCAGCGAGAACTCCTTGCGACGCAGGAGGATCTCCTCGCCGGCGACCCAGCACCGGAAGTCGCCGGGGGCGATCCGCAGGTCCCCGAGCAGGATCTCGCTGCCCGCGGTCGAGGGCGCTGCTTGCACCTGGAACCGGCGCAGTAGCGCCTTGACCCGGGCGACCAGCTCCTCCATAGAGAAGGGCTTCGTGAGGTAGTCGTCGGCGCCGGCCGCGAATGCCCGCAGCTTGGCCTCCTCTTCACCTCGTGCGGTCAGCATGAGGATGGGAAGATCGGGTCGGACTCGCCTGAGCTGCTCGGCCACCTGGATCCCGTCGAGCTGAGGCAGCATGAGGTCGAGGACCACCAACGAGACCCCGTCGCGGGTTGCCTTCTTCAGCCCCGAGCTTCCATCGCCGGCAACTTCGACCTCCAGCCCGTGGCGGCGAAGGTTATAGAGGACCATCTCGGCCATCGTCAGGTCGTCCTCCACCACCACCACCCTCGACATAGCTCGCCCCCCCCAACCGTGAACCGAGCTCCATTCCACCATCTCAAGCGATGGCGCGCGGAAAAGGGTTCGCGAGTCGGCGTTGGGAGTTGAGCTTGGTCAGGAGCATCCGGTCATGCTCGTAGGTGAGCAACCCCGCCGCCTCGGCCGGTGGGAGCCAGCGCAGCTCGTCGACCTCATCGGTGGGCGAGAAGCCTCCTCCGAGAGTCCGCATGAGCCAGTACCGTACGACCTTCGTCCGCCCGTGACGATCCCGGTACGAGACCGTTCCCAGAGGTCGCCCGAGCCGGCAGGTGAAGCCCGTCTCTTCTTCCACCTCCCGGAGGGCCGCTTCCTCATCCGCCTCGCCCGGCAGCGCCTTGCCCTTGGGAAAGGTCCAGTCGTCGTAGGCGGGGCGGTGGATGACCGCGATCCTTGCGGGCTCGACGCCGGTCGGGCCAAGGACGATCGCGCCGCTCGCTCGAATCACCTCATCCATACATGGCTATTATCGCCCGCAGGATGAGACGGGCCTTGGCCTCAGAACCTCCGCCGGCTCCGGGCGGCCGCCTGGGAGAGCAGCAACGAAGAGATGATGAGGGACCGCCGGTTGCTCGGAGCGCGCAGCTCGCTGCGTCGCCCGGGAAGGACGAGCTCGTGGTCGTGGACGAAACCGTCGGTGAAGAGCTCTTCTTCTACCTGGTAATAGAGGCGGAACTGAAGGCGTCGGGCCTCCCCGGCCCGCGATCCCAATCCCGACGCGGGGACCAGCGCGTCGAGAGCGAAGCAATCCCCGTCACCGCCGGCGGGCTCGACGTAGCGGAATCCAAATACCTGCGCGTACAGGATCTCTTCGGCGCGGTCGAGCAGGTAGACGTCCGCCCAAACATCCTTGGCATAGGCGAAGTTGTTGACCCAGGCATGAAC
>JBOGWM010000315.1:0-9776 GCA_050693695.1 Actinomycetota bacterium
TCTCCAGGCCGCCTCGTAGTTATCCGGTGGCCGTCGCCACTTTCCAGAGCCTGCTCGACCCCATGTCCTTGCTGCCGGAAACAGGACCGCTGCCCTGATCTCTGATGACGGTCAGCTATCGCGGACGGGGCCATGCTCCTATTATGAGTTACGAGCAGCCGCTCGTGGTTCCACATGAGGCGCAGACGAAGCACGAGCCCGCGGGCTGCATAGAGACGCCGCAGGTGTAACAGAGTGGGGCGTCGAGCCCGTTGCCCTTGACCCGCTCCCGGGTTGGATCGCGGTAGTCACTCAGCCCGTTCGCCTGCAATGGGCTTCCCCCGTCCAGCGCTCGCTGGCGTTCGGTGGTCGTCTTGACATTGAGCGCTTCCCGGTCCTCGGACGCGAGGTAGTCAGACGCCAGCCGGCGGAAGATGTAGTCCAGGATCGAGGTTGCGAACCGGAAGTCCGGATCGTCAGTGATGCCCGAGGGCTCGAAGCGCATGTTGATGAACTTCTCGACATAGACCTTGAGGGGTACCCCATACTGCAAGCCGATCGAGATGGCGATCGCAAAGGCGTCCATCACGCCCGCTAGGGTGCTCCCCTGCTTGGCCACCTTGAGAAAGATCTCTCCCAGCTCCCCCGTGTCCGGGTACTCGCCAGCGATGACATAGCCCTCGCAGTCCGCCACCCGAAAGGACATGGTCTTGGCAGGGCGCCTGCGGGGCAGCCTGCTCCGGACCGGGGTCGAGCGCTCCGAGGGTCCCTGCCTCTCGGCTGGCTTCTTCTCCGCCGAGAGGGGCTGGCCGACCTTGCAGTTGTCCCGGTATACCGCGAGATTCTTGAGTCCCAGGCGCCACGCCTCGACGTAGAGACGCTCGATATCATCGACGTTGGCGGTCTCGGGCAAGTTCACGGTCTTGGACGAAGAACCACAGATCAAAGGCTGCACCGCCGCAAGCATCCTCACATGCCCCATGTGGTGGATGGGCCGGTCTCCCATGGCGCAGTCGAAGACCGGATAGTGATCTTCACTCAGATAGGGCGCGCCCTCAACCGTATTGTTTTCGCCGATATAGGAGAGGATCTCGGAGACCTGCTGGGGAGCATATCCCAACTTTTGCAGGGCCATCGGGACCGCCTGGTTGACGATCTTCATCGTGCCGCCCCCGACAAGCTTCTTCATCTTCACCAAGGCAAGATCAGGCTCGATACCCGTCGTGTCCGCGTCAAGCAGGAAGCTGATGGTTCCCGTCGGCGCGATCAGGCTGACCTGAGCATTGCGATATCCGAATCGCTCTCCCAACTCGATCGCCTCGTCCCAGAGGCTCCGGGCGGCCTCAAGCACGTTGGGGGGAGCCAAGGAGGCGTGGATCTGGCGCAGAGCCTCCCGATGCATCCGCATGACCCCGAGATGCCGGCTTGCGTTTCCCGGCTCCTTCCATCCGGGGTAGGCGCCGAGGACTCTGGCCAACTCAGCGGAGCGCCTCCAGGCGGCTCCGCTCATCAGGGCGGTGATGGAGGCTGCCCATGCTCGACCCTCCTCGGAATCGTAGGGAATTCCCTGGCGCATGAGGAGGGCCCCGAGATCGGTGTATCCAAGGCCCAGCTCCCGGTAGCTGTTCACCATCTTGGCGATCTTCTCGGTGGGGTACTCCGCGTTATGGACCGAGATATCCATGGCCGTCAACGTCGTATCGACGGCCACCACAAACTCTTCGACCTTGAACTCTCCACGCTCGTCCAGGAACTTCGTCAAGCGCAGAGAGGCCAGGTTGCAGGAAGTATCCGCAGGACGAAGGAACTCCGAGCAAGGATTGGAGGCCCGAATGGGGCCGGCTGCGGGGGAGGTGTGCCAACGGTTCATCGTGTCCAGGTAGAAGACGCCGGGATCCGCGCATTCCCAGGCGGCTTGAGCGATCTGGCGCATCAGGTCTCGCGCCTTCAGACGGCGGACGACCCGGCCGTCGGTGACCGCCTTCAGTTCCCAGTCCAGGCCCCCCAGGTAGGCCTGAATGAACTCGTCGGTCAGACCAACCGAATTGTTCGCGTTCTGATATTGCAACGAGTAGGAATCCGCCCCGTCCAGATCCATGTCGAAGCCACCCTCTCGTAGCATCCGGGCCTTCTGTTCCTCCCGGACCTTGCACCAGATGAACTCCTCGATGTCGGGATGATCGATGTCGAGGACCACCATCTTCGCCGCCCGGCGGGTTGAACCTCCGGACTTGATCGTTCCCGCGGAGGCGTCGGCTCCCCGCATGAAAGAGACCGGACCCGAGGCCGTGCCCCCCGAGGTCAGAAGCTCCTTGGAGGAGCGCAACTTGGAGAGATTGATCCCCGCCCCCGAGCCGGCCTTGAAGATGAGGCCTTCTTCCACATACCAGTTCAGGATAGAACGCATGTCATCCTCAACGTCGAGGATGAAGCACGCCGAGACCCTGGGAGGATCCATCAGCCCCACATTGAACCAGACGGGGGAGTTGAAGGACATCTTCTGCATCACCACGAGATGCGTGAGCTCGGCTCCGAAGGTTTCCTCATCCGCCCCTTCGGCGAAATACCCGTCCTTCGCCCCCCTGGTCGCGTACCAGTTGGCGACCCGGTTGATCATCTGGCGCACGGAACGCTCACGCGCGGATGACCCGAGGGGTCCCCGAAAGTACTTCTGGGCAACGATGTTGGTGGCGTTCTGGGACCAGGACTTGGGAAACTCGACGTCCCTTTGCTCAAAGGCAATCTTGTCCCCGGAGCCGATGCGAGCATCCCGGACTTCCCACTCCACCTCATCGAAGGGATCCACCCTCACACGGGTGAAGAACCGATCCACCCGAAGCGCTTCCGATCGGCTCGTCAAGTTGTCCTGGGTCTTCGCCACCGTGTCCCCCTTGTCGCCCTCGCCGACCCAAAAGGTCGGGCTTAAACCCTTCACACCACAAGATGTAGGAAACTTCCCAGAAGAGTACGCAACATCTTGTGGTCAGCGGAGGTAATTACATCGATGTAACCGCGGCCTGTCAAGGAATTCCGGGAAGTGAGCCGCGTCGAATCGCTCCCTTCCAGTGCGGCCCGCGACACGAGCGTCCCTGCGCTCCGATTGCCAGGCGCGAGCTCTACAACGTATGCGTGTAGCGACGAGAATCGAGGCAAGCGGGAGATGCAGAGACGCTCTAAGGCGGCAGCACGAGCTTTTGGCCGGGCATGATGGAGGATGCCCGGAGCCCGTTCAGCTCCTGTAGCTCAAAGATGTACTGGCGAGGATCCCTACTCCTTCCAAAGCGGCTCGCCAGATCCCAAAGCGTGTCCCCCCGTTGGACAATGTGGACCCGCGGGTGGGACTTGGAGACCGTCCCAGATCCCATCCGGAGGACGGGCGTCATCCGTGCTTTGCCATCTCTTACCGCCCGAATGCCCGAATCCAGAGCGCCCGGTCGATCTGCGCTCGGCAGGCTGAAGATCGCTAAAGCAAGAAGCATGCCCGCAAGGAAGGGAAACCTTGATGACCTATTCAGCGAACGTACGTTTGCTTCCATGATGACACTGTAGGCCGAACGTTTGTTCGAGTCAAGGCAAGATCGAACAAATGTTTGTATGTGGATTGGAACATCTGTAAACTGCGGCAGACGTTGAAGGAGGAGGCAGGAGCATGGACCTACCGGGTCTGACGCAACGCCAACAGGGCATTCTGGACTTCATCGTTCAGACCGTAGAGAAGCGAGGCTACCCGCCATCCGTTCGGGAGATAGGAGAGGCCGTGGGACTCACCTCGCCAAGCACCGTGCACGCCCATCTTCAGACGCTCGAGGAGCGCGGGTACCTGCGCCGGGATCCCAGCAAGCCTCGGGCAATCGAGGTGTGCTGGAGCCCGGCTTCGGACGTCGTCTCCGGCCGCTCCCAGGCCCGGACCTTTCCCATCTACGGCTCCATAGCGGCCGGGCCCACCTCTTTGGCGGAGCAGATGCACGAAGGAGTGCTCGCGGTGCCCAAGGAGTTCGTGGACGATACGCCCCATTTCGTCCTTCAGGTGAGGGGGGATAGCATGGTGGGAGCCGGCATCCTGGATGGCGACCTGGCGGTTGTTCGGGTCAGTGCGGGCATCGCCAGTGGGGACATCGTGGCCGCCCAGGTCACGGGACCAACCGGCGAGGCCGAAGCGACGATCAAGCGTTTCCGCCGAGAGCGGGGAAGGATCCTCCTCGTTCCAGAGAACCCCGACATGGAACCCATGGCGGCACCCCCCGACCTGCGTATCCTCGGTAAGGTGGTCGCCCTCATGCGCCGTCTCTAAACCTGCTCGTCAGCTCTTCTTGGGACGTAAGGACTTTGGACATTATGACAAGTTTCATGCGGAGCCTCCGAGGCCGGAGCGAGTTGAAGAGAACCGGCTACATCGGCCCGAACGGTGCCGATCGGTCACAGCTGAGGTTTTGGAGGGGGCCGGGGGAGGCCTGTCCCCCCCCAGCGCTAACCTTCCAGCGCCTCCTCGCCCGGCACCAAGTAATCTCCGAACCGGCCGGCGAGCGCTGGTGAGATCCGCACCTGAAGGCGACTTCCCCCCGGCAAATAGGACTCCTTCAGCACCTCCCCTTCTTCATGAAGAAGGCTGCGCACGTCTCCCCGTTCGTATGGAACCTCGAAGGTGGCCACGGTCCGGACACTGCGAAGGCTGCGTCCGACCATCTCGAGGAGACCCTCCAAGCCCTCTCCTCCGAGCGCGGAGATGAGGACGCCTTCGGGAAAGATCTTGGTCAGGCGCTCAGCAACCTCATCCGAGATCCGGTCTCGCTTGTTCAAGGCCAGAACGGTCGGAAGGTGGTGGGCGCCAATCTCCGTCAGCACTCGTTCCACCGCCTCCACCTGGACCCGGGGGTCCGGCCGGGAGCCGTCCACAACGTGGAGCAGGAGGTCCGCCTCGACCGTCTCCTCGAGGGTGGAACGGAAGGCCTCGACCAGCTGGGTGGGCAACTTGTTCACGAAACCCACGGTATCGGTGAGCACGGCCTGCTCTCCGCTGGGCAGCTCGAGCCGGCGGGCCGTCGGATCCAGGGTCGAGAACAGCCGGTCTTCCACGAGCACACCGGCGCCGGTGAGGGCATTCAACAAGGTGGACTTGCCCGCGTTGGTATAGCCCACAAGCGAGATCTGGGGAATGCCTACCCGGGACCGCCGGCCCCGCTTCAACCGCCGAGTGCGCTCAAGGTCCTTGAGGTCGCGCTGGAGCTTGGACAGCCGGCGACGGATGCGGCGGCGGTCCGCCTCCAGCTTGGTCTCACCGGGGCCTCTGGTGCCGATGCCGGCGCCCAAACGGCTCATGACCTCGCCCCATCCCCGAAGCCGAGGGAGACGATAGTTGAGCTGCGCCAGCTCCACTTGCAGCTTGCCCTCGGCGGAATGGGCATGCTGGGCGAAGACATCGAGAATCAATCCGGTACGGTCGACGATCTTCAGGGCGTTGGGATCGAGGGGATTTACCCCTGCCAGATCCTCCAGGTTTCGGCCTTGGGCGGGGGCGAGCTCGTCATCGAAGATGATGGCGTCCGCCCCCAGCGTCTTGGCCTGCCCGATGACTTCCAGGGCCTTGCCCTTTCCGATATAGGTCGCGGGTTCCGTGGTCTCGCGCACCTGGATCACCCGAGCGACCGCTTCGCCTCCCGCAGTCTCGGCAAGCTGAGCCAGCTCCTCCAGGGAGATCTCGGCCTGGGCAAGCTCGGCGTGGGAACGGGCCAGGCCGACCAGCACGACCCGCTCCCCCGCTTCCCCGGTCACGGGTCCCTCGACCTCACCGCTGCTCGAGCGCCCGGCTGATGCGCTCGAGACCTTCTTCCAGACGTGCATCTTCAATGGTGAGCGAGAAGCGAACATATCCCTCTCCCCAGGATCCATACCCCGATCCCGGCGCCACCAGCACGCCGGCGGCCGAGAGCAGGAACTCGGTGAAGGTGGCGGAGGTGTCCCCATCGGGCACCGGAACCCAGACGTAGATCGCCCCTTTGGGTGCTTGCAGGCTCCACCCCGCGAGATCGAGCGTCTCCAGCACTGCGTCTCGCCTCCTGCGGTAGATCTCGATCATGGCCGAGACGCCGTCCTGTGGGCCCTCCAGCGCCGCGATGCCCGCCAACTGGAGGGCATTGAAGATGCCCGAGTCGATATTGGTCTTGACCCGCCCCAGAGCCTCGACGGCCTCTTCCGATCCTGCCGCCCACCCGACCCTCCAGCCGGTCATGTTGTAGGTCTTCGAGAGCGACCCGAACTCGAGCGCCACCTCGAAGGCGCCCGGGACCTCGAGAACGCTCGGCGCCCGGTAGCCGTCGTAGGTGATCTCGGCGTAGGCGGCGTCGTGCGCCAGCAAGATATCGTGGTCCCGGCAGAACTCGACCGCCTCGGCGAAGGTGTCGGCGCCCGAGACCGCCCCGGTCGGGTTGCCCGGATAGTTCAGCCAGAGGATCTTGGAGTCCGAAGCCACCCGGTGGTCGATCTCGGCGAGGCGAGGGAGGAAGCCATCCGCCGCCCGCAGCGGGACGGGCACGGCTCGCCCTCCCGACAGGATGGCGCTCATGGCATATACCGGATATCCGGGGTCGCACGTCAGCATGCAGTCGCCGGGATCGACGTAGGCGGTCGCCAGATGGGCGATCCCCTCCTTCGACCCGATGAGCGGGAGGACTTGGGCGTCGGGATCCAACTCTACCGAGAAGCGGCGCCGATAGTAAGCGGCCACCGCCCGGCGGAACTCCCCCATCCCATAGTAGGAGGGGTAGTGATGAGTCGATGGGTCCTGCATCGCCTTCACCCCGGCCTGGACGATGTGCGAAGGGGTGGGGTGGTCGGGATCCCCGATCGCCAGGGAGATGACGTCCACGCCCCGGGCTCGGGCCTCGGCGATCTTTCGGTCAAGCGTTGCGAAGAGATAGGGAGGCAGCTCCTCGATTCGCCGGGCCGGCCTCACCGGACCGGCCCCGTCTCCGAACTCAGCATGCCGTCGAAGGCGTGGGTGGCCGGGCCAATCATGAAGACCGCAAAGACGGGGTGGTTCTTCGCGAGGGGGCCGAGCTCGGTCACAAAAGCGGATTCTACGTCCTCCACAAAGGTGACCGCGTGCGGGTTGGCGGTGCGAACCCTCCGCCGGAGCCTTCCGAAGAGCTGATTCTTACCATCGCCCCACCCGTAACACTTCGAGAATCGCAGCATAGGCCTTCAACGCTACCTCGCGCCGGAGGCCGGTCGCATCGCGGCGCCTCGCATCAGGAGCTCCCCCGCACCCGAAGGATTCCCCTCGAACCACACCACCCTGGGGTCGGCCCGAAACCAGGTGAGCTGTCGGCGTGCCAGCCGGCGGGTACGCGCTTTGGTGTCCGCGACCGCCTCCTCCAGCGAGATTCGCCCTTCGAGGTGGGCGAGGAACTGCGCATAGCCAAGGACCTGGGTCGCGCTGAGCGAGCCCCGAAAGCCGGCCCACTCCAGACGGCGCACTTCCTCGATGAGTCCCCGGACGATCATAGACTCGACCCGGGAGTCGATGCGCCGGCCCAGCTCGGAGCCTGCAAAGGTGAGCCCGGCGACCACCAGATGGTAGATGGAGCGGTAATCGTCCCAGGCCCTCCGCAACGACGAGAATCTCCGGCCGGTGATCTCGATCACCTCCAGGGCCCTCACGATTCTGCGCACGTTGGCAGGATCGATCGCCGCCGCCGCCTCCGGGTCGGCCCCCGCCAGCCGGTCATGCAGCGCAAGCGCCCCCTCCTCGGCGGCCTGGCTCTCCAGGCGGCTCCGAACGTCAGGGCAGGTGGGCGGGAACTCCAGAGGGTCGACAATTGCCCGGAAGTAGAGGCCCGAACCCCCTACCAAAAGCGGTCTCTTCCCCCGAGCCACGATGTCCTCGACGGCGCGCCGTCCCATTTTCTGGAACTCGGCGACGCTCAGGGTGTGACCCGGATCCACCACGTCCACCAGGTGATGGGGAACCCGGGCGAGCTCCGCCGCTGACGGTTTATCGGTTCCGATATCCATGCCCCGGTAGACCATGGCGGAGTCGATACTCACGATCTCGGCATCGAGCGCCGGAGCGATGTCGAGAGCGAGGGAGCTCTTTCCGGCCGCGGTCGGCCCGACCAGAGCCAGCACTCCCTTCGATCTCGATGGGATCGGGAACAATCTAGACTCCGACGACCTCGCCCTCCAGGTGGTGCGGTGCGGCAGCGTCGACACGCACCCGCCTGAACTGCCCCGGCGCGACGTCATCGACGAAGTGGACCAGCTTGTTGGTGCGGGTTCGTCCTGTCACCCTGGTCGGATCCTTCTTGGACGGGCCCTCGACCAGCACCTCTACCACCTCGCCCACCTGCGATCGGTTCCGTTGAAGCGAGATCCGCTCCTGGACGACGACGAGGCGGTCAAAACGTTCCTGCACGACCTCCCTCGGCACCTGGTCCGCCCGGACGGCCGCCTCGGTCCCGGGGCGGGGCGAGTACTGAAACAGGTAGGCGGCGTCAAAGCCCACTTCCTCCACAAGCGAGAGCGTCCGGGCGAAGTCCTCTTCGGTCTCGCCCGGAAACCCCACGATGATGTCGGTGGTGAGCGCCAAGCCGGAGACAAGCTGTCGAGCCATGGCCACCTTCTCCAGGTAGCGCTCTCGGGTGTAGGAGCGCTTCATCGCCCGCAGGACCCGATTCGAGCCGGATTGCACCGGCAGGTGGAGGTGCTCGCAGACCACCGAGGACTCGGCCATGGCCCTTGCCACCGGCTCTCGGAAGTCCTTGGGGTGGGGCGATGTGAAGCGCACGCGTCGCAATCCTTCGATACCGTCGAGGGCGCACAAAAGCTCCGCGAAGCGAGGGGTGCGGTAGAGGTCCCGCCCGTAGGAGTTGACATTCTGGCCAAGCAGGCTCACCTCCAGCACCCCGTCGGCCACGAGATCCGTTACCTCCGCCAGGACGTCACCCAGGCGCCGCGAGACCTCGCTTCCCCGTACCAGGGGAACGATGCAGAAGGTGCAGGAGTTGTTGCAGCCGTACTGGATGGCCACCCAGGCATGGAACCTGGATCCCCGGCGCGCGGGGAGGGCCGAGGGAAAGACCTGGAGGGTCTCGGAGAACTCGACCACCGCAATCCCCTGCTCCTCGGCTCGGCGGAGCAGACCGGGGAGGGCGTCGATGTTTCGGGTACCCAGGACCACATCCACCCAGGGAGCCTTGCGGACGACGGTTGCCCGGTCCTTTTCCGCCAGACATCCTCCGACCACGATCTTCATCTCGGGACGGGAGGCCTTGAGCCCTCTCATCCTTCCGAGATTGCCGTAGAGGCGGTTATCCGCGTTCTCCCGGATGGCGCAGGTGTTGAACAGGACCACGTCCGCCTCCGAGGGGGCCTCCACCCTCCGGTATCCCTGGACCTCCAGCAGCCCGGCCATCCGTTCCGAGTCGTGCTCGTTCATCTGGCAGCCAAAGGTTCGAATCCAATAGGTCTTGGGCACTGTCTGGTCTCCTCACGCGCCGGCCCCGCCCTCTCAGCTTAGAGGATGCCGCCGGGGGAGGCTTCTCGATTCCGAATAGCGCTAACGAATGGGCACGGAGCGGACCTCGTTCACCTTGTAGTCTCGCTCGGCGGTCGCGGTGAGCGGTTCCAGGCCCAGCTCGGAGAAGGTGACCCATCCCTCGTCGGGAGCGGGTGCCCGGGCGGGGTCGAAGACCCGGAACGAGACGTCGAAGAGGGCGGTGGCCCGGATGCGGTAGGTGCCGTTGGGCTGGGCATGGGGACTCCTGTCGCTTCGGGTCTCGTACATGTGGCGGATCTCGGAT
>JBOGWM010000316.1:0-3262 GCA_050693695.1 Actinomycetota bacterium
GCCTCGCACCCCGGCGGTGTGGGCCAGGCCCAAGAGGCTGTAGGACTCTCCCCGGCGATCCCCCAGCTCGGTGGCGATGCCGAGGGCCTGTTGGTAGTAGCCGTCGGCGTCTTCGTAGCTTCCGAAGCCCACCTCCACTCCGGCCAGATCGAGAAGCACCCGGAAGCGGAGCGCGGCGTCGACTTCGGGAGTCTCATCGAGGAGGTGGCGGAGCACCCGGCGGCTCATCCGCCGGCTGCGCTGCTCGCTCGAGGGGTCGGTGACCAGCCCCTCCAGGGCCTGCTCGACCTCGCGGGCGTCGCCGCGCAACCGGTAGAGCCCCGAGCGCCAGGCCCACAGGTCGGGGGCAGAGCGAGTCAGCTCCCGAAGCGCCCACTGCGCCAGCAGAAACACCAGCGGTTTGGGGCACGCTTCGCTCAGCTCGGTGCGCCGAAGGTTGAGCCGGGCGATAGCGGGGCTCGGGCTCTCACCCTTCGGATCCAGCAGGCGCTCGATGCCCTCGACCACCACAGCCGCCACCCTGGAGGGTCTGGCCGCCCGCGCGATGGCGCCGAGGAGGTCGGCTCCGGGATCGGCGCCCACCTCCAGCCGGGCCACGCCCTCCTCGCCCAGCACCTCGGCGAGGGCCCGGCGGGCGGCCTCCAGGAGGGAAGGCTGGTTCGCTACAACGAACCCGAGGGTGAATCGGGAGGCGAGCCTGACCATGGTCGCAAGGGCGCGCAGCTCGAGCTCGTTCTCGGCCCCCGGCGCCGGGGCGGTCATGGTCATTCCTCGCCCAGCGAAGACCGCTCCAGCAGGGGGTTCCAGTCGTACCAGCGCTGGTCGTGGGCCACGTAGGCGAACACGTACTGGTCCCTCAGCAGCTCGTAGAAGCGGCCGAGCTGGCGCTCGTCCTCCGGCCTGGCCTTGGTGGCGTGAACGAGCCGGACCACCTCCCGCTCCGGAGGCTCCAGCGGGTCGAGGTACTTGGCGGCGAGCCCGTGCGTCACCCGGGCGACGTGGTCGGCACCAAGGGGCGTGACGAGATCGCTCGTCTCGATCGCGGTGCGCATCAGCAGGAAGAGGGTACGGAGGTGACCGCCGGAGAGCTGGATCAGGTCGTCGAGCGCGTCGGTCGATTCGAATAACTCCGTCTCGTCCGTGTGGCACTGGCCCATGCGCGTGGTGGCCACCTGGCGGACGCACCCCAGCGCGGCCTTGCGGATGGCTTCGTCCTCCGCAGTGACGGGCAGCAGGGGAAGCCCCAGGAGCTCGCCGTACTCGTTCTCCAGCTTCGGCAACTCCCGGCTGTAGGCGTACTCGATGGGCGTCGTGTACACGATGTGGCAGTTCAGGGCCTTCAGCTTTCCCCGCCCCTCCCAGAAGACCTTCCGGTGGCGGTCGTCCTCGGCCGAGGTGCGGTCGAGCTGATCGACGATCACCAGCAGGCCCGCATAGCCGATGGCGCCTAACCGCTCCTCCACGGCCGGCAACAGCTCATCGTTGATGGCGTCATACAGGGTGGGGAGGCGGCCTTCGAGGAGCCGGCGCACCTCCCGGCGGATCGAGGGCTGGCGCTTGAGCACCGTCGAGAGCTCGATCACTCCCGAGGGATCGCCCACGCTCAGGTCCACCCCGGATTCGGGTAATCCTTTCAGAACCTCCCGAGCCGCCTCCAAGAAGGCCCTGAACTTGCCCCCCGCCCCGACCGAGATGCCCTCGTGCTCTTTCAAATCGGTGATGAGCTGGCGGACGATGGCCAGCACTAGATCGGTGGGATCCACGTCGTCCAGGTCGATGGCGCCGTCGGCGTCGAGGAAGCTCACGAAATAGCGCTGCCCGGTCAGCCCGGTGCGCAGCCGCTCTGCGACCCGCTTGAGCTCGGTCGTCTTCCCGCCCCCCCGGTGCCCGGTGAAGAGGCGGTGCGCGTACCGATCGCGAAGCAGCAGCACGCTGTTGGTCAGTTGTTGCTTGACGTCGGTCAGGCCGATCTCCGGCTGCCAGTCCACATATGCGGGATCGTCCGGCTCCAGCGGCAGGGCGGGATCGAAACGTTCGTAGAGACAAGCGAGGTCGACCACGGCTAGAGCGTACGATACTCTCGCGAGCCTCCTCAGGCCCCCATGACCGCCTCGACCATCCGGACCACGCGCACCATCTCCTTGACATCATGGACCCGCACGACGTTGGCCCCCTCGGCCACCGCCCAGGCCACGACCGCCGCCGTCGCCTCCAGCCGCTCTCCGGCCCCCAGCCCCAGGGTCGCGCCGATGAACGACTTTCGGGAGGGCCCCACCAGGAGCGGATAGCCGGCCCCGGCGAACGTCCTCAGATGCTTGAGCAGCGTGAGGCTGTGCCGGGCCGTCTTCCCGAATCCGATCCCCGGGTCGATGGCGATCCGGTCGGGGGCGATCCCCGCGGAGCGAGCCGCCGCGGCGAAGGACATCAGGAGCCCTCGAACCTCGGTGACCACGTCCCTGTACCTCGGGTTCCGCTGCATCGTCGCGGGATCGCCCTTCATGTGCATCAGCACCACCCCGGCCCCCGATCTCGCCACCACCCCGGCCATCTCCTCATCGAAACGCATGGCCGACACGTCGTTGACGATACACGCCCCCGCGTCGAGGGCCGCCCGAGCGACGGCGGCCTTGGTGGTATCGATGGAGATGGGAGTGTCGATCTCGCCGGCAAGGCGGGAGATGACCGGGATCACCCGGCGCAGCTCCTCGCCCTCCGGCACCACAGGCGCCCCCGGCCGGGTGGACTCCCCACCCACATCGACGATGTCCGCCCCATCCAGGGCCATCCGGATCCCATGCTTCACCGCCGCCTCCTCGTCCAGGAACCAACCCCCGTCGGAGAAAGAGTCCGGGGTGACGTTCAGGATCCCCATCACATGTACCCGCTCGAAGACCGGGAGGCCCAGCTCCCGGCAGCGCCAGACCTCGCCCATATCTACGCCGGCAAAACCTCTATAAGTTTGGCGATCTCCTTAACGTCGTTCCTCGGCGCGTCCACTCCGTCGGAGATCACCAGCAGCTAACGAATGGGCACGGAGCGGACCTCGTTCACCTTGTAGTCTCGCTCGGCGGTCGCGGTGAGCGGTTCCAGGCCCAGCTCGGAGAAGGTGACCCATCCCTCGTCGGGAGCGGGGGGCCGGGCGGGGTCGAAGACCCGGAACGAGACGTCGAAGAGGGCGGTGGCCCGGATGCGGTAGGTGCCGTTGGGCTGGGCATGGGGACTCCTGTCGCTTCGGGTCTCGTACATGTGGCGGATCTCGGAT
>JBOGWM010000317.1:0-2015 GCA_050693695.1 Actinomycetota bacterium
CGGGGATCCCGCCGCGGTCAACGATGACTGAGGAGACTGGTGGCAGGCCGAGCTGCTGGACTAGATCGACAGGAATGGCTGTGATGTCCGCACCGGTGTCTAATAGGGCATCTCACGGCCGGAGGAAATCCGGTCTGTCCATTGGCCCACCCACTCAAGATTTCTAGCACCGGAGCAGGGGTGCCCCCGAAGTTAGTGCGTGGACCGGACGGGTGTGAGGAGAGGGGTAGGTATCGAGTTGAGACGGGATTGAGACCGGAAACACGCAGCGGCTGGCGTGTGAGGCGTGTAGTGTGACTTCCAGACACAAAACGAGCGGGGTGGCTGGAACATGGGCGACGATCAATCCGTGCCAAGGTGGCACGACGTGGGGGCGAAGGTCTTCGAAGAAATGGAGGGCTGGGGTCGTGAGCATCCTCATGCCACCTTCGCCGAGATCGAAGCCGCAGTGGAGGATCGGCTGAATGCGCTCCGAGCCGAGCTCATCGAGCAGGAGCTGGCGATGCGGGCCCGGGCCGAGGCGGACGTCCGATCCGAGCGTATTCTTTGCGAGGCCTGCGGACATCCCTTGCAAGCGCGCGGGACGCGGGAACGACACGTGACGGTCCGGGGCAATCGGCCGGTGCGGCTATGGCGGCGCACTCTGGTCTGCCCCGCCTGTGGGGCGGGGCATTTCCCCCCTGGATAGAGAACTGGGACTCTCCGCGAGCGCCTTTTCTCCATACTTGGTCGAGGCGGTGACCCGGTTGGGAACGGCGATGCCGTTCGAGCGTGTACCCGAGGCGCTGAGTTTCTTCACCCAGGTAGGGATCGGGGAGGAAACCGCCCGCGCAGTGACCGAACGCGCGGGGGCCATCCTCCAGGAACTGGAGGAGGCGGAGGTCGCGGAGATCGAACGCGGGGAGCGGTCCGAGGAAGCGGGACTGCCGGTTCAGCAGGTGAGCGTCGATGGCGCCATGGTGCACCTGGTCAAAGAAGGGTGGGCGGAGGTCAAGACGCTGGCCATCGGCAAGGTCGAGGTCACGCTCGGGGGCGAGGTGCACGCCAAAGAGGTGTCGTACTTCTCGCGCCTGGATACGGCGGACGAGTTCCGTCGTCTGGCCGTGGGCGAGTTGTGCCGGCGTGGGACCGTCAGCGCAAAGACGGTCTGCGCTGTGGTGGACGGAGCGGAGTGGTTGCAGAAGTTTGTCGACTGGCACGTACCGCAAGCCGTGCGCATCCTGGATTTCCCGCACGCAGCTGAGCATGTCAGTCTGGCGGCCCAGGCCGCCTTCGGTCCTGGAACCGCCGAGGTGAGCGAGTGGCTGGACCGATGGCTGCATGAGCTCAAACATGGTGATCCCGACCAGGTGCTCGCGGCCGTGCGCGCGCTGCCGACCGAGAACTCGACCGACCCGGTGGGCGCAGCCAAGACGCGGGACCAAATAGTCGCCTACTTGGCGAAGCGGCGCGCCCAGATCGCCTACGCCGAGTTTCTGGCGGCCGGCTATCCCATCGGGAGCGGCATGGTCGAGAGCGCCAACAAGCTTGTGGTCGAGGCCCGGCTCAAGGGCAGTGGGATGCATTGGGCCCGACCCAACGTGAATCCGATGCTAGCGCTTCGCACCGCCGCCTGCAGCGGGCGGTGGAAGCAGGAGTGGCCACGCATCTGGCAAGGGCTCTGCGCTCCAAGGCGGAAGCGCCGACGTGCCGACGCCGAGCCAGCGCCCACTGATCCTATCTCAACTCCTGATCCGCCCCGGCCACCTCTGAGACCCAAGCACCCGGGCGCCATCAAGCTGGAGAAGAGGGGACTCATTCAGAACGGTCGCCCCAGTGACCAACATCCGTGGAAAGCCGGCCTCCGTTATCGCGACCGCTCGATGAGCGCACCAAGTTAGGGCACACCCGAGACACGGGGGTCTCCCCTAATTTTTTGCGCATGAAACGGTAGCGGTGGAGCGCCGGGAGAGCTGGGCCTGCCTCCAGGGGTGGTTGGCGGCGGGGCGTCCATTGACGACGAGCCCTTTTGGAGG
>JBOGWM010000318.1:0-9307 GCA_050693695.1 Actinomycetota bacterium
GGATGGTGGAGCCCACCTGCGGGTGAACCTTCGTCCTCTTCGCAAGGTCGAGGATGGGGTTGCCCGAGGGGCTCGGCCCCCCATCGTGCTCGAGATCGAGGTGGGACCAACCGGGCGAGTGGAGAGGATCCTGCGGGCGGCGGACCTGCCCCAGGAGCGCATCACGTCGCTGGAGCTGGATCGACTGCTCTCGGAGAGCCGACCACCGCTGCCTCCCGGTCGGGTGGGGCCGGTGGCGACCTGGCCGGCGCCTCTCGCCTCGAAGGGAGAAAGGACCTCCATCGACCTCGAGGGACGGGGTCGGCTTCTCGGCTTCGCCCTCGACGGGGGACGCAGGCTCGCCCAAGTGCAGATCGATCGGAGGGGGCCGGTGAGAGCGGAGCAACCCGCCGGGGCCGACCGGATCCAGCTCGAGGGCCTCTCGGAGGTCCGCTCAACCGCCGAGGTGGACCTCGACCGGGGCGTTCTCGTGAATTCGGTCTCCCTCGGGGTCTCGAGCTTCAGGCTCTCCCTCGAGGACCAGCCGGAGGCGGCGGAGCTGAGGGTGGTCCTGAGAAGCAAGCTCGATCTGCTCGAGGCCGGCGGGCCGCAGGATTAGCGGGGGGAGGCCAGCCCCTCCCCCGGGCTGAACAGAATCAGCCTCGGTAGTCCGCTCCGACGACCACCGTCACCGCCACGCTGCGATCGAGTCCAGGGGGAGCGGGTCTGAGGCGGCCGGCGCCGAGAAGCTTTGCGACCTGTTCGGCCAGCGCGCGGTTGCCCGGCTGGTAGAGGATCTCGGTCGTGGGGTAGCGCTCTCGCGCCGGGAGCGTGGCCACCACTCGATAGCCGGCATCACGCAGCACCCTGGCCGCCCGGGCGGCCAATCTCTTGCTGGCGGACCCGTTCAGGACCTGGAGCCTGATGGAGGCCAGCGCGTCTGTTGGAGCCGGTGGGGCTTGTGAGGGTAGATCCGCCGGCGTGAGCGGCTCGGGGGCGGATGGGGCGGGCGGGAAGGGAGAGATCAGATCGAAGCTGGAGGGGGCCGCGTTGGAGGCCTTGCCCGGAGGTCTGGTGACCACCGCGGGGGAGGGAGGGTTCTCGGGCGTACGAAGCAGGCTCCAGAGCCCCCAGCCTCCCAGCAGGGGCAGGGATGCCAGCCCCGCCCACGTCACCATGGCGCAAAGGACCGAGGCCCAGAACCGTCGCTGGTCCGTAAAGGAATGCTTGCCCATTTTTTTCTGCTCGAATCGCCCGTCAGGAGTTGTCTTTGAGATGAAATCCTAGCCTGCGAGCAACCCGCTGGCGCCGGCGAAAGGACCGGATTCGCTGCAGCCGCTTGACCAGGATCGGGTCATGGGAGAGAGCTTCCGGCATGTCGATGATACGGTCGAGCAGTTGATAGTAGCGGGCGGCGGACAACCCGAGGTTCCCCCGGATGATCTGCTCCTTGGTGCCCGCGTGCTTCCACCAGGAGTGCTCCAACGCCAGGATCCTTCGCTCCCGCTCTCCGAAGGCCGAGGACGGATCGCGCGCCTCGCCTTGATCACCAGCCAGATGAGGGGTCCCCTTGCCGGCTGCCATCGGAGTCGTCGCCCTCCAGAACGGTCACATGCATCCCATCGAGTTACATGTCTGTTTTTCCCAACCTTATGGAGGTTTCAAGCCAGATGCAAGGACCCTCGAGGTTCGGACACCACGGAAAGCGGGCACCGATCACGGATAGAGGCCCCGGACCTGGAAAGCCTCGGCCACCCGGGAGACGGCGAGCACGGTGGCCGCTTGGCGCATGGTGTAGCCCAAGGCGGTCGCCATCCCGTAGACCTCCACGAAGGAGCGCTCCATGATCTGGCGGAGCCGGTCGTTGACCTCCTCCTCCGACCAGAAGAACGCCTGGAGGTCCTGGACCCACTCGAAGTAGGAAACGGTCACCCCACCGACGTTGGCCAGGATGTCGGGAACGATGAAGACTCCCCGGTCACTCAGGATTCGGTTCGCCCTGGGCGTGGTCGGGCCATTCGCCCCTTCCGCGATGATCCTCGCCCGAACCCGGTCGGCATTCGACTCGGTGATGACCCCTTCCAGGGCTGCCGGAACGAGGACATCGACTTCGAGGATGAGCAGCTCGGGGTTGGTGATCGTCTCGCCCCCCGGAAACCCCGCCACCGTACCGGCCTCGTTCTTGTGGCGCTGCAGGGCTTCGGGGTCCAGGCCGCGCTCATTGATCACGCCGCCGAGAACATCCGATACCGCCACGATGCGGCATCCCTGATCGTGGAGCATCCTCGCCACCCCGGCCCCCACCTTGCCGAAGCCCTGGACCGCCACCGAGACCTCCTCCACCCCCAGTCCCTTGGTCTTCAATGCCGACAGGACGTGGTACATCACCCCTCGAGAGGTGGCCCCCGCCCTGCCATGGGAGCCTCCGATGGCTACCGGTTTGCCCGTCACCACCCCGGGTACCGAATATCCGAGATGCAAGGAGTAGGCGTCCATGATCCAGGCCATGATCTGCTCGTCGGTGTTCACGTCGGGGGCGGGAATGTCCCGCTCGGGGCCGATCAGGGGAAAGATCTCCAGAGTGTAGCGGCGGGTCATCCGCTCCAGCTCGGCGCGGGAAAGGTCCTTGGGCTCCACGATGATCCCACCCTTGGCCCCCCCGTAGGGGATGCCGACCACCGCGCACTTCCAGGTCATCCACATCGCCAACGCCTTCACCTCGTCGAAGGACACCTGGGGGTGATAGCGGATGCCGCCCTTCGCGGGGCCTCGGGTGACGTCGTGATGGACGCGGTACCCGGTGAACGATCGGATCTCTCCCGAGTCCAGGCGCACCGGGACCGAGACGATGAGGGAGCGCTTGGGCTGGCGGAGGACGGTATGGACGCCGGGGTCGAGACCCATCAGCTCGGCCGCCTCGTCGAAGTATTCGAGGGCAGCTTCCCAGGGATTGAGCGTCTCAGAAGATTCTGACAATTGGCACTCCAGATCGTGTACCCGCAGCGCAGATCTTAAGAGCTGTCACCGGATCTGCGTGGAGTCTCCTCAAACCTCGAGTCCCTGACGCTCAGCCTCGGACAGTCGAGGTGGAGCGCTCCAGGTATCGTGGATGGCGCCTGGCCGCCCTGGAGACGACGGAGCCTGGAGACGACGGAGGTCAACCGCCGTTATTCAGAACTACTTCCGATATACTGCGTCCATGCGAGTGATCGAGCGACCCTTCTCGGACCTGCTCCGGCGACCGAAGGAGGTCACGCGCGACCTCGACAATGCTGACCTGCTGCTCCGTCGGCGTGACGAGCCCGATCTTCGGCTCACGAGGGCTGACCGGGATGCCGAGCGCGCCGCTGCGTTCGCCGCGCTCGGCCGGACGCTGCGTAACCTCGCCGTGCACAGTCCGGAGGTCCTCGGCGACGCCCTCGGCGACGCCTTCCCGTGGCTCGAGTTCTTGTGCTCCATAGATCGGCAGTTGTTCGTGGAGGAGTTCTCTCGCATTGTCGTCGCAGCGGCCGCGCTCGCCAACTACGCGCCCCTCGGCCAGCTCGTTCGGGAGTGGCAAGCAACCGCGGAGGTTCATGCCGACCCTGAGCTCGCCCGGCGACTACGGAGCCCTTTGGAGGCCGCCGGCGATCGTGTAGAGCAGCCTGGTGGGTAGCCTTGCCCAAGCGACGCGAGCGCGTCGCCCCGCCGCCGAAGCCAGAGGGTTGGGACTTCCGGTATGGGAGGGGCGACGCAGTCACCGGCTGGGAGGAGGTCTGTGCCGCAGCACCGGCCAATGCCCGCACGGCATGGGAGCGGATCACGACCGACCCGCGCCAGCGCAGCAAGCGACAGCATCCGCTCAAAGGTGACCTCGGGACCCGCTTGGTCAACAGCGAGACTCTGGAGCAGTGGCAGTATGAAGTCACTGGTGGTGGTCGACTCTGGTACTGCATAGACGACAAGCAGTCCGTCGTATGGCTCACGATGCCATACCCGGCCACCCAAAGAGGACCGAATGACGATCGGGCTTGCAAACGCCCGTGCGCGCAGAAACAACCCGGTGGACGAGCTTCGAACAAGGAGCCCTAGCGATACGATGCAAATCTTATGTCGCAGGTCCAGTGGCGGTCGGCCCCATCCGATTTTTAGGTCATAGATCCTTCTAGATACCTGCTAAGTGGTCCTGGACAGCTTCTCTCCGTCCGCTACGTGGGCTCCGGTCCCGGGAGTCGCCCAGAGCCCGGATAATGAAGCCGAAGAAGCTGGGAAGGAGCCGGGCGCCCCTCCGGGCCCCGGGTTGTTGCGCGATCGGATGCCATGTCGAACGAGCTGGGCGGACTCTTAGAGCTCTGGGACTCGACTGACCTTCTGGAGGCGATCCGGGAGGAGGGGCAGGCGGGAGTCCCCGATGTGGCGCGCCCCGCGGTGGTGGCCGGGCTGGCACGGCGCGCCCGGGGGGGACCCAGATGCCCGGCTCCCCTGCTGGTGGTCCTGCCGCGGAGCCGGGAGGCCGAGGCGTTCGTGGCGGCCCTCGACCCCTGGATGCCCCGAGATCGGGTGGCTCTGTTCCCCGCCTGGGAGGTCCTTCCCGGGGAGGCCCTGTCACCCACGCTGGAGACGATGGGGCGACGGATCCGGGTGGTCCGGGATCTGGCGGCGGGCGCGGAAACGGTAGTGGTCACCTCGGTGCGGGCGCTGCTCCAGAAGGTTCCCCGGACCTCGCACGAAGCGCTGCGCCTCGCGGTCGGCATGCAGATCCCCCTGGAGGAGGTCACCGAGCGGCTGGTCCGCTTTGGGTTCGAGCGGAACTATCTGATCGAGCGGCCGGGGGAGTTCTCGGTACGAGGCGGCATCCTCGACGTCTTGCCCCCCGGGCTCGCATCCCCCGTCCGGGCCGACTTCTTCGGGGACGAGATCACGACGCTGCGGGCATTCTCCCTCTCGAGTCAGAGGAGCCAGGAGGGGGTCTCGGAGGTGGAGATCCTCCCCACCCGCGAGCTACTCCTGGACCCTCCCGTCCGGGAGGCGGCCGCGGCCCTGATCGAGAACGGGAGGCTTTCGTCACCACAGGCACGGGCCGACCTCGAGCGCCTGGCCGCCGGCATCCCCTTCGCCGGCATGGAGGCGTACCTGGGGACGCTCGGGACCGACCTCGCCTTCATCGCCGAGCGCCTGGGCGGTTCGGGGACCATCATCCTGGCCGATCCCAAGCAGTGCCGGGACCGCTCCCTCACCTTCTTGGCGCAAGCCTCGGAGTGGGGAGCCGAGCAGTACGGAGATCTGTTCGGCGCCTTCGACGAGGCGCTTGCGGACGCGGGACCGATCGAGCTGTGGCCCTACCGGCGCGGTGAGGAGGGGCTCGATCTGGACATCACCGGATGGGACGAGCACCTGGGGCATCCGGACGAACTGTCGCAGTCCCTTCGCCGCCATCAAGCGCAGGGCGCCACCGTGGCGATCGCCGCCGGCCGGCCGGTCCGGGTGCGCCAGGTCCTGGCGGAAGCGGGCCTCGGCCTGCCCATCGCCGCTCCCGGCGCTCGCTTCGCCCCCGGCCAGGCGGCGATCCACGAGGCATCGGTGCCGCGAGGCTACCTGCTCCGCTCCGCCGAGAAGCCCCTCCTGGCCCTGGTCGGCGAGGCGGACCTGTTCGGCAAGCGCCGCGCCCCTTCTCCCACCCCCGCACGGGATCCACGGGATCCGCAGGCTCGCCGGGGCGGCCGGGCCCGGGCCTCGGCCCTCCTGCTCGAGCTGGCGCCGGGAGATTACCTGGTCCACGAGATGCACGGGGTGGGGCGCTACCTCGGCATGGTCACCCGGGAGCTGGCCGGGATCAACCGGGACTACCTGCTGATGGAGTACAAGGGGGATGATCGTCTCTATGTCCCGGTCGAGCAGCTGGAGGCGGTCACCCGCTACAGCGGCGGCGAGGCCCCCCGGCTCAACCGGCTCGGGAGCGGAGAGTGGGAGCGGGCACGATCCCGGGCCCGCCGGGCGGTCCGGGAGATCGCCCAGGAACTCGTCGTGCTCTATGCCAAGCGCCTGCATGCCAAGGGTCACGCCTTCTCGCCCGACACTCCCTGGCAGCAGGAGCTGGAGGACGCCTTTCCCCACCTGGAGACGCCGGACCAGCTCAGAGCCATCGAGGAGGTTAAGGCGGACATGCAGCGTCCGGTCCCGATGGATCGCCTGATCCTGGGCGACGTCGGCTACGGAAAGACCGAGATCGCCATCCGGGCCGCCTTCAGGGCCGTACAGGACGGCAAGCAGGTGGCGGTTCTCGTCCCCACCACCATCCTTGCAGCCCAGCACGAGCAGACCTTCCAGGAGCGCTTTGCCGGCTACCCGGTCCGGGTGGCCCAGCTCTCTCGCTTCCTCTCCGACCGCGAGGTGGCCGAGGTGAAAGAGGGACTGGCGACGGGCCGCATCGACGTGGTGATAGGAACTCATCGCCTGCTCCAGCCGGATGTGAAGTTCCACGCGCTGGGACTGGTGGTGGTGGACGAGGAGCAGCGCTTCGGCGTCCGCCACAAGGAGGCTCTGAAGCGTCTGCGGACCTCGGTGGACTGCCTCACGCTCTCCGCGACCCCGATCCCGAGGACCTTGGAGATGGCGATCACCGGTATCCGCGACATGTCCACGGTGGACACCCCGCCGCTGGATCGGCGTCCCGTCCTGACCTACGTCGGTTCCTACGACGAGCGAATGGTCCTGGCCGCCATCCGCCGGGAGCTGGCCCGGGAGGGACAGGTGTTCTACATCCACAACCGGGTGCGCTCGATTCGGGCTGCGGCGAGGCGCATCCGGGCGCTGGTACCTCAAGCTCGCATGGAGATCGCCCACGGCCAGATGAACGAGGCGGACCTCGAGGGGGTGATGGGACGGGTCTGGGACGGCAAGCTGGACGTGCTCGTGTGCACCACCATCATCGAGAGCGGGCTCGACATCCCGGCCATGAACACGTTGGTGGTGGAGCGGGCGGACCGGCTGGGGCTCGCTCAGCTCTACCAGCTTCGGGGGCGGGTGGGGAGAGCGAGCGAGCGGGCCTATGCCTATTTCTTCTACCCGCACGAGGCGGTGTTGACCGAGGAGGCCCACGAGCGGCTGAAGACCCTCTCGGAGTTCACCGAGCTGGGCAGCGGGTTCAAGATCGCCCTGAGGGACCTCGAGATCCGAGGGGCGGGCAGCCTCCTGGGCGCCGAGCAGTCCGGCCACATCGCGGCAGTGGGCTTCGACCTGTTCGTACGGATGATGGGGGAGGCGGTCCGAGATCTCAGCGGGGAGCCGGCGGAGCCGCGACTGGAGGTTCGCATCGATCTCCCCGTGGATGCCTACATCCCCCCCGACTACATCGCACGGGAGTCCCTTCGCATCGAGACCTACCGCCAGATCGAGGCGATTCGTAGCCCCGAGGGGGCGCAGTCCCTCGCGCAAGAGCTGGAGGATCGCTACGGAGCCCTGCCACCTCCGGTCCGAAACCTGCTGGGCGTGGCGGAGCTCCGGGCCTTCCTGGCGGAGCTGTCCTGCTCGGAGGCGACCCTGCGCAACGGAGTGCTCAAGGTTCGTCCCTTTCCGCGGTTGGCGCCCTCCCAGGAGGTCAGGCTACAGAGGCGCTTCCCCGGGGCGGCTCACAAGCCGGCCACCGACACGCTGCTGCTCCCCACGCCCGGAGGGCGCCCGGGGAATGCCCTCGACGCGGGGGAGACTCCGGACCCGAGCAGGGATCTGACGGCATGGGTGCTTTCCAGCCTGCGTGCTATTCTCGCCTGAATCTT
Organism: Actinomycetota bacterium; assembly: GCA_050693695.1. Classification (GTDB taxonomy): domain Bacteria; phylum Actinomycetota; class CADDZG01; order JAHWKV01; family JAOPZY01; genus JBOGWM01. The sequence goes on from JBOGWM010000318.1 coordinate 7,734, forward strand.
GCGCGCTGCCGGAGTGAAGGTGGGGGGACTCTACACCGTGCTCGCGGTGCTGCTCAGCGCGTGCTCGGGGGGGCTCGGAAGCTATTTGGATCCCACCGCGGCGGTCGTCGGCGGCAAGAAGATCTCCGAGAACCAGATCACCATCGAGCTGAGGCGGGTCGTGGCCAATCAGGAATACGCCGCGCAGTTCCGGGGGCCGAAGGGGGCCGAGAATCGGGTGAGCGCGCAGCGCCTCATCCTGACGCAGCTCATCCGTCAGGCGGCGCTGGTCAAGAAGGCCGGGGACATGGGCGTCGAGGTGAGTGACGAGGAGGTCGACGCAAGCCTGGAGCAGCTCAGGTCCCGGTTTGATTCCAAGGAAGCCTTCCGCCGGGAAGTGCTCGAGAGAACCATGCTCTCCGAGGATGAGGTCCGGGACTTCCTGAGGGACCGGCTTATCGTGGACCGAGCCGCCAGAGAGGTCTCCAAGGACATTCGGGCCTCGGAAGAGGAGATTGCCGCCTTCTACCAGGAGAACAAGTCGGGCTACAACGCCCAGATACGGACCGCCCACATCCTCACCTGCAACAAGTTCCAGCCGCAGACCCGGACCTGCGACCCGGCGCCGGCCGATGAGATGCGGGCAGAGTCGGTCGCGGATCTGGCCCGGCAGGGCAACGACTTCGCCCGGCTCGCAAGCCAATACTCCCAGGATCCTCAGACCAGGGACCGAGGAGGGGATCTCGGCTGGTTCGAGCCGGGTCGGCAGGTGCCCGAGTTCGAGAAGGCCGCGCTGGAGCTCAAGATCGGTCAGACTTCCAGGCCCGTGCGCACACCGTTCGGTTTTCACGTGATCAAGCTACTGGCCAAGGGCAGACCCCTCGATGAGTCCCGATCCGAGATCGAGGAAGCTCTGGTCAAGGAGCGACGGCGCGCGGCCGTCGACTCCTGGGCGCAAAAGGCGATGCGGGACCTAACCGTCCGGGTCAACCCCAAGTTCGGGCGGTTCGATCTGGAGAGCGTGAGCGTGATGGCCCCCGAGAAGAGCGGCGTTGATGACCCTGCCGCCTCTCGCCCGGTCCCTTGACCGGTAAGGATCCACCCGGTCCTCCTCGCTCCACCCTGTATGTCATCGGGCTCGGTCCGGGACCCGCGGATCTCCTCACGCTTCAGTGTTGGGAGCTGCTCGCTTCGGGAAAGCCCCTGCGGATCCGCCAGCCCCGCCACGAGGCCGCCCAGACCTTGCTGTCTCGGGGCTTCCGATTCGAGCCGATCACCGAGGGGGATCCCGTCCTCCTGGCCCGCGGGCTGATCGCGTGGGCGGTGGCGTCGGAGACCGCGGTGTACGCCCTGCCCGGGCACCCCCTCGAGGCCCCCGAGACCCGGGTCCTCCTCGAGCAGGGAGCAGCCGCGGGGGTGAAGGTGGAGATCGTCCCATCGCTCTCCGACCTGGATCGCCTCCCGGCGACCGATCCGCTCACGGGAACGATCGCCGGGGCCGAGGCGGTACGGGCGGGGAAATCCTTCGCTCGACTGGTTGCGTTGCTGGCCCGGCTGCGGTCGCCGGAGGGGTGCCCGTGGGACCGGGAGCAGAC
>JBOGWM010000319.1:0-11932 GCA_050693695.1 Actinomycetota bacterium
GCTGGATTCGGATGCGGAAGACGCGGTCGCAATAGCGGCGCCAGGCGTTCATGAAGAGCTGTTCAGCTTCGATGGCAAACGGCTCGGGAGCCAGCTTGACCGAAGACAGATACACTGCTCCTGGTGCACGCCACTCCCCCTCGCGCGCCAGCCGGGCGTAGCCGGCGGCATTGACCTCCAGATACCGGATGAACGAGCTCGACACGGCCACCGGCATCAGCCCGACGCTCAGGATGAGCGGCGCAGGGTGAGTGGCCATGGCCGCCAGCAGCGCGGTCCATGGGCGCCCGCTGACGGTGAAGGGCCGGATCGCCAGGTATAGGCGAACGCCGGCATCCGGGCGGTTGGGGCGCCCGAGCAGGCAGCGCTTACGGATCTCGATCATCCCGCGCTCATGGGGCGTGAACGGCCTGAGAGCAGCCGCCAGCTCGGCCCGGTCGGCGATCCGGATCGCCTGCACGTGAGGTGGCACGGCGCCGAGGCGCCTTACTGCCTCCTCGGCCCTGGAGGCGGCGCTGGCGCGGTCGGCGGCATCCACCCTGGCCAGAGCTACGAGGCGCAGCCGTTGGTCTCCGGGGTCATTCAACCATCGCACATCGAAGGCGGCAGGCGGGGCGGATAGCTGGGATGTGAGCCAGTCGCCCTGAGATTCCAGCGCCACGGCATGACGCTGGATTTCATCCAACCCCTCGAACTCGCGCAGCCGGCCCGGGTCGGCGACCGTCGTAACCTCGATGCCCGCGTAGGCCCGGTAAGGCGAGCTCGAATCGGCTGTCTCTTCAATCAGGACCGCTGTCAACCGGGCGCCGACTCCGTTTCGAAGGGGATCTCGGAACCGAAGGCGGTGGCCATCGGCACCTGGATTCCGAGGTTGGCGATGTCGACGCCTTCCCGGGTGGCGTTGTGCACGATCTCGCGAAAAGCCTGCGCATCGTCCGAACGCACCACCAGTTGGAAGTACCTGGGCCCAAATTGGCTGTTCAGGAAGGTCCAGATCATCCTGAGCGGTTTCACCTCCCACCAAATCGTCCACCCGAGGAACAGGTCACGACCGATCGGAAACACCGACACATAAGCGGAGAACTGTCCGTGGTGGAGTCGAAGGTAGTTGCGTGGACTCCGGTCAAAGCCGCCCTTGATCTGCACCGGCTTCGTCTCCACCGGGGACTCCCGGCGACGCAGGGCCGTGTAGACCTGCGCAAAAGCTGACTCGGCGGCGGCCGCTTTGTCGTCGAGCGTGAAATACCATCCTGACGCAGGCGCACGGAAGGTGATGAAGAAGACCGCGAACGAAAGAAGATAGAGAAGTCCGCTGATGCGCAGTCCGGCTCCAAGACCTCGCTCTCGGGCAATCAAAAAGAAGAAGGCGATGAGGAACAGGCTGACCGCCAGGGTGATCAGCCACACGAGGAACGCCTTTTTGAAGAAAGCCGCCACCATCCTGGGTGTTGCAATCCCGGCGAGTTTCTCATCCACGGGACCAAAGGCGAGGCGATGGCCCAGGTAATTGTCGTTGGCAGCGCTTGAAGACGTGGTCGCGGGCTCACCCGCGCCCATCGGCGGGATACTCATGTTTCCCTCCTTGCTAGCCTTTAGCCCTAAAGTGCTAATTATAACCAATCAGCTAACCGATGAAAAGAGGCCAGGGCATCCCGACGAAGAGGCGTCAGGGCCTGGTTTCTCGAGGGTCGGGAGCGTACTATTGGCCAGGAGCTCAAGAGGAGACCAATGTTCATCGGCCTGGTGATCATCGTGCCCGTCGCATTCGGGATCATGCTCCTCGCCGGCACCGTGTTCCTGTGGCTTTTCGCTGAGGCCATCGACCGGGTGATCAACCTGGTGATTAAACTGCTCCCTGTCCTGGGCGCAGTCGCAGTCGGTGGGCTGGCCATGTGGCTGCGTGGCGCGCTGGTCAGACGTCGGGCGGGCCCCTCGCCGGCGCCGGTCCGCCGGGATCTGCACGAGATCCGCCGCCGTGGCGGAGCGCTGCCGACCCGGGGCCAGGTCCGAGACATCAGGGCCGGCGTTCCCCCCAAAGCGCGAGTCCTTCCCTTTCATTCCAGCGTGTTGGATCTCCCATGTGAACCAACCGCTTCTGCTCGCACCGACGTCGATTAGGGGTAACGGGAAGTCGGCAACTGAGGCTTTCGCTCGTTCGCCGCGTCCGCTACCATACGGGTATCCTCCCGGTCGCTTCGGCGGCTGGGTGCGAGGCCCGCCTGCCGACGGGCCTCTGCGTTTTCAGGGAACCTTTACGCGAAGGGATAAGACCTAGTCGGCGGGGATTCGGATTACATTCGGGAGAAGGTTCTAGAGAGCCCAGACGGGCTTACCGTGTTGCTTGGCCGCACGAACTACTCCAAGAGTGCCTTTCGTGTTACCTTCCCAAAAGGTGAAAAGACAGTCCACATTGGCCACCCCGCCCTTGCATAACCCCTTCTCGCGGGGAAGTATGTCCAGCGGTAGGCCGACCTTGCAGGCTTCGTCTGCTGCCCATGTGTCCGGTCCCGGGTAGCCGTCGTTCGCGACCAGGACCACCCTTCCCACCGGGTGCTGCCGAAGAGCGCGTACCCATAGCCGCACAGCTTCCTCGTAGGGGTAGTTTCTGCTCCCTGCTATGGCATACCTGAGGGGCCGGCAGTGGCCACACGTCATGGGTTCCAGGTCATGGATACAGGGATTCCCCACGAGGGAAGCATAGCATAGAGGCATCTACATGTCATCTAGATGCCTCACTTACTTGTTCTTATGTAGCCGGCGCCTCAGTAGGGCTCGCTTCACCTCCTGGATGGCTTCGGTGACCTTGATCCCTCTCGGGCAGGCGTCGGTGCAGTTAAAGGTGGTTCGGCAGCGGAAGGCTCCCTCCCGGGAGCCGAGGACTTCCAGGCGTTCTCGTGCGGCGTCGTCGCGGGAGTCGAAGATGAATCGATGGGCGTTCACGATCGCGGCGGGTCCCAGATACGTCCGGTCCCCCCAGAAGATCGGGCAAGAGGTGGTACAGGCGGCACACAGGATGCAGCGGGTGGTGTCGTCGTAGCGTTCCCGCTCCTCCGGTCGCTGAAGATGCTCTCGCTTCGGGTCCGGAGCCTGCCTGATCAGCCAGGGCATCACCGCCCGGTACCCGGCGAAGAAGGGCTCCATGTCCACGATGAGATCCTTTTCCACCCGAAGGCCCTGGATCGGCTCCACCGTGATCGGCTGGTCGAGATCCCGGCAGAGCACCTTGCAGGCGAGGCGATTCTTGCCATTGATCGCCATCGCGTCCGACCCGCAGACGCCGTGGGCGCAGGAGCGCCGGAAGGCGAGCGATCCGTCGATGTGCCACTTGATGTAGTGGAGAGCATCGAGTACCCGGGCGCTCTCCTCGGCCTCCGCCTCGTAGGTCCCCCACCAGGGACGCTCGGAAACGGAGGGATCGTATCGCTGGACCTTCAGGGCGACCTTCAATGTCGGCGCGCGTCGGACATCGTCTCGAACTGGTCCAGCATGCTCCACCAGGCGTCGAGGGCCAGGTGGGCGGATTCGATGGTTCGCTCCGAGTTGGCCATGGCAATACGAAGGGAAGCCGCATGCCCATCGTCCACTTCCGCATGAACCTCGAAGAACTCCAGGGCGCCCTCATCGGTGATCCCGTAAAAGCGCCGGAGCCCGTCGGCCTTGGTCTCGGCGATCTGCGAGAACTGCGCTTCGTAGGCGTAGAGGGCGCCGAGCGCCTCCTCGGGACCCTTCCGGCAGAGAGCGTCATACGTGTTGACCAGGTTGGAGGTCCGCGCGAGCAGTGGCGCGCCTTCGATAACCTCGCGGGCGATCCCCAGAGCGTCGGTGAAGCGCAGCCACAGCTCGGGGTGCGGCGCCGGGTTCCCCGTCTCGTCCGCCAGGTTCTGCTCGAGGGCCACTCGGGCCGGCCCCTCCTCCAGGTGGGCGATGCCGGCGGCAAGGTAGGAGGGAAAGGCGGATTCGTAGGCGTAGTACTGGATCGCGTATTCTCTCAGGACCTCCATCGTAACCTTGCCCTGTTGCCAACGCTGGTAGAAAGAGTGGTTCAGAAGGTGCCGCTCGGTGACGATGCTGTCGATCTCCAACCTCATCTCCTTTCCGGATGGGGGACTCAATAGTGCTCGCCCTTCAGTACTTGCGCTCCATGGGCGGATAGCTGGTGATGGAAACGGGCTTGTAGCGTAGCTCGACCGCTCCCTCCGGCGTGCGAAAGGCAAGCGAGTGCTTCAGCCAGCTCCCATCGTCTCGGAAGGGGAAATCCTCTCGGTAGTGACCCCCTCGGCTCTCGGTGCGGGCGCGTGCGGCGCTGGCGGTGGCGGTGGCAAGCTCCAGCATGAACCCGAATTCCATCGCTTCCAGCAGGTCGGTGTTGTAGAGGGAGCCCTTGTCGTCCACCGTTACCCGCTCGTATCGGTCCTTGATTTCGAGGATCGTATCGAGGACCTTGGTCAAGGAGCTCTCGCTGCGCACCACCCCGCAGTGCAACATCATCTCCTCCTGAAGGCGAGAGCGCAGCGGCGCCACCCGCTCTCTTCCCGCTCGCTCCAGAACCTCGGACAGCATCTTGGCGGCCGGGGTTTCAGGGGCGTCGGGCAGGGGCGGGAGGTCCACCTCCAGGGCATACTCCGCCATCTTGATCCCCCCCCGTCGACCGAACACGATGATATCGAGCAAGGAGTTGGTCCCGAGGCGGTTCGCCCCGTGCACCGACACGCAGGCGCACTCTCCCGCAGCGTAGAGCCCGGGGAAGGCGGTGTGATGCTCGTCGATGACCGCCTGCCCCCACACGTCGGTGGGAATGCCGCCCATGGCGTAATGGGCCGTGGGCTGGATGGGCACGGGCTCGGTCGTCGGCTCCACTCCCAGGTAGATCCGGGCGAACTCGGTGATATCCGGGAGCTTGGCCTCGATCAGCGACGCATCGAGGTGGGACAAGTCGAGGTGGACGTAGTCCTTCCCGTTCACGCCCCGGCCCTCGGCGATCTCCTGATGGATGGCGCGAGAGACCACGTCCCGAGGCGCCAGGTCCTTGATCGTGGGGGCGTAGCGCTCCATGAACCGTTCTCCCTCACCGTTTCGCAGGATCCCGCCCTCGCCCCGCGCGGCTTCGGATAACAGGATCCCGAGACCGTAGATCCCGGTGGGGTGGAACTGGAAGAACTCCATGTCCTCGAGAGGGATGCCCCGCCGCCAGCACATGGCGGGCCCATCGCCGGTCAGCGTGTGGGCGTTGGAGGTGATCTTGAAGAACTTTCCGAACCCCCCGGTGGCGAACAGCACGCTCTTGGCGTGCAAGACGTGCAGCCTGGCGTTGCGCAGCTCGTAGGCCACCACCCCCGCGCAGCCGGCGCCGGGAGGGGCGCGCTGGATGAGGTCGAGGACGTTCCACTCGTTGAAGAACTGCACCCCGTGCTTCAGGCACTGCTGGTAGAGCGTCTGCAAGATCATGTGACCGGTACGGTCAGCGGCGTAGCACGCCCGCCGTACCGGGGCCTCTCCGTGATTGCGGGTGTGCCCGCCAAAGCGCCGCTGATCGATCTTGCCCTCCGGCGTCCGGTTGAAGGGGAGGCCCATGTGCTCCAGCTCGACCACCGCGTCGACCGCCTCCCGGCACATGATCTCGGCCGCGTCCTGATCGACGAGGTAGTCCCCGCCCTTGATGGTGTCGAAGGCGTGCCATTCCCAGTTGTCCTCCTCGACGTTGGCCAGGGCGGCGCACATGCCTCCTTGAGCCGCGCCCGTGTGCGAGCGAGTGGGATACAGCTTGGTCACCACCGCGGTCTTGGCCCGCCGGGAGGCTTCCAGAGCAGCTCGAAGCCCTGCCCCGCCCGCCCCCACGATGAGACAGTCGAACTGGTGATAGGTCGCCGACATGTTAACGGGGGGAGGCCAGGCCCTCTCCCCGGGCCCCTCCCCAAACCCGGCCGGCGCCCACCGACGCCGTTGGGCCGGCATACCCGGCCCTCTTCGACCCACTCCGGCCTTGGAGGCTTCGTATGACACTTGTCACAATGTCCAAAGTCCTGGCTCCCAGAAGATCTATCTTCCGGACATCCGGGCGGGGCTGAAGGTGACGATGACCAGGGTCCCCAGCCCCAAGAAGAGGAAGGTCGCGCTGTAGAGCAGGGCCTTGAGACCCCGGCGCCAGCCGTGCGGGCGCACGTAATCCTCGATCACGACCCGGGTGCCGTTCGCCCCGTGGAGGAGGGCCAGGGCGAGCAGCAGCCAGTCATAGCTGCGCCAGAAGAGCCCGTGCCATCGCGCCGCGACGAAATCGAAGTCGATGCGATCCACCCCGCCACCCAGGACATGCATGATCGCCAGGTGGCCCAGGGCCAGAAGGACCAGAGCAAGCCCCGAGATCCGCATGAAGAACCACGACCAGACCTCCCGGCTCGAGGAGCCGCCCCTGGAAGGGAAGTGTTTCTCGTAAACGTCCTGGACGCTTGCCACCTATCCACCGAGGAGGGGCCGCAGCATGATGGCGGCTGAAGGCAGGAACAGCGCCAGCGAGAGTCCGGTCTGGGCCAGCGCGAGCTGGCGCTCATAACGGACGCCTCGATCCCAGAAATCGATCAGGATGACCCGAATGCCGTTGAGGGCGTGGTAGATCAGCGCACCCACCAGCACGACCTCCAACGGTCGGAACAGCGGTGTCTTGTAGAGGTTCACGAAACGGTTGTAATGCTCTTCTCCCAATCCGATCAGGGAGGTGTCCAGGATGTGCAGGAACAGGAATCCCAGGACGAAGAGGCCGCTTCCCCGGTGCAGGATGAAGGACCACATCCCCTCGCCGCCACGATAGAGGATCCGGCGATAGGGCTTCCCTGGAGTGCTCTGATCCATCCGACCCCAATATACTTCGGTCCCGGGGGCTGTGACCACGTAGACTGCGCCATGGTGCTTCTCGACGGTAAGCGGCTCTTGATCACCGGAGTGCTCTCTCCTCAGAGCATCGCCTTCAACGTCGCCCGGGTCGTCCAGGAGCAGGGGGCGGAGATCGTGCTGACGGGCTTCGGCAAGGCCAAGACGGTCACCGAGCTCAGTGCTCGCCGCCTCCCCGATCGTCCCGACGTGATGGAGATGGATGTCAATGACGACTCCCAGATCGAGGCGGTGGCCAAGGAGCTGACGGCTCGGTGGGGCAGGCTGGATGGATTCCTGCACGCGATTGCCTTCGCCCCTCCCGACGCTCTGGGCGGCGCCTTCCTGCAGACTTCCTGGGACAGCGTCCAGAGCGCTTTCCGAATCAGTGCTTACTCCCTCAAGGCCATCTCCGCCGCCATGCTGCCGCTGATGTCCGAACATGGAGGCTCGATCGTGAGCCTCGACTTCGATGCTTCGGTCGCCTGGCCGGTCTACGACTGGATGGGGGTGAGCAAGGCCGGCCTGGAGGCCATCACCCGATACCTCGCGCGGGATCTGGGTCGCCATCAGATCCGGGTGAACTGCGTCTCGGCCGGACCGCTTCGAACGGTGGCCGCCAAGAGCATCCCGGGCTTTAACCTTCTGGCCTCGGCGTGGTCCGAGCGGGCGCCTCTCGGATGGGACGTGGGCGACTCCAAGCCCGTCGCACGCACGGTGGCGTTCCTGCTCTCGGACTGGGCCTCAGCGATCACCGGGGAGATCCTCCACGTCGACGGCGGTTATCACGCCATGGGAGCGAGCTGCCGGAAGTAGGTGCGCCGCGCCGGGGAGAAGGCCAATTGAGGCAGGTGTGGTCAATGGCCCTGGTCTCGGTCTTGGCCGTGAGCGGGATCTCGGTGGCGGTGGCGCTGACGCTCCTTCTCAATTCATCCCGCTCTGCGACTGCCCGCGTGCGGAGGACATCCGGCGGGCCGCCCCCGGAGGGCGTCCGGGACGGGGGGCCGGCACTCCGGTGGCCACCAGAGCCTGAGCCAGCCTCGCCACCAGCCTCTCCAGCTCCAGGGTTCCCGACTCCATCCTGGCGATCAGCGTCTGGCGGCCCTGCTCGAGTTTGGCCCGCAGGGCAAGCTGCTCCTGCACGGCAGCGAGGGAACGCTCGATCTCGGAGCGGACCTCGGGGTCGGACGCCTGCTCCAGCTCCACGGCGAGGCGTCTGTCCTCCTCGGCAAGAAAAGCCGCGTTCACCTGGCCGAGCGTGATATCGACCGCGTCGACCTGAGAAGCAAGACGGTGCATCGTCTCGAGGGCCGTGCCGCCCGCGCTCTCAGCGCGCTCCAGCCACCGCTCCCCGGCAGAGAAGCTTGCCGGTGCGGGAGGAGGGAGGCCCTCCTTGCCCTGCCGGCCGAGGAGGGTGGCCACAATCGCCTTCAGCAGGAGGGTCCCAACCCCCACCCCGACGGAGACCGCCGGGCCGAGTTCCAGCGCCCAGGCGACCACGCCGGCCAGGACCCCCACCAGGATTCCCCAGGGGTCGCGCAGCTCCTCGAGCGGGGTCATCAGAAGTTCGAGATGACGTTGGAGAGGATCTTGCTGATCGACACCGGATCGGCGGCGTTGTAAGCGGCCCCCTCGGATGCCTCCGCGAACCGCTGGAGGGTGGCAAAATCCGCGTCCTCCCCGTAGGCCACGGTAAAGACCCGCACCGCCTGCTCCTCTCCCTCGGACGGCAGCTCCTTCAAGAGGCCATCCAGGTCCGTGTCCGCAGGGTATTCGTTGTGGCCGTCGGTCAGGACCACGACCGCGTTGATGCGGGTCAGGTCCAGACCCTCTCGCATCTTTCGCACCGCCGCCCGGGTCGTGGCGTAGAGGGCGGTGCCCCCCTGCGGGGCGAGCGAGGTGATTTTCTGGCGAAGCTCGGGCAGGCGCTGGCCGACCGGAGCGACCGGGGCCAGCTCCAGGAACGGCGTTCCGGGGCCCAGGTTGGAGGAGAAGATCCAAAGGCCCATCTCATCTTCGGCGCTGAACTGATCCAACGCCTTCGAGACGGCGTCCTTGACGAGCTCCATTTTGCTCGTCCCGGCATTCGGCACGGGCTGACCCATCGATCCCGAGACGTCGATCACCATGAGGATCCGAGCCCGCTTTCGCAGCTCGGTCCACGAGCGCTGGATGCGGTCGAGCAACGCAGGCCCCGGGGGCGCGAGCACCACTTTCGGCTCCGAGGCGGTCAGACCCTCGGGCGCCTTGATGAGTTTTCCCGGGCGGCCCCGGGCGTCTCGGAAGGCGAGCGCCTGGAAGCGCTGCTGGGACTTGGCGGACATGAGGAAATCGAAGAAGCTCTGAGCGGCCGCTCGTTTGTCCTCGTTCACCCAGGGAGTATCGAGCACCACGTAAGGATGGTCATGAAACAACGTTCCGTCTTTCGGATAGACCGCGACCAGCGGGGTCTTGGGGGGTGGGCGCTTCCCCAGCTCGGCGGGGTCCCCGCCGGGGTTCCCATGGTTGTAGTCCCAGACCGACTTCTCCTCGACCGTCACCGCGGAGACGTAGGTGAGGCCGGCTCCTCGATCGTCCGCCTTACGCAGGTTCTCGAGGAAGATCAGGGTGTTCTCCCCATAGTGAACCACCGCGGCCTCGACCGATCTCACGAAGTCCTTCACCTCCACGCTGTCGAGGTCGGCTTCGGATAGGTCGCTGGAGCGTCCGGTGACGGCGAAGTAGGCTCCGATCGTGGCGTGCAGTCCCGAGGTGGAGAGATTGGCGTCGGTCTTGCCCAGACGGAAGCGGCCCCACTCGGGATGGCCGAGCCGTCCCCAGCCGGCCGGATCCCGGGAGAGCGAGAGCACATCCGACCAACCGATGGGCTTGTCGGGCCAGCCCATCGCCTCGGCCATCGGCCGGGGCATCGCGAATACGAGCGGGCTGGTGGCGATGGGCGGCACTTTGTCGGGAACGATGCTGGGCGCGTCCCGTTCCGCCAGCCGCTGGCGCAGGATGGTGACCCAGGAGGTGGCCGCAGGTGACCAGACGTCGGGACGGGGCCCGTCCGCGGCTTCGTCCCATCCCCGGGCCAGGGCGCCGGCGCCGACGCCGGAGGTCTTCGAGCTGAGCGTCACATCCACGCACCGGCCCCTCACAGCCGGCCTGGTCTTCTCGTAGCCGGCGGCCATCTGGGCCAGCAGATCATCCTTGTCGGGGGAGGCCGCGATCGAAAGCCCGATGCAGCCCTGTGCTGCGAAGACCCGATGGTCGTCGACGTGGTCCCGCTCACCTCCAACCCCGAGGAATCGCAGGACGCTGATCGATAAGACGCCGGCGATCGCCGCGACTGCCACGGGAAGCTTGATCCGGGCAGGGCTCCCCACCCACGACCTCCAGCCCCTCCCGAGCACCGCAAAGCCGGCCCTCCCCTTGCGGACCGACGAGGCCAACCACTCCCCCCCACCTCGACGGTCGCCGGCCGGGTGGCCGCCGTGAGAGGGAGGGCCGGGAGCCCCGGCTCGGCTCACCCCTTGGCCGCCGGCCCGCCCGGGACCGAGCCTCCGGACCAACCAGTAGGCGAGCAGGAACACGAGGATCGGCGCCGCGACGAGGAGGGCCGGTGGCAGGTCTGCGCCGACGTCGGCTATGTGGGCGGGGATCATGTCCGACATGTGCGGAGGTGAGGTCACGATATCGAGCCCCGCAGGGGGCTCCGCTGCTCGACTGAGATTTCCATCCGACTCATCTTGCGCCCATGAGCAGCCTCGCCAGTGGAGCCATTATCGGTGACAGGCCCTCGTCGGATTCCTCCCAAACAGGAAGATACCGCGCAAACCGCCGCTTATCGGTTCGTAGATACTCGTTCCATGGTCCAGGATTGCACGAGATGTGTCAAGGAGAAAACCACCGGACCGGGAGAACCTAACCTGCCTGCGGGCGAGCGCTTCGCGTGATGAAGACCAGGAGAACCCCGCCGAGCAGGACCAGGCTTCCGAACCCCAGCTCGATGCGGCGAAGCCACTCCCCGGACCCCGGGCCGACCGGCGGAAATCCCGAGCGCAGGAGCCCGAAGACCAGGAGGTAAGCGCCGAAGGCGAGCGCCGCCCGGTACCCGCGTCGATCCCCTCGCCAGAGCAGGCGGGCCGCGAGACCCACCATGATCAACCCGGGCAGGAGGGTGAGGGGAGCCAGGCGTGAAAGGGCCCGATCCGCCGCGTCCACCTCGAAGAGCACCCGGACCCCCTCGATGGTGAGGGCCGCAACCACCAGAGGCACGAGGGCTCGCCCAATGGGTCGCACGAAGGGCTTGATCCTGGGCTCGAGCCACCACAGAGCCACGAAGAGCAGGGGAACAGGCAGAACGAAGAGCTGGACATTGAGCGGAGCCGGGACCCAGTCCACGTGTCCTTTCAAGGCGAGGGTCTGCCCATCGTAGAGGACCGGAATCTCCCAGCGGAAGATCGTGGTTCGCCTCCCCAGGCGCCGGACATCTTCGCCAGGCCCGGTATGGGGCCACTCGGCCCTCGGATCGAAGTAGCTGAAGACAGATTCGGAAGCGACCCGCTTCCAGTCCGCCGGGCCGGCGCCCTGCCCGCGGCGGCGGGGCGGCTTTTGGTCCGGATCCTCGGTGAGATACAGGCTCGGCGAGCGCCGGTTGACGAACGCCCCCCCGGCGCCGATGCGAGCGAGAGGCTCCCCTTCCAGACCCGGGATCTCGACGACGTGGCCCTCCCCGACCCGGACGGTGACATATGGGGCGCTTGCCGTCGATTGCAGCGTTATCCGGACCCCGTCCACCGGCGGGGAGATCGAGTCGAAGATCGAAAGGAACTGGGAACCCAGACTGTGGGCCCCCGCAGGCCCGGCCGTGACCACGAGGAACCCGAGCGCAGCCAGAATCGCCCCCAGGGGGCGCCAGAACCTCCGACGGCGAGGAGGATTCACGATCTCGATGATGGCACACCTTGGCTCGGGAAATCCGGCGCCGGCGCCGGATCGGACTTGAGTTGAAGAGAGCCGGCTATGCCGGTCCTGATAGCGTCGGTCGGCGAGGCCCGGTCTTGGGAGGGGGCCGGGGGAGGCCAAG
>JBOGWM010000320.1:0-3682 GCA_050693695.1 Actinomycetota bacterium
CGGTGGCGAGCACGGCCGTGGTTGCTTCGGTGAGCCTGGTGTGGAGCTCCATCAGGGGCGCCCAGGGGCTGACGGTGAACCGGATGGCGCCTCGGGAGCCGGCGAGCGGTCCGACACCGAGCCGCAACGGGGAAAGACCGTCGGCGCGCCGGCGGGCGGCCTCGGCGACCGATCGCGCCTGGGTGGCGGTGATCTGGTCGGTGAACGCGACCCGGCAGAGGGTCAGGTGCAGGGCCTCGGGCGGTACCGGATCGAGCTGGAGCGCTGCGAGGGCCTGCTGGCAACGCCGCGCGAGATCGATCAGGGCGGGCTGATCGGCGAGGGTTATGAACCAGTGATAGGAGCGCCGGCCGGGCCTCCAGCCGGGACGGTCCCAGTGGTCGGTGAGGACGTCGACCTCGCAGAGGGCATGCCAGTCGTGATCCGCGATGACGGCGGGGTCGATCAAAGATTGCGGGAGATGGGCGGGGAATGCCGGCGCGGCACCAGCTCCTCGGCTTTCAGCGCGGCACCACGCTGTGCGCCACCGCTCCCGGGGCCACTGACACCCTCGAGCTCACCGCCGGGAGTGCCAGGATCGAAGTCCGTGACCCGATCTTCGCGGTGGCGGTCAGCACGCAGCAGGTCGTGGTGTGGGTGGATCGGGGCTTCGTGCAGGTGCGCTCGGCCGACGGCAAGGGCCAGGCCCGGCTGGCCGGACCGGGCACTCAGGTGGTGGTTCCCGAGGGCGAGGCGGCCCGCCGTCCGGAGGCCTCCGATCCCGGCGGCCTCGACCCTTCGGGAAAGAGGCGCTGGCCCGGATGGAGTCGGCCATGCCCGCCCCCGATTTCGGCTTCCCCCGGCCGGAGGGCTCGGCGGTGCTCACCCGCATCCAGCGGCAGCGCGTGCTGCGGGTGGGGATCGAGCAGGGAGCGAGCCCGAAGACCCTGGCCTTCGTCGAGAGCTTCTTCAGATTCGTCGAGCAGCAGTGGAAAGTGCCGGTGCGGACCTCGTCGCTGCCCCCATCCCGGGCCGCGGGCGTCCTCGCTTCGGACGAGGCCGACGTGATCGTCTCCGCCGGTCAGATCTCCGGCGCTCGATCCATCCCGTTCTTCGGAGACGAGCAGGAGCGCGCCTGGTCGCTCTCGGTGGAGGGCAAGGACCGCCGGTTCGAGGCGGCGCTTCGAGCCTTCCTGCTGCCCGCTTTGGAGACCGGAGCGTACGGCAGCCGCTACCTCGCCGTCTTCGGGAGCGTGCCCACTTACGAGGCGGTCAGGCCGCTCGTGTTTCCGGCGGCGTCGCCGGGGAGCTCTCCCCGGCGAGCGGCCTCCCCCGAACCTCGGCCAACTCCATCGCAGAGGGCCGGACCGGCCCCAGAACCCACAAAGACACCGGAGACGGTCGTCTATCGAGACAAGAAGGCCTTCCTCGACGCGACCGGTGCGATAAGCGCGACTGGGCCTCTCCCCAACCTCGGCCGGGTCACAACTCCGATATCTCTGGGAGCTGCGACCTTTTCACTGGGCCCCAATGCCAAGGGTCTCCACGTGGGCACGGAAGATTCCAGCAACATCCCAAACAAGGATTGGACCGCACGGCTCACGGGTGCTGACATCGCAATCGACGCACGAGAAGATCTCAATGTGGCCTTTGGGGCACCAGTGCGAGCAGTCGGTTCCGACTTCGTTGAACCTCAGAATGACTTTAACGGCAACAGGCCATTCGTCGACTCCACGTTCCAGGTGACGCTTCTACGGGAATCGACCGTGGTTCACGAATTCTCGTTCAATGCCCCCAATGACACGGCCACCTTCGCCGGGGCTACGACCGGGATGGCCTTTGATCGGGTGGAGATCCGCGAGACCGTCGGCGACATCGAGAATGAATATTTTGGGCAGTTCTACATCTCGGCAGGCCCGTCTCAATGACCCGTCTTCTCCACCGCCGACCTCCCGGCTATTCAAGATCGCGCAGGCCACACCAGCCGAGCCCGACTGGCCGGAGGCTGACGTAGCCCGGGCGGCGCCGGGAAAGAATTTTAATTCGGCGTGTCGATTTCGCCGACCCTCGTTCGACGTGAGAGTAGAGCCAGGGTCCCTCATCCGGTCGGAAGCCCGGAGCCCGGGCTCGAAGGGAAGAGAGGAGGCACGAGGATGCGATTCATGGTGATCGTCAAGGCCGACAAGAACACGGAGGCGGGCGTTCTCCCCAGCAAGGAGCTGCTGACGGAGATGGGCAAGTACAACGAGGAGCTGGCGAAGGCCGGCGTGCTGCTCGCCGGCGAGGGGCTTCACCCCAGCTCGAAGGGAGCACGGGTCAGGTTCTCAGGGAAGAAGCGCACCGTGATCGACGGGCCGTTCACCAAGGCGAAGGAGCTGATCGCCGGCTTCTGGCTGATCCAGGTGAAGTCGAAGGAAGAGGCGATCGAGTGGGTCAAGCGCGCCCCCAATCCCCCCGGCGAGGAATCGGAGATCGAGATTCGCCAGGTGTTCGAGGCGGAGGACTTCGGCCCCGCGCTGACGCCCGAGCTGAGGGAACAAGAGGCGCAGCTGCGGGCGCAGATCGCCGCGAAGCGGTAGTCGCGGCGCTCAACCACGAAACCACAGGGACACACGACGATGCGATTCATGATCATGGTCAAAGCGACCAAGGATTCCGAGGCGGGCGCCATGCCGGACGAGAAGCTCCTTGCCCCCATGGCGGCGTACCACGAGGAGCTGGCGAAGGCGGGCGTGCTGCTCGATGCCTCCGGGCTCCAGCCCACCTCGAAGGGCGCGCGGATCAAGTTCTCCAAGGGGAAGGCCACCTTCGTCGACGGACCCTTCACCGAATCGAAGGAGCTCATCGCCGGCTACACGATCATCCAGGTGAAGTCGAGGGAAGAGGGGATCGAATGGGCCAAGCGGTTCCCCTCGCCCCAGGGCGACGCGGATGGGGAGATCGAGATTCGCCAGCTGTTCGAGCTGGAGGACTTTGCTCCCACCGAGTCGATCGAGCGCTTTCGCGAGATGGGTCTCGCGACGAAGAAGTAATTCCAAAAACTAAACGGAGAAACAACGATGCGATTCATGACGCTCTACAAGCCCGGCAAGGAGTCGGATGCTCCCCCGACCCAGGAGGAGACGGCCAACATGGGCCGCCTGATCGAGGAGATGGCGCGGGCCGGCGTGCTGATCGCGACCGACGGGCTTCAGCCGAGCTCGAAGGGCGTCCGGGTCACCATCTCCGATGGCAAGTTCACCGTCGTGGATGGACCCTTCGCCGAGACGAAGGAGCTGATCGCCGGCTATGCGATCATCGAGGCGAAGTCGAAGGAACACGCGATCGAGCTGACCAAGCGCTTCCTCGAAGTGGTGGGCGAGGGTGAGAGCGAGATTCGCCTGATGCACGACGCGCCGGCCTTCGAGGCCGAGGCAACGGCCGGGCCCGGGGAGAGCGAGAAGCGCCGTCGGGCGGAGGTGGGCGCGAAGCGGTAGCCCGCTCAGGGCAGGCCCCTTCGCGGAGTACCCTGAGCGAAGCGAATGGGCTCAGGGCAGGCTTGCACCAAGGGGTGAAGGTGGCGTGATTGGGAGCCGTGACGGCTCCCGATACCCATCGCGCGATCGACGCGGTCTGGCGGATCGAATCCGCCAGGCTGATCGCGAGTCTGGCGCGGATGGTGGGCGACGTAGGTGTCGCCGAGGACCTGGCGCAGGATGCGCTC
>JBOGWM010000321.1:0-2857 GCA_050693695.1 Actinomycetota bacterium
CCGCCGGACGGCTCCAGCGCAGGGGTGTGCGGGTGGTGTTGCTGGGGGAAGGGGGACCGGAATGCCAGGCTCCGTGCATCTCGACCCGGGTGCCGGTGTCCTCGCTCGCCTGGGCCATCGATCCCGGGTGCTCGACCGGTTCGGATCCTCCTCGCACGCTCACGCAGCGAGAGGGGGAGGTTCTGGAGCTCGTTTCCCGGGGGCTGGCCGGCAAGCAGGTGGCTCGCTACCTGGGAATCAGCCCGAAGACCGTCGAGCAGCACAAGACCCGGATCTTTGCCAAGCTCGGAGTCTCCAACCAGACCGCAGCCGTCAGCCTGGCCCTCGCTTCGGGGCTGGAAAGGGGCGATCCGTGGATCCGATCGAATATCTGAAGGCCGATGCCCGGCGGTGGGCCAGTGGTGCAGGCGGCGCGCGTGCTGCCGAGCCCCGCCGGTACGGGACTCTCCTCGATCAGTACGTTTCAATCACGGATGGGCCCTCTAACGACCCGAGTGTCCGGGTCATCAGGAGAGCTTTCCCGATGGAGTTGACCCTGCAGCGGGCACGTTGTCGGCGGCTGCGGCGGAACGGAAAGGGCGTTCGGGGCTTACCTGTTTTCTGATCTCGGGAAAGCCATGTGGCGGAGGCCCGGGGTCCCAACGGCTGCATCCGAGGAGGTGTAGACACTCATGCTGCGATCGCCCGGGGAGGTCATCTACTGTCTCAGCACCTATGCCGACTGGTGGCAGCCCGCCTCGACCTCCGTGCTTGCGGTGGGAGCCGCACGGCGTGGAAGCGACGTCTCCGACGGCATCCATCCCGGACTTCTCGAGACGCTGGAGGCCCGGACCGAGCTTTCCCGCCGGATGCGGTACCTGACCGAGCGAGATCGCCGAATTCTCTATCTCTGGTACGTCCGCCAGGCACACGTGGAAGAGATCGCCCGGGAGCTGCGCATCTCCCGCCGTCAGTGCTTTCGGCGGCGGGCGAAGGCCATCCAGGCGCTCGTAGACTTCGCGCCGGCCCCCCCGCCCTCCGCGTTCCCCGTCCCATCGGCGAGCACGGCCTAGCTCTGGCATGTCAATCATCTATCTGTAAAGGAGTCCCGCCCATGCATGTCCTGGTAACTGGAGGGGCTGGCTTTATCGGATCCAATCTCGCCGATCGGCTGATCCTGGACGGCCATGCTGTCCGCATCCTCGACGACTTCTCGACCGGATACTGGGAGAATCTCAACCCGACAGTCGAGGTGATCGAGGCCGACGTCACCGATCTCCCGGCGGTTCGCAAGGCGGTGGAGGGGGTGGAGGTTGTCTTTCACCAGGCCGCCCATCGGGCGGTCCAGCGGTCCGTGGAGCATCCTCTGGCCACGGACACCGCCAACACCCATGGCACCTTGACCGTACTGGAGGCGGCACGAGAGGCCGGCGTGCGGCGCGTGGTCTGCGCCTCCTCCAGTAGCGTCTATGGAGGAACAACCACCCTCCCGACCCCGGAGTCGACCCCCGCCCTGCCTCGTTCACCGTATGCCGTGAGCAAGCTCGGAGGCGAGCATTACTGCCGGATCTTCACGGAGCTCTACGGCCTGGAAACGGTGTCCCTGCGGTATTTCAACGTCTACGGACCGAGGCAGCGCCCCGACTCGGCCTACGCGGCCGTGATCCCGCTCTTTCTCCATGCCATCCGCTCCGGTGAGGCTGCGGTGGTCCACGGCGACGGGCGCCAGAGCCGGGACTTCACCTTCATCGACGACGTTGTGAGCGCGAATGTGGCCGCGGCCGGGGCTTCCGCTTTCGCCTGCAACGGGAAGGTCTACAACATCGCGGCAGGCGCCGCCCACTCCCTCATCGAGCTGTTGGAGATCCTGGGGAAGATCCTCGGAATCCGGCCCCGCTGGACTCATACCGATCGGCGTCCCGGCGATGTCCGGCATACTCAGGCCAACATCGCGGCCGCTCGAGAAGATCTCGGATATGAGCCACGGGTGGGCTTCGAGGAGGGGCTCGGCGCCACCGTGGCCTGGTTCGCCGGTCGGTAGAGACTTCGGGTGAGCGAGCAAGCCGCCTCCCGGGTCCTTGGGCAACACCGGCAATGCCAGCCGGGCTCCTCCCCACCTCCACTTCGAGACTCATCTTCTCGGGGTGGGGCCGGTCAATCCCTACCCGATCCTGAAAGGCATCGAGGGGAAACGATAAGCCGATAGCGGATCGAGATACCGCGCGAAATGGGCCCTTTACCGGTCCGCTTCCTTGGCGGGGAACTGCGCTCGGATCACCGTGCCGAAGCCAGGTTCGGAGCGGACACCCAGAACTCCGCCCAGAGCATGCACGCGCTCGGACATGTTCCCCATCCCGCCGCCCCTTCGCTCCCGGAGATCGCGGATCTCAAAACCGCGGCCATCGTCGGTCACCCGAACCTCCAACACCCCGGCGGCGAGTCGCATCGATACCTCCAGCCGGGAGGCCTCGGCATGCTTCAGCGCGTTGGTGACGGCCTCCAGAGCAACGAAATAGGCGCTGCTCTCGATCTCGGGCACCAGCCGGGGGAGGGGATCCGGGTCGCTGGCCAGCTTGGTCAGGACCGGGATTTTTGTCAGGTGGCTGCCGAGAGCCGCTGTGAGTCCTCGGTCGATCAGGGTCGGAGGAAAGACCGTGTGGGCAAGCTCCCGCAGGCGTTGGATGATCTGATCCACCTCCTCTGCCAGCTGCCGGCGCGCCTCCTCCGCCTCTCGGTCATCGCCTGCTCCCTCCCCGAGCAGTCCCAGCCGCATGCGCAGCACCACCAGGTCCTGTTGCAGTCCGTCGTGGAGATCCCGGCCCAGACGCCGCCGCTCCTCATCCCTGGCGGCCACCACCCACGACGACAGCTGTGGGTC
>JBOGWM010000322.1:0-6785 GCA_050693695.1 Actinomycetota bacterium
GCCGACCCCGAGCTGTGGAGCGTCGGCGCCGACGCGTGGCTGCCGGGACCGCTCCCGGAGGAGATCAGGGTGTGGCTGGCGGAGCAAATGGAAACCTGCCTTGCCGGGATCGGGGACGTCCGGGGCGCAGCGGTCGCTCTGGCGCTCATCGCGAGCCTGGACATCCGGCCGAGCGACGAGGCACTTCGGCGTCTCGGGATCGAGGTGCTCGGCCCCGCCGTGCTCACCGGTCCCGATGAGAGCATCGAGCGCGCCCGGGCGACGCCGGCGGGGGCGCGGGCCTGGGAAGGCGCTCTGGACTTTCTGGATCGGATGGGGAGGCTGGGGGATCTCGGCATCCTCGTGGACCGGCTGAGAGAGCCGCGGTCGCGCTGGGTCGAAGACCTGGATCCCCAAAGGTTCCCCCGATTGGCCGCCGCGGCTCTGATCGCCCGGGCGAGAAGCCACCCGGGTCGCCGTCTCGAGGTTCTCGACCGGCTCCTCCCCGCGAGGGAGGCGGAGGCAACCGCGGCCGGCCCCGGCGTGGACGAGCTGGTCTCACTGCTGTGGGCCGGCACTCTACCCTCCGCCGAGGAGGGCGTGGGGCTTCTCCAGGTGCTCCCTCACGACCTCGGCGGCACGAGCGTGCCCCATCTGCTGATGAGCTGCATCGCAGCGGCTCCGTGCATAGACGGGCACGCGGTGCGGCTGGCAACCTCCCTGGCGGAGCATCCCTGCTCGGACTCCCTGACCTCGGAGCATCGAGCGTTGCTCGACACGCTCCGTCACGGCGATCTCTTCTGGCGAGGTCGACCCGACCAGCCCGCAACCGAGCTGGCCACTCGACTGTTCGCCGGCGCCGATGGGCTCCCGGAGCCCGTCCACCGCTGGCTGATCCGCGGGCTGTGCCGCTGGTTGATCAGCGTGGCCCCCATGTCGCATGCGGAAGTGCTCCGCCCGCTGTGGCCGCCGAGGGGACGAGCGACACAGCAGACCTATCCGACCGAGATGGTCGGGCTGCTCGCCGACCGAAAGGCCTGCGGTCCGAGGGAGGTGGCAGGCGCCTTCGTCGCCTGGGAGCACCTCGACCGAGGTCGTGGGGACAGGGGGGCCCCGCTGCTGCAGTCGAGACTCCCCCAGGCGTTGAGGACGTGGTCAAGGGATCAGCTCGACGAGGTGGCGTTGGCGCTGATCCCCATCGATGCCTCATGGGTTCCGGTGTGGAGCAAGTGGCGAGACAAGTACCTCCCCACGAGCGTTCTGGGTCGGCTCCGGCGACGGCTGGAGGCTGACAACCGGCATCGAAGGCATCGGTCATGACCCCATGATCTCCCGGCTCATCCTCAGGATGCTCGTGGCGCTGGTCGTGGCGCTGCTGCCACTGGGCGTCGTTGCGGTGAGCTGGTGGCTCGCTTACCGGGCGGCATTCGTCGTGGTTCCCCTGGTGGCGCTCACCGTCGGCCTCCTCTTCCTGGTCAATTACGGGGTGGCGGCTTCCAGCCTGATCCGGGGGCGACTGCGGGCCTCCGCCGCGGGCTTCGCCCAACGGCGGCCGGCGCCGGGCGCTGCAGGGGAACCTGCCCTCCGCCAGTACTTCTTCGGCCAGGCATTCGCCGACTACCGCGCCATCCTCGGCGAGAGCCTTCGAATCAACGAGCAGGTGATTCGTGGAGACCACATCCGCGGCTTCGCTCTCTGGCTTCTCACCGGGAAGAGGGACGCAAGCCCCTGGCCTGCCTTCAACAGGCTGTTCAACGACCCGGTCGCCAACCGGGTGCTGGTCGCCAGCGCCGTCCCCTTCGGCCTCGTCTTCTCGGTCGGCGTGCTGGCCTCGATCGCGGTCGCCTTCTTCATGTACCTGGCGCTCGGCATCGTCCACCTCGGGATCGTGACCGCAGCCGCTGCGGTCTGCGTGGCGTTGGCGATCGTCCTGCGGGGCCTCGAGGCGGTCCGGCTGTTGATCCGCAGGATTCGCATCACCTGCCCCCACCCCGGCTGCTATCAGCGGGTCCCGCTCCCGATCTACGAGTGCAGGAACGGTTCCTGCCGTCGCCGGCACCGGAAGCTGCTGCCGGGCGTCTATGGCATTTTCCGTCGAACCTGCGCCTGCGGGTCCTCGCTACCGACGCTCTTCATCCTGGGCCGCCACGAGATCGTCGGGTTCTGCCCGGCATGCGATCGTCCGCTTCCCGATCGCAGCGGCTCGGCGAGAGCGGTCCACGTCCCGGTAGTCGGCGGTCCCTCGGCCGGCAAGACGATGCTCATGATGTCGATCGTGATGACCCTGGAGAGGCTCTCCAACCAGAGCCTCGTCACCTTCTCGTTCGCAACCGAGTCCGACCGGCGCGAGTATCAGCAGGCCAAGGCGCTGCTCTCTCTGGGAAGCGACCTGCGCAAGACCGTGGTGCAGCTCCCCCGGGCCTTCATGGTCTACGTCGGCTCTCCGGGAGGTCCAACCCGGCTCCTCTATCTCTATGACCCCGCCGGTGAGTACTATCAGTCAAGCGACCTGCTCGGCCAGCAGCTCTACCTCCGCCACGCCGCGGGCCTGCTCTTCGTGCTCGACCCGTTCTCGATCCCTCTGTTCGTGGCCGGGCTGGGGTCGGCGAATCAGCACGTCACGGCAGCCGCTCGACCCTCGATGGAGGATCCCGAGTCCGCCTATCATCGTCTGATCGGCAACCTCCGAGCCATGACCCAGGGCCTGGCCCAGAAACGCCTGGCGGTCGTGGTCTCGAAGGCCGACGCGCTCGAGCAACTGCGCTTGCCGAAGCCGCTACCGGCTGACGGCGGCGAGATTCGATCCTGGATCCACGCCAATGGCCTCGGCAATCTCATCCGGAGCATGGAGCACGACCTCGGCGAGGTCTCCTACTTCCGCCTCAGCGCCCGGCGGGCCGCGACCGCCCCTTCGATCGAAGGGGCGGTCACCGAGCCGGTGCTCTGGCTCCTCGAGCAATCCGGCCTCGACTTGCGTCCATCCGTGAGGCTCCCCGTCCGATGATCCCCCTTCGCCAACATCTGCCCGCTGGCTTCCGGGGCTCTCCGGGACTTCGCGCCGGGCCTCGGCCCGGGGGCCACCCCCGCGCAATCCGGGCAGGACCAAGCGCCGTCCTCATCGATCGCCGCGGCGAAGACGGAGATTCCCATCGTGCAGCTCGTGCAGCTCCCCACGAGCGGGGGAAGCTCGAGGAAACCGAGCTCCTCCTCGGCGTCCTCGCCCAACGAGGCCCCGGGGCCGGCGGTCTTGGCCTGCCCGGGAACGCACCCCACTCCTCCCCGCACGGTCTCCCGCAGGCGCTCGAGCTCCTCGAGCTCGGGACCGAGGACGGAGACGGCGAGACGGCCGATGTCGCCGGCGACAGTCGTCACCTCATTGATCTCGTTCACCGTCCAGATACGCGCCGAGTTGGAACCGTACCGACGCACCGCCTCGGTCACCCTGGCTGCCAGTTCCTCATCCATGGCCGCCCACCTCCCGCTGATTGGCCACTGCAGGCCGGATCAGCAGGTCTCTGTTCTCTGTCCGGCCTGATCGAAAATATTAGAAGAGTGACTATTGCCGCTTTATAGCCGGATCTGGCAATATGGAAAGCGCCGGTCACCGAGCTGCATACGCCGGAAGATGTGAACCCCGAAATCAAAGTGAGGCACAATTGCGCCCATGGAGGGGAGAGGCGTCGGGACGGGCGCGGCGACGAAGATCGTCATCCGGGGGGCTCGCGAGCACAATCTCAAGGACGTCCACCTGGAGCTGCCGCGTGATGCTCTGATCGTGTTCACGGGCATCTCGGGGTCGGGGAAGTCTTCACTCGCCTTCGACACCATTTACGCCGAGGGCCAGCGCCGGTACGTGGAGAGCCTCTCCGCCTATGCCCGCCAGTTCCTGGGGCAGATGGAGAAGCCGGACGTCGACTTCATCGAGGGACTGTCTCCGGCGATCTCCATCGATCAGAAGTCGGCCTCGCGCAATCCCCGATCCACGGTCGGCACGATCACCGAGGTCTACGACTACCTGCGGCTGCTCTACGCCCGGATCGGGAAGCCCCACTGCCACCGTTGCGGCCGGCCCATCGCCCCGCAGTCCCCCGAGCAGATCGTGGACCAGGTGCTCGGCCTGGAGCCGGGGACGAGGTTCCAGGTGCTGGCCCCGGTGGTGCGAGGCAAGAAGGGCGAGTACGAGAAGTTGCTGGAGGACCTCGGACGCCAGGGGTTCGCCCGGGCCAGGGTGGACGGCAAGGTGATGGACCTGTCCGAGAGCATCCGCCTCGACCGCTACCACAAGCACGACATCGAGGTGGTCGTGGATCGCCTCGTCGCCAAGGGGGGGATCCGTCGCCGCCTCACGGACTCCATCGAGACCGCCGTCGGGCTGGCCGACGGCATGGCCGGGATCGAGCTGGTGGACGCGGGGGAGACCATGCTGTTCTCCCGGCACGCCGCGTGCCTGGACTGCGGCATCTCCTTCGAGGAGCTGGCTCCGCGCAACTTCTCGTTCAACACTCCCTACGGCGCCTGCCCCCGCTGCGACGGCATCGGAACCCACCTGGAGGCCGATCCCGATCTGGTGGCGCCGAATCCCGATCTCACCATCGCGGAGGGCGCCATCCACCCCTGGGCCAGCATCCGCCTGGAGTACTTCTACCGGATGCTGGAGGCGGTGGCCGAAAGTTACGGCTTCGCGACCGTCACCCCCTGGAAGGAGCTGACCGATGCACAGCGGGAGGTCGTCCTCTACGGGACGGGCGGCACCCAGGTCTTCATCCGCTATCGCAACCGCTACGGGCGCCTGCGCCAGTACCACACGACCTACGAGGGAGTGGTTCCCTGGCTGGAGCGCCGGCGCCAGGAGGCGGAGTCCGACTCCACCCGGGAGCGGATCGAGCAGTACTTCCGGGAGGTGCCCTGCCCGGCCTGCAAGGGGGCCCGGCTGCGCCCCGAGTCGCTGGCGGTCACGGTGGGAGGGGCGAACATCTGGGAGCTGTGCCGCACCTCGGTGGTGCAGGCGGAGAAGTTCCTGGCCTCCCTCACCCTCAGCGAGCGCGAGCTTGCCATCGCCCACCGGGTGTTGAAGGAGATCAGCGCCCGGCTGGGATTCCTAGTCGACGTGGGGCTCGACTACCTGGCCCTCGACCGGGGCGCCGGCACCCTGGCCGGGGGGGAGGCGCAGCGGATACGGCTCGCCACCCAGATCGGGAGTGGGCTGGTGGGGGTCCTCTACATCCTCGACGAGCCCTCGATCGGCCTGCATCCCCGGGACAACCGGCGCCTGATCGACACCCTGGTGCGCCTGCGAGACCTGGGCAACACCCTCATCGTGGTCGAGCACGACAAGGAGACCATCGCCAGCGCGGACCATGTGGTGGATATCGG
Source organism: Actinomycetota bacterium (assembly GCA_050693695.1). Lineage (GTDB taxonomy): Bacteria > Actinomycetota > CADDZG01 > JAHWKV01 > JAOPZY01 > JBOGWM01. Next base: position 5,353 of record JBOGWM010000322.1, read on the forward strand.
CCCCGGGGCGGGCGAGCACGGAGGCCGGGTGGTCTACTCCGGTCCGGTCCCGGGGCTTCTGGAGCACCCCGGTTCGCTGACCGGAGCCTACCTGGCGGGCCGCAAGTCGATTCGCAGGCCCGCCGCCAGGCGGCAGCCGCAGGGACGCTGGCTGGTGGTTCGGGGGGCTCGCGAGCACAATCTGAAGGACATCGACGTGGCCTTCCCGCTGGGACTGTTCGTCTGCGTCAGCGGCGTCTCCGGATCGGGCAAGTCGACGCTGGTCAACGAGATCCTTCACCGCGGCGTGCACCGCCATCTGATCCGCACCGCCAAGCAGCTCCCCGGCCGGCATCGCAGGATCGAGGGGCTTGAGCACATCGACAAGGTGATCGACATCGATCAGTCTCCTATCGGGCGGACCCCCCGCTCCAACCCGGCCACCTACACGGGGGTGTTCAACCACATCCGGGGTCTGTTCGCCCAGACCGGAGAGGCCCGCATTCGAGGGTACCGGCCCGGGAGGTTCTCCTTCAACGTCCGGGGGGGGCGGTGCGAGCACTGCCAGGGCGACGGCCAGATCAAGATCGAGATGTACTTCCTCCCGGACATGTACGTGACCTGCGAGATCTGCAAGGGGCGTCGGTACAACCGGGAGACCCTGGAGGTGAGCTACAAGGGGCGCACCATCTCGGAGGTGCTCGAGATGAGCGTGGAGGAGGCCCTCGAGCTCTTCCGGCCCATCCCGCCCATCGCCCGCCACCTCCAGACCCTCCACGATGTGGGGCTCGGCTACGTCCGCCTCGGCCAGCCCGCCCCCACCCTTTCCGGCGGGGAGGCCCAGCGGGTCAAGCTCGCCTCGGAGCTGGCCAAGCGGGCCACCGGGCGCACCCTCTACATCCTCGACGAGCCGACCACCGGGCTGCACTTCCACGACATCCAGCTGCTGCTCAACGTGCTGCACCGGCTGCGCGACGCCGGCAATACCGTAGTGGTGATCGAGCACAACCTGGACGTGATCAAGACCGCCGACTGGATCGTCGACCTCGGTCCCGAGGGCGGCGACGGCGGCGGCCGCATCGTGGCCGAGGGCACCCCGGAGCAGATCGCCGCCAACAAGGCGAGCCACACCGGGCGCTACCTGCGCCAGGCGCTGGAACAAAAAGGGGTCAGAACAATTTTCCGTCAAACCGAGAAAGCTGCCAGCGGCGGTTAGCCGACGGGGCAGTCGACGCGCAACACGACCCCGGAGCCGTCCTCGCGATTGGCGGCGCGCGCCTGGCCGCCGTGGAACTCGGCGATCAGCCGCACGATGTACAGGCCGAGGCCGAGGTGCGGCTCGCCCGCGCTGCCGGAGCGTCCGGACACCATCGACTGGAACAGCCGCCCGGCGATGTCGGCCGGCAGCGCAGGCCCGCTGTTGCTCACTGTCAGTCCGCCCTGCGCGTCCAGGC
>JBOGWM010000323.1:0-9788 GCA_050693695.1 Actinomycetota bacterium
CTTTCGCGCTGGCCCGCCAGATCTTTGACCAGGCCCTCGAGCGACTCCCCAAGGAGACACACCTTTGAGCTCGCTCGAGCGCATCAGTCCATCATTCTCGAGTCCCGCCTCCTGCGGCCCCGGATGAGCGAGGGGACGTCGATCACCACGACATTGGGTTCGAACAGGAGGGCCACCTTGATCATGAAGGCGCTCTGGTTGTGGAGGAACTGCTGCCACCAGCGGCTCACCACGAACTCGGGGACCACGACCCCCACGGCGTCGCTCGGGCTGGGTCCCAGCTCCCGGACCTCTCGCAGGAGCGGCTGCATGAGGCTTCGATAGGGCGAGTCCACCACCTCCAGGGGAATATCGATTCCCTGCTCCTCCCACTGGGCAACCAGCTTGGCGGCCTCTCCCGGATCGGTGGCGATGGTGAGGGCCTTGAGCTCCGAGGGGTTGAGGGATCGGGCGAACTCGAGGGCCCGGCGAGTGGCGGCGTGAAGCGTCGAGACGAGCACGATGATCGAGAGGCGGCCGGGGGCCCGGAGGCGATCGGGTTCGGATTCGAGGTCGGGACGGAAAGGGATGCTGGCGGTCACCACTCCCGGCTCGTAGAGGAGCGCCCCCTTGATCCGAAGGAGCGGGCGGGTCCGGCGGAGCTGTCGCAGGCGGCTCGGGTCCTGGACGTCCGCGGTCACCACCATCACCGGCTCGCTCTCGGAGGGATCGAGGTCCTGTACGTAGTCCAGGAGGTCTCCCACGCGGTGGCCGGTGGCCTCGATGGGAATGCGGACCCCCAGCTCTCGCCAGCTCCGGCGGATCTCCTTGAGCTTGCGCTCGGGCACCCGGAAGGCGACGACGTGCAGCTCCCGGGGAGCGATGGCCCGGGCGAAGCTGACGGCCTTGAGCGTTGCGCCCCGGTACGGCGAGACCAAGACGACCACTTTGTTGGCCGCCACCCTCTTCGCTTGCCCGCCCATTGCGAGCTCGGCGCCCACGTACTCGTAGTGGCGCCTCACCCGGGACAGGACGAAGGCCACGGTCGGGATGAGGATGATCACCTGCCACGCGCCGAAGACGAACTTGGTGGAGGCGACGATGATGAGCACCACAAAGGTGGTGACCGCTCCCACCCCGTTGACCACCGCCGAGCGCCGCCATCCTCGCGTCTTGCGCCGGGACCACCGGAGCACCATCCCGGCCTGAGAGAGGGTGAAGCTTGTGAAGACCCCGACCACATACAGCGGGATGATGTTGTGCTCCTGGGCCCCGTAGAGGACGAGGATGGCGCCCGAGGACAGCGCCAGGATGACGATGCCGTTGGAGAAGGCGAGCTTGTCTCCCCGATGCTTGAAGACCGAGGGCAGGTAGCGGTCCCGGGCCAGGATGGACGAGAGCCGGGGAAAGTCGGCATAGGAGGTGTTGGCCGCGAGGAAAAGGATGAGCGCGGTGAAGAACTGCACGACGTAGAGCAAGAGGCTGCCCTCCCCGAACACCGCCCGGGCGATCTGGGAGGTGACCGTCCTGCCCTCCTCGATCCCCCGGGGGTCGACCCGGTAGGCATCGGCGAGGAAGGTGATCCCCACGAAGAGAAACGCGAGGAGCAGGCCCAGCACCAGCAATGTCTTGGAAGCATTCTTCGATTCCGGGGGCCGGAAGGCCGGGACCCCATCAGTGATGGCCTCCACCCCCGTCAGGGCCGTGGACCCGGAAGCGAAGGCCCGCAGGATGAGAAACAGGGTCAGGGGCTCGGAGGCGGCGATCACCGGAGCGGGGAGGGGATCGGCGGCGCCCGTTGCCAGCCGGATGGCCCCGACCACGATCATCAGCCCCATGGAGAGGAGGAAACCGTAGGTCGGCACCGCGAAGATCGTCCCCGACTCCTTCAACCCCCGCAGATTGGCCACCGTGACCACCAGTACCACTCCGAGGGCCGCGGTCACCCGATGCTCCGCCGCCGCGGGCAGGGCCGCGGCGACGGCCCCCACCCCTGCGGCCACGCTCACCGCCACAGTCAGCACGTAGTCGATGAGCAGCGCCGACGCAGCGATCAGACCCGGATAGGGCCCCAGATTCTCGTGAGCCACGATGTAGGCGCCGCCGCCGGTTGGGTAGGCGGCCGCCGTCTGCCGATAGGAGGTGATGACGATCGTCAGGACCAGCGCGACGGCCAGGGCGATGGGGACCGACTTCACGGTGGCTCCAGCCCCGCCCGCGACGAGGACGAGAAGCATCGCGTCGGTGGCGTAGGCGGAGGAGGAGAGGGCGTCGGAGGCGAAGACCGCCAGCGCGATCCGTTTGGTCAAACGGTGATGAAGCTCCTGGTGGGACGAGATGGGCCGACCCACGAAGAGCCGTTTGACCAACGCGGTGGCATTCATCGGGGGTGGGGATTCGGGGAGTGGCGCCGCTGCCAACCGGCACGAGGCTTCATACGCCGGAAGGTACTGATGGCGGGCCGGAGGACCGCCATCGGGAGAGAGGAAAGGGGTATTTCCATGCGAACCCCCGGAGCCAAAGAGCCCACCATGGCCGCCAAGCCTACCGGCTTCGGGGACCGGGGACTATGCTACCCTTCCGCTGAACCTTTCGACCTTCTCCGGAGACACCCGTCATGCAAGAACGCACTCTTGTGATCGTCAAGCCCGACGCCTACCGGCGGGGCCTGACCGGCGCCATCCTGGCCCGTTTCGAGCAACGTGGCCTGGCGGTCGAAGCGCTGCGTGTCTCTCGTGACGAGACCGGGATCATCGAGGAGCACTACCCTCGTTCCGAGGACTGGCTGGGGACCGTCGGGAGGAAGACCCTCGAGGACTACGCCAAGCTGGGTATCTCCCCGAAGGACTGCCTGGGCACCGATGACGCGGTGGAGATCGGCCGCATGGTGCGCAAGTGGCTGACCCGATTCATGCTGAGCGGGCCGGCCGTCCCCATGGTGATCTCCGGCAATCGCGCCATCGAGACGGTTCGCAAGGTCGTCGGACATACCCTTCCCGTCGCGGCCGTGCCCGGAACCATCCGAGGAGATTTCAGCTCGGATTCGCCAGACCTGGCGAACGACGAGCTGCGTCCCGTCCTCAACCTCGTGCACGCCTCCGGCGACCCCGAAGAGGCGGCTCGGGAGATCAAGCTCTGGTTCCCGGAACTGGCCTAAGCTAGGCCTAAGCTTCATCGCCCCCGGCTTTCTTCGGTGGCGGGGGTTCCCTGAGAACGAAGGTTCCCGCCCCTCCGCCAGCGAGGAGGACCAGCGATATCACCAGTGCCCCGCCCGCTCGCTCGCGGGCCTCATCCGTGCAGGGTTGGTCGTCGCCGAACATCTCGAGGAAGGGGGGGCCGCAGTTGACGGTGGCGTCGAGGTCGAGGAAGGGCAGCCGCACGCGGAGCTTGGCGGAGAACGGGAGAAAGCCAAACCCGAGAGAGATCACCGCCGCGACGACGGCGAGCGCGACCACGATCCGCTGCCTTCGGTTCACGTCTCGACTTCTCTTAGCCGGCGCTCCTGCGTGTGCAGGATCTCTTCGACCCGGGCAAGCTGTTCCTCGACCCTGTCGGGGGCGGTGCCCCCGTGGGAGCGGCGAGCCTGCACCGATCGCCTCGGGTCGAGGAGCTCCAGGGCCGATGGGTCGAAGGCCCCATGCGCCGTCGCCAGCTCCTCGGCGGCGACCTGCGAGAGCTCCCGCCCTCCCGACGCCATCCGTGAGACCAGCCTGCCGACCGAGGCGTGCGCCTCCCGAAATGGGACTCCTCTGCTCACCAGCCACTCGGCCAGGTCCGTGGCGCACCCGGCTCCCCCGGTCACGGCGTCCTCGAGCCGGGCGGGGTCGAAGGTGAGGGTCCGCATCGCCCCGGCGAGAGCTGCGAGCAGCCCGATGAGGGTATCCGCGGTGTCGAAGACGGGCTCCTTGTCCTCCTGAAGGTCCCGGTTGTAGGTGAGGGGAAGCCCCTTCATCGCTCCCAGGAGGTGGACGAGGTTGGCGGTGATCCGGGCAGCCTTCGCTCTCGCCAGCTCGGCCACGTCCGGATTCTTCTTCTGAGGCATGATGCTGGAGCCGGTGGCGTAAGCGTCATCCAGGGATGCAAAGGCGAACTCGGTCGAGGTCCACAGCACGATCTCTTCTCCCAGGCGGGAGAGGTGGACGGCCAGGATGGCCGCCGCGGCGAGGAACTCCAGGGCGAAGTCCCGGTCCGAGACCGCGTCGGCGGCGTTGTCGAAGACCCCGGAGAAGCCGAGGTCGCTCGCGGTCTTCACCGCGTCGAGGGGAAGGGTGGTGCCGGCAAAGGCGGCGGCCCCCAGCGGGGAGACGTCGGCACGGCGGTGGGCGCTCCCCAGGCGCTCGAAGTCGCGCGCCAGGGCGAAGGCATGGGCGGCCAGGTGGTGGGCGAGCAGCACGGGCTGGGCACGCTGGAGGTGCGTGTAGCCGGGCGCCAGCGTCCCGGCGTGCTCCCGGGCCTGACCATAGAGAGCCTCCATCAGCTCGTGAAGCCTCCGGCCGATAGCGGGGATCGTGGCCTTCAGCCAGAGGCGCAGGTCGGTGGCCACCAGGTCGTTTCTCGAGCGCCCGGCGTGGATCTTGGCCCCCGCTTCTCCCAGGCGCTCCGCGAGGAAGCGCTCCAGGGCGGAGTGGATGTCCTCGTCGGTGGGGTCTAAGCGGAAGCTCCCCTCCTCGAGGGCGCCGGCGGCGGCTTCCAGGGCGGCCTCGATCGAGCCGAGCTCCTCGACGTCCAGGATTCCCGCCCGCCCCAGGGCGCGGGCATGCGCCCGTGTGGCGGCGATGTCCTGGGGCCAGAGGCGGCGGTCGAAGCCGATCGAGGCCGAGAAAGCGGTGAGCTCGCGGGCGGGGGCCTCGGCGAACCGGCCACTCCACAGGGGTCTCACCCCCGCCTCCGCGCCCTGCTCCAGCTCTTGAGCGCCAGCCCCCAGAGCTTGATGAAACCCGCCCCGGCGGTGTGATCGAAGGCATCGCCTCGCTCGTAGGTGGCGAGGGCCAGGTCGTAGAGGGAGCCCTCCGAGGAGCGCCCCACCACCCGGGCGGCGCCCGGCTCCAGGCGCAACCGCACCGTCCCGTTCACGTCGTGCTGGGTGGAGTCGCAGAAGGCGTCCAGGGCCTCCCGCAGCGGTGAGTACCAGTACCCCTCGTAGACGAGCTGGGCATAGCGTTGCTCGAGGACGCGTTTGGTGCGCAGCACCTCCCGGTCAAGGGTCAGCTCCTCCAGGTCGGCGTGGGCCCGGAGCAGCGTCGCCGACGCCGGGATCTCGTAGATCTCCCTCGATTTGATCCCCACCACCCGGTCCTCGATCATGTCCACCCGCCCCACGCCATAGCTCCCGGCGGCCTGCTCGATCCGGGCGATCAGGGGGCGCAAGGCCAGCACTTCGCCGTCCACGCTGACCGGGACGCCATGCGCGAACCCGATCTCCAGGTAGGTGGGCTCCCGGGGGGCGTGCACGGGATCCACCGTCGTCTCCCAGACATCCTCCGGAGGCTCCACCATCGGATCCTCGAGGGCGCCGCACTCGATGGAACGACCCCACAGGTTCTGGTCGATGGAGTAGGGGGCGGATGCTCCGCCGGGCACCGCCAGCCCACGCTTCAGGCCGTAGGTCACCGACTCGTCCCGGGTCATCCCCCAGTCTCGCACCGGGGCGAGCACCTCCAGCTCGGGTGCCAGGACACCCAGGGAAACCTCGAAGCGCACCTGATCATTGCCCTTCCCGCTGCACCCGTGGGCCACGTAGCGCGCACCCACCTCCCGGGCCACCCGGGCGAGATGCCGGGCGATGAGGGGCCGGCTGAGGGCCGTGAACAGCGGGTATTTCTGCTGGTAAGCGGCGTTGGCCTTGAGGGCCGGCGCCACGAAGTCGGAAGCGAACTCATCCGCGGCCCCAACCACGTGGGCCTGTACCGCCCCCGATTTCAGGGCCCGCTCCCGGATCGCCTCCAGGTCCTGACCCTGGCCGGCATCCACCGTGGCCGCCACCACCTCCAAGCCCATCGTCTCCCGGAGCCAACAGACCGCCACCGTGGTATCGAGTCCACCGGAGTACGCAAGCACGACCTTCTCCGCCAAAGCTCTCTCCCTTCTTTCCGCGATTCGCCCCTACCTTCTCTCGCTTTCCGCTCACATCCCGGCCAGTGACCGCAGTCGACATTCGACCTGCCCGGTGGGAATCCCTTCCCCGCATACCACGAGGATGGTGTCGTCTCCGGCGAGCGTCCCGGCCACTCCCTCGATCGATGCTCGGTCCAGGACGCCCGCCACCATGTTGGCGTGACCCGGGGGGGTCCGGATCACCACCAGATTGCCCGAGCGCTCCAGGGCGGTGATCGAGGCCGTCAGCAGCCGGGCCAAGGCCTCGCCCGCCAGCGCGACGGCGCCCTCCCCCGGCAGGGCGTAGACGATACTTCCGTTGCGTCGGACCTTCACCGCCCCCAGCTCCTCCAGATCGCGCGAGACCGTCGCCTGCGTGGCGTGGTGGCCGGCCGCGGCAAGAAGCTCGGCCAGCTCGTGCTGGCTGGTCACCGCCCGCTCCGCGAGGATCCGGATGATCCGCCGCTGGCGCTGCGCTTTCACTTGAGCTTCCCTGCATCCCCGCTTGCTTCGTTGCTTTGTCGCTCGCATACGTTGTATAGCTCGCTCCTCGCGCCTCGCCATCGGGACGCAGGAACGCTCAAGACATCACCTGCGCCCAAGACATCACCTGCGCTCAAGACATCACCCACTCGAGCAGAGCCTTGGTGGCGTGCAGCCGGTTCCCGGCCTGATCCCAGACCACCGATGCCGGCCCGTCGATCACCTCGGCGGCGATCTCTTCTCCCCGATGCGCCGGGAGGCAATGCATGACGATCGCCTCCGGGGCCGCATCGGCCAGGCGATCGGAGCTCACCGCGAACCTCGCGAAGGCCGCCGAGCGGGCCGCTCGCTCCGCCTCCCGGCCCATGCTCGCCCACACATCGGTGTAGAGGACGTGAGCCCCTCGACACGCGCCGTCCGGGTCATCGGAGATCAGGATGCGAGTCCCGGTCTCGGCGCCGATAGCCCGCGCTCGTTCCACGATGGCCACCTCCGGTCCATAGCCCGGGGGGCACGCCGCCTCCACCTGGGCAAGCCCGGCCAGGGCCCCGGACAGCAGGAGCGAGTGGCAGACGTTGTTGCCGTCGCCCAGATAGGCGAGCTTGAGGCGGGACAGATCTCCGAAGCGCTCCCTGATGGTCATGAGGTCCGCCAGGGCCTGGCAGGGGTGCTCCAGATCGGAGAGGGCGTTGATCACCGGCACCGAGGCCGTCTCCGCCAGGCCCCCGAGCCGCTCCTGCCCGAAGGTGCGCACGACCATGCAGTCCACGTAGCCCGAGAGGATCCTGGCCGTGTCCTGAATGGTCTCGCCCCGCCCGAGCTGCAACTCGTCGCCTCTCAGCACCACCGGATGGCCGCCGAGGGCGACCACCGCCACCTCCACGGAGATGCGGGTACGGGTGGAGGGCTTCTCGAAGATCAGGGCGACGCAGCGCCCCTCGAGGGGACGGGGATGGTCCCGACCGAGCCTCTTGAGCTCCCCCGCCCGCTCGATGAGCACGGCCTGCTCGGCGGCGGACACATCGCCCGAGGAGAGGAAGTGTCGAGGCGTCAAAGATTCTCCTTTCCTGCGAGACGGGATAGCACTCCGTCGAGGATGGAGACCGCTTCCCCGCAGTGTTGCTCGTCGACGATGAGGGGCGGGCAGAGCCGTAACACCGAGGGAGTGACGTCATTGACCAGCAATCCATCCCCGAGGGCCGCGATCGCGATCTTCCGGGCGACGTCGGAGGTGAGCTGGAGCGCCAGCAGGAGTCCCCGGCCCCGCACGCCGGCCACGACCGGATGCCGGCGGGCGAGCTGCTCGAGCCTGTCCCGAAGGAGACCGCCCACCCGTTTGGCGTGGGGAACGATCCCCTCTCGCTGGAGCGTGTCGAGCATCGCCAGAGCCGCGGCGCAGGGAACCGGACCCCCACCGAAGGTGGAGCCATGGTCTCCCGGCTCGAAGGCCTCGGCCAGCTCACCCCGAGCCACGCAGGCCCCGATCGCAAAACCGTTCCCGAGCCCCTTGGCGAGGGTGATCACATCCGGGACCGCCGCCTCCACCTGGAATCCGAACCATTCCCCCAGACGCCCGATCCCCGTCTGGACCTCGTCGGCGACGAAGGCCAGGCGATGGCGGTCACAGATCGCCCTCACCGCCGGGAGGTAGCCCGCGGAGGGGACGACCACCCCGCTCTCCCCCAGGACGGGCTCCAGAAGCACGCCCGCAGTCTTCGGCCCCACCGCCGCTTCCAGGGCCGCCGCATCGTCGTAGGGGACATGGATGAACCCCGACGGCAGGGGTAGGAAGGGCTCCCACTTCTTGGGCTGCCCGGTGGCGGCGAGCGTCCGGAGGGTACGGCCGTGGAAGGAGCCGTATGCGGCGATGATCCCCACCCGCCTGTCTCCGGCCTCGGCCGGGTGGAGGCGCCCGGACCATCTCCTGATGAGCTTGATCGCGCATTCGTTGGCCTCCGCGCCGGAGTTGGCGAAGAAGACCTTCCCGTCCGGCCAGCCGAGCAGGGCGCGCAGCCGCTCCGCCAGCTCCACCATCGGCTCGGTGTAATAGAGGTTGGAGGTATGCACCAACCGTCCCGCCTGGCGGGCAACCGCCTCGGTCACCGCCGGATGCGCGTGCCCCAGGGCGGTGACCGCGACCCCCGCCACGAAGTCCAGATAGCGCCTCCCGGCGTCGTCGTAGAGCTCGACCCCCTCCCCGCCGACAAAGGTCACGGGGTAGCGCCGATAGGTGGGCATGAGGGCCGCCTCCGCCCGGGAGTGAAGGTCGCTCACGGCCCGCCGGCCCCCCTCACGGCAGCACCATGGTCCCGATGCCCGCGTCGGTGAAGACCTCCAGCAACAGGGCGTGGCGCATCCGGCCATCGAGGATGTGAGCCTGCGGAACCCCCGCCTTCAGCGCTTCGATGGCGCTTGAGATCTTCGGGATCATGCCCTCCGACAAGCAACCCTCGGCGGCCAGCCTCTCGAGCTGGCTCACATCGGTCTCCGAGATGAGGCTGTCCCGATCCCCGAGGTCCCGGTAGAGGCCGGAGACGTTGGTCAAGAGCACGAGCTTCTGCGCCGCGACGGCGGCCGCCACCGCGGCGGCCGCCACGTCCGCGTTGACGTTGTAGGGGCCCTCCGGGCCGGTCCCGAGCGGGGCCACGACCGGGATCACCTCCTGGCCGATGAGGGCCTCCAGGACGAGATGGTTCACATGTTCGACCTCCCCCACGAACCCCAAATCCTCTCCCTCGGGTCCCCGAGCCCGGCGCGCCACGAGCACTCCCTGGTCTCCCCAGACGCTCGCCCCGTTGCCGCCGAGGCGGACGATGGCCTCGACGAGCCCCTGGTTCACGTTTCCCAGGACATTCTTTACGATACGGATCGTCTCCGCATCGGTTACCCGGTGGCCGCGCAGGAAGGAAGGGGTCTTCCCGCTGCGCCGCATGGCCCGCGAGATCTGCGAGCCGGCGCCGTGCACGAGGATGGGAGCCATGCCGACGAAGCGCATGAGGATCAGGTCCGTGACCAGGGAGTCCAGGAGCGCCGGATCGTCCATCACCTCCCCGCCGACCTTGACCACCACCCGCTTTCCCGACCACTTTCGGATGTAGGGAAGGGCCTCGACGAGGACCCGGGCCTTCCCCTGCGCTTCATCGATCCCCGCTCTCATGGATCTCATGACTCTTGAGGTGCGGGGCCCTCGTACTCCGCATTGAGCCGGACGTACTCGGGGCTCAGGTCGGTGG
>JBOGWM010000324.1:0-2122 GCA_050693695.1 Actinomycetota bacterium
GGTCAGCGGCATCGGGACCTCCAGGACCTCGAAGGTGGGATCTCTTGGTCTCATGGCTTATCCAATCTTTTCTTGCAAGGATGGGACAGGCGAAGGCGCAGAACATCGGCCGCTCTGGCTGTGTTCGTGAAGGATGACCATATCCTCAAGGGGCCCATGGTAAGGATACTCCTGCCACACCCGAGCCGGAGCGCGGCTGGCCCTGTAGTCGCCGATGATGCGATGCGAATCTTGCCAGCTCACGACGGACAGGATGGGGCGAACGGGGCATGGTCGGATCCGGAACGGGTTGCCAGCACCGGGCCCCCGATGTCGGGGTACGCGTAGCTGATCTCCCGGCGGGCGTCTCCGAAGGCGGCGCGGATGGTGCGACGGCAAAGGGAGTTGTAGAACGTTGCGCCAAAGAGGATCGCTTGGTCGTCGTCCACTTCCCCGTGCCAGCCCACGACGAATGGCAGGTGGCGGGCCAGCTCGGCGGCGAGTTCGTCCGAGTTACAGAAGCTGAGAACGACGAGCTGTGGTCGGTGGTAGGCGGCCAGGAGAGCACAACCGACGTCAGCTTGCGCAACGATAAAACCTCGATCTCCGGCGACGAGATGAACGCCTTCCATCGTGGCGTGGGCAGCGAGGTGGAAAGCGGTCGGCCGGTGCTCGTCGATCGCCTGCGTGATCTGGGCCAGCCCGATCGCGGGCCAGGGGTGGACCCCGACCGCAGCCGGCCAGAGGTGATTGCGGATAGTCTTCGCTTCCAGGTCGAAGCGAAAGTGCAGATTGCCGACAGCGTCACCGCTGGCAAAGAGCACAAGACGGGACGGCCAAGCCTTCGCCTCTCGAGGTTCCGAGCTGGCGATCTGGTTGATCGTGGAAGGGCTCGAGATCAATATGTAGGCGTTCTCCCGTCCCACGATTGAGACGCTGATGACCGCCTGGTCTCGGGGGTCGTCATTGAAAATTGGTGGCAGGTAGAGACGGACAGGCGCCGGGGGCGGCGAGCTCGGCGCCGGGGCCGGCACCTCCTTGGGGGCCTCGGACTGCGAGCGCCATCGACGCAAGGTCTCCGGAGCGCACCCCAGCGCCCGGGCGAGGGTTGGCCAGGATGCGCCGCTGAGATGCCGATCTTGGGCTGCTTGCACGGCGGCGATCTGGAGGCGGAGCCGGTCGGTGTCCGTGAGCGCCTTGCCGACAAGAGCTCCGAGGGAGCGAAGGAGATCGAGCTCCTCGGGCGAGAGCGACCGCCCGCGAGGCACGAACGGACGGCGACCTTCATGTTCCGTCGCCGCCACGTTCAGGGCCTTGCGGTGGCGTCGGCGACGAGCAAGGCGGCGAGCCGAGCCGCCGGCTGCTGCAGGTCCGGCCGGGTACGGCCGAGGGCGCCAAGGCGCGAGGCTGCGGCCCGGCACTGGGTGTTGTTGCCCTGGGTCGCCGCCTCGTGGGCGAGGTTGGCGGTGCCTTCGAGGTCGCCTGCGAAAAGGCTGAGCCCGGCGAGGAACAGCGGGCCGAAGAAGGGGAGCCGGCGGAGGCCGGGCGATGCGAGCATCACCGCCTGGAGCTCATCACCGCGCCCGGCTTCAAGCGCCGCGGCCGCCTCGTCGACCGCAACCGTCTCGTCGGTGACGACATCGTAGACCTCCTCCATAGGCATGTGCTCCAGGAGCAACAGGATGCCGAGATGCTGTGCGGCAGCGGGGCTCGAGGACGCCTGTTCGGCGAGCATCGTCACTACTTGGGAGCTCTTCAGGATGTCGATGTGGCCTTCGAGGTAGTTGCGGGAGTGGGCCCACGTCGGCGTGGCGATCCACCCGCCGATGGCGCGGCTGAGGTCATACGCACGCCGGCGGCGGGTGAGAACGGCATCGAACCCATCGGCGTCGAGCTCGTCGAGCAGGGCGTGGGCGCGTGCCGGGAGAGGGTTCTCACAGAAGAGTTGCTCGAGGAGCTCGATCGCCGCGATGAGCTCCGGCGATCGCAGCGAGGCTTCGTGGGCTCGAAGGAATGCCTCCTCGTCCTCCCAACTTCGGCTCGACCCACCCCAGGTGTTGAGAAGGTCTACCTGAGCGTCGTCGAGCGGCGCAGTCGCCCACGTTGGAAGCTCTGACGGGAGCTGATCGGGTCCGCTGGGACG
>JBOGWM010000325.1:0-16300 GCA_050693695.1 Actinomycetota bacterium
GACGGGATAAGCGCTGAAAGCATCTAAGTGCGAAGCCCACTCCAAGATTAGAACTCTCACGGTGTAGACCGGTAAGGACCGCAGCAGACCACTGCGTAGATAGGCGGGATGTGTAAGCACGGCAACGTGTTCAGCTGACCCGTACTAATAGTCCGAGGGCTTGATCCGATGCTCGCGCTCGCTATCTGTTCTCAAGGGAGAAGTCTCTTGAAAGCTGAATAACCTTCCGGTGGCCATAGGGGAGGGGAAACACCCGGTCCCATTCCGAACCCGGAAGTTAAGCCCTCCACCGCCGATGGTACTGCCCTGGAGATGGGGTGGGAGAGTAGGTCGCTGCCGGGACATCTTTTCTGCGGGGAGCAAGGCAGTGAGGTGACTTCAGGAGGCAGCGACGGCCACAATGAACAATCTGACCCGAGACGAGGCGCTCCAGCGTGCCCGGCTTCTCTCCCACCTCCGCTATGACGTGGAACTGGACCTGACCGGGGCGAAATCAGAGCCGACCTTTGGCAGCCGGAGCACCATCCGGTTCCGCTGCAGCCAACCCGGCGCCACGACCTTCGTCGACTTTCTCCCGGGCGGCGAGACCCAGAAGACGGCGGGGGTGCAGGCGATGGAGCTGAACGGCCGCACCCTGGCGCTCGATGCCCATGACGGGGGTCGCATCCATCTGGAGGGGCTGGAGGCCGACAACGAGCTGCGGGTGACGGCTAGGTGCGCCTACCAGCAGACAGGAGTGGGCCTTCATCGCTTCGTCGACCCGATCGATGGCGAGGTCTACCTCTACACGCAGTTCGAGCCCTTCGATGCCCACCGGGTATTCGCATGCTTCGACCAGCCGGATCTCAAGGGCGGGTTCTCCTTCTCGATGTCGGCGCCCGAGGGTTGGCGGGTGATCTCGTGTGGACGTTCACTGGAGGGCGCCGGCGGCCGATTCCGGTTCGCCCCCACCCCGCGCATCTCCCCCTATGTCACGGCGGTCGTGGCGGGCCCCTACCAGAGCGTCCATCACCGCCATCGGGCTATCGATCTGGGAATATTCTGCCGGCGCTCCCTCGCTCGCTATCTGGACCCCGAGGAGCTCTTCGAGATCACCGCAGCGGGCTTCGACTACTACGAGGAGAGCTTCGAGTATCCCTACCCCTTCGGCAAGTACGACCAGCTCTTCGTCCCTCAGTTCAACTTCGGGGCCATGGAGAATGTCGGGTGTGTCGTCTTCTCGGAGCGTTTTCTCTTCCGCTCGAAGGTGACCCAGGCCGAGCGGATGCGCCGGGCCGAGGTGATCCTGCACGAGATGGCGCACATGTGGTTCGGCGACCTGGTGACGATGCGTTGGTGGGATGATCTGTGGCTCAATGAGAGCTTCGCCACGTTCATGGCCTTCCTCGCTCTGGCGGAGGCCACGAGATACCGCAATGCTTGGGTGGGCTTCGGGCACACCGAGAAGACGAGAGCTTATCGCCAGGATCAGATGCCCACGACGCACCCCGTCGCGGGCGACATCCCCGATGTCGAGGCCGCCTTGGTGAGCTTCGATGCCATCACCTACTCGAAGGGGGCCTCGGCCCTGCGACAATTGGCGGCCTGGGTGGGACAGCCGCAATTCCTGGCCGGTGTGCGGGCGTACTTCCGTCGCCACGAATTCGCAAATGCGGAGCTGAAGGACTTCCTCAAGGCTCTGGAAGAGGCTTCGGGGCGAAACTTGCAAGATTGGCCGGACAAGTGGCTGGAGACGGCCGGTGTCAATACCCTGCGGCCTTCCTTCACGGTCGAAGCGGGCCCGGAGAGCGAGGTGCTCACCTCCTTCGAGATCCATCAGGCGGCATCGCCGCAGCGTCCGACCCTTCGCTCTCACCGGGTGGCTATCGGGCTCTACCGCCAACAGGACGGCCATCTCCTCCTGGAGAACAGTGCCGAGCTCGACGTGATGGGGCCGGTCACTCCCGTGCCGGAGCTCGATCGGGTGGCGGCACCGGACCTGCTCCTGATCAATGACCGGGATCTCGCCTACGCGAAGATCCGCCTCGACGCCCGGTCGCTCGCGACTCTGAGCGGCAGTCTGGGAACCCTCGACGACCCTCTCGCCCGATCCTTGTGCTGGCAGGTGCTCTGGGACATGCTCCGAGACGCAGAGATGCCGGCGAGGCGCTATCTGGAGATCGTGCTCAACCATCTGGGCGCTGAAACCGAGTTGGTGACTCTGAGCTCGGCCCTTGCCCAGGCAGCCGCGGCCGCGGTGGTCTTCAGCGATCCTGCGCAGCGCGCGTCAGCTCGCCGGGCGGTGGCGGAGACCGCGCGAAAAGAGATGAGGGCGGCGGCGGACGGAAGCGATCATCAGTTGGCCTGGGCTCGGGCCTTCATCTCGGTGGCCGCCTCCCGAGATCAGCTCGCCGAGATCCGAGGGCTGCTCGATGGGAGCCAGGCGATGCCCGGCCTCGAGGTGGACACCGAGCTGCGCTGGCACATGGTGAAGTCCCTGGCGGCGGCAGGGGCCGCCGACGGATATCTGATCGCCTCGGAGCTCGAGCTCGACCCGAGCGAGGCCGGGCATCGCCACGCCGAGACCGCCTGGGCCGCCCGTCCCACGCCCGAGGCCAAGGCCGCTGCCTGGGATGCCATGATGCGCCACGAGACCATGGCCGAGCTTAGAGCCACCATCGCCGGCTTCTCCCGGCCCGACCAGGAGGTTCTCCGACAGCGCTACGCGAAGCCCTATTTCGATGCCCTGAGACCGCTGTGGGAGCGCGGCCAGGAGATGGCCGTGGAGGAGCTCGTCAGGGGCGCCTACCCGCCGGCGAGCAGGACGACCATCACCCTCACGGACGAATACCTGGCCGCCCAAGCAGCGACGGCGCCGGGGCCGATCCGCCGCCTCCTGCTGGAGGGGCGGGATGAGGCGGAGCGGGTGCTGCGAGCCAGGCAGGTGGACGCCGCGGCCGCCCATCCCGGTGCCGGGTCTCCGGAGGGCGGTCGGGGGACGGATCCCCACGATTGAGCGCTACCCTGGGCCTATGAATACGCCGGGGGGTGGGGCCTCTCGAGGGAAACGAGGGCTGGCCCACCCGGAGCCTCTGCTCCCGCGCGAATGGCTGGCCGAGCTGGCCACCACCGCCGGTCATCGCCAGGAGCAGGTGGCGAGATTGGTGAGCCGGGGGCTGGAAGCGTTCCTGGCCGGTGACTACGAAGCTTGCGCGGCGTTGGCCCGACAGGCCAAGGATAGAGCGCCGCGCTCGGCTCGGGTGCGAGAGCTCCTGGGACTGGCCGCCTACCGGGCCGGCCGATGGAAAGAGGCTTTGGGAGAGCTGCTCGCTTACCGGCGCCTCACCGGCCAGCTCGATCAGAACCACCTGATTGCCGACTGCTACCGGGCTCAGGGTCGTCCCGAGCGGGCCCTCGAGGTCTGCGATGAGGTCTCTCGGGACCAGGCGCCAGCCGAGCTATGGGCGGAGGTGGTCATCGTTGGCGCCTCCGCGCTGGCCGATCGCGGCATGCTTGTCCAGGCGCTGGCCCGCCTGAGCCGGGCGGATCTACAGCCGCGACAAGTGAACCCTCACCACCTGCGTCTCTGGTACGTGCAAGCGGACCTGCTGGAGCGGGCAGGGCGGCGAGAAGAGGCTCTCGGGGTCTGGGAGCGGATCGCGGCCGAGGAGCCCGGCTTCTTCGACCTCGAGGAGCGGATGAGTCAGTCGGGGGGCCCTACCCCTCGTGGGCGGGATGCCGGGAGCGACCACCCGAGGGGATGAGGGAACACGGGGGGCCTGCCCGTGGGCATCGACGCCGAGGCGGAATCGTTGTGAAAGCCTTCGGCTCCGAGGCGCCCTTCCTGGGACTGCTCCTCGGGCCTTTGCCGGTACTCCGTCTCCAGAATCGATGACACATCGGCGCCGTCGTTCATCGCCATGCACGGCGCCGCGTAGAGGCAGCCGGAGCAATTCTCTACGGTTGGATTTGGATAGATCCTGACGTCAGGGTCGGTCATGTCCAGGGCTTCGAAAGCGAGGCGCTTTCCGAAGTCTTCGATCAGGGTTTGGCTTATCCACACCCGGGTTCGGCGAAAGAGATGGTTAGCCTGCTGCTCGATCCTCGGCGGCTGTTGCGCGTCTGATTCCGGATGGGACCGCGCCTCGGCCTTTCGCCGCGCCTCGTAGATGGCCTTGATCCCGGCTCGGCTCGATGCTCGATACGGAAATCGATGCTTCCTGGATCGAGGCGACGCGATGGAGTCTTCATGGAGCCCGCCGCGCCCCTCGGCCCCCTCGGCCCCCTCGGCCGCCTCGGGTCTGCGCAGCTCGTTGTAGATCACACCCTTGATGGGAACGAGGAACAGCGACTGGAGGGCCCAGCAGTGGGCCAACCCCTCATCCTCGAGTAGGAGGAACCCCGGATCCAACCAGTCCGACTCGGAGAGCCGGTGATTCAGCACCCAGAAAGCGTCGTCCCCGTCGGCGACCAGCACGTGAGCCCGGCCCTGATATTGAACCGGACTCCCGTCCGGGCCGAGCATCCCGAACCCGGGACGGCGGAGGTCCGGGATATGGGCCTTGAAGCGTACCTCCACCCGGATGGGGGTGAAACGATCGACGCTCCGCGCCCATTCCGCGTAGCGCAGGAGCAGATGCTTACCCGCCTCTAGCTGCTCATCCCATTCCAGCTCCTCTTCGGCGGAGAGTGGAAGATCCTCGCAATACTCCGCCCGCTGACGCCTCATCGCTCGGGTGAACCCTTGGATGGTAATTGGATGAACAATCTGCCGATTCCAGTCCCACATTCCCGGATAGTAATAGAGAGAAAGCGCATCAAGGATTGCAGCCTCAAAATCATAGGACCGATGCGGTCTGATGGGCTCGTAATTTTGTCGGAGCTTTGCGCTGAAGTCCCAAGCGCGCCGGCACTGCTTGAAGGCCTCCCGGTCAGAGGAGGCCACGATGTAGCGGTTGCGAGCCGGACGTTCCGGTGCGGGCAAGGGACACTCCCATCATCCGGTCTATTTGGGCTTTTCCCCCGTATTATAGGTCGAGGCCCCGGTGTTTGGTGAGATAGCGAAGGATGCCCTTGGCGTCGAGGCTGTGGTCGGTCGCTTGATCGAGCCGCTCCAGGCTCTCGGGGTCCAGGCCGAGGGGCTCGTCCTCCGCCTGCAACGCCGCCACCACCTCCGCCAGCCGCCCGCCCGAGCGAGCCACCTCTTCGGCCACCGCCACCCAACGACGCAGGTTCCGGGCTGCTTCTCCGAAAGCGCCATGGGGATCGGGGAGGGGGCCGAAGTGGGTGGGGAAGACCCGGCGGGCCTCCAGGGCGGCGAGGCGCTCGAGGGTGTCGAGGCCCGCCTCCAGGTGGAAATCGGGTGGCGGGGTGGCCGGCCGGTTGATCATTGTCCGCGGAAGGTAGACGCCGAGCGCATCCCCGACGAAGAGGTCCCGTCGGCGGGACTCGAAGAGCGCCATCTGATGGCGAGCATGACCTGGAGCGTGGAAGGCCACGAGCTCTCGGCCATCGCCCAGGTCGGCCACCACCCCATCCGAGGCTACCGGCTCGATGCGGTCTGGGTGGACGGGAAGCATCCGGCCCCACAGACCCTCCATGTCCTCGTACAGGCGCGAGGCCGAGGCCCACAGCCGTGTGGGGTCGACCAGATGGGAAGCCCCCTCGGCTCGGACCACCACCCGAGCCTCGGGGTACCGCTGTGACAGATGTCCCGCCGCCCCCGCGTGGTCGAGATGAATGTGGGTGACCACGATCCGGTCCAGGCGTTCCACCCCAGCCTCCGCCAGCCCCTCGAGCACCCGTGCCAGGCTGGAGGCGGGACCCGTCTCGATGAGGACCGGCCTGGGAGCGGGGAGGTAGTAGACCGCGGTGACTCCCGGGCAGCCGTGCATCCGGGCGTCGATGGTGACCACGTCACCGTGATCCTGGATCAAGTCTTGGGTCAAGGAGCCGATGATAACCTCGCGCACCATGACCCGAGCACATCTCATCAGCAACCCGCAGGCGCGTGGGGTTTCCCCCACGCTCGAGCGGACCGTCACCGCCGCCCTGGCGGCGCGCTTTTCCCTGAGGATCACCCGGACCGGGGGCCGGGATGGAGCGATCGATGTCGCTCGTCGGGCAATCGGCGACGGGGAGGACCTTCTCATCGTCTTCGGAGGCGATGGCCTGGTGAATGAGGTCGTGAATGGGATGGCGGGAAGCGACGCCACTCTCGCGATCATCCCGGGGGGGACCATGAACGTTTTCGCCCGCAATCTGGGGATCCCGGCGGATCCCCTTGCGGCCACCGAGCGGATCCTGGCGGGAGCCGAGCGTGGGGCGCTTCGCCTGGCCACGCTGGGTCTGGCGGGGGAGCGCTACTTCACGTTCGCCTGCGGGTGTGGGTTCGATGCGGAGACGGCGGCCCGGGTCGAGGCTCACAGGGCGGCCAAGCATCAGTGGGGGGAGCCCTATTTCTACGCGGCAGCCCTGACCACGCTCCTGCGCTCCTACATCTCTCGCAAGCCCTTCCTGCGATGCGCGGGATCCTTCGGGGTAGAGGAGGCCGTGATGGCCATCGCTCTGATGGGCGACACCTATGCCTACCTGGCGGGTTGGCCGCTACGCCTGACCGCCGGGATGGGCAGCGTCGAGGCGGGGAGAGCCGCCAAGGTCGGTTCCGAGGTCCGGGGGAGCGCAGGACCCTCGCCTCAACAGAGCCGCATCGCCAGTCCCAAGCTGTCGGTTTTCATCCTGCGTCGCTTCACCTACGGTAGGCTCCCGGCCTACGCTCTGGGAACGCTCACCGGCCGATTCGGGCCGGATGCCCTGGCGGTCACCGGGCTCGAGGAGTTCGAGGTGAGCTCGGCCGGCCCGCTTCCCTGCCACGTGGATGGGGAGCCGCTCGCGCCCACCCGCCGCGTGCTGGTCCGGGTGGCTCCCTGGTCCGTTCCGATTCTGTAGGGCGCCGGTGCCGGTCCTCATCGCCGCGCGCTCCGAAGACCTGGAGATCGCCCGCCCCCTCGCGCTCCGCCTGCGTTCCGAGGGCGGAGAGGTCCGCTGCTATCTCGAGGACGACGACTACGAGCTGCGAGAGGCGGGATGCAAGATCGCGGTCGGGGAGCTGGAGGACGAGATGAACCTGGAAGCGTCCCTCACTAACGTCCATACCTTCGTCCCCCTCCTCCCCGACCCCCTGGACCTCTCCGACCGGGAGTCGCTGGATTCCCTGGAGCGCTTCGCCACCCTGGCAGCCGAGGCATCGGCCGCCTCCGCCATCGAGCAGACCATCCTTCCCCTCCCCGGCCTGGGGGGAACCTCGCCGGTGGCGGAGGCGCTCGAGAGAATCGAGGCCCTGTTCCTGGGAGCCGGCCCGCCCGCGTGCATCCTGCGAACCGGACTCATCTGGGGCCGCAGGCGGGCGCTCTGCAACGTGGCCCGAGCCATCAAGGCCGAGCCCGCCCTGGCGGAGGGTTGGAAGGACGGACGGCTCTCGGTGCTTCGGGTCGAGGATCTGGTGGCCGCCCTGGTGGCCGCCGATGATTTCGAGCACCTGCATGGAAGCTGGCAGCTCGGAGGGCAATCCTACCGGGTGTCGGAGCTGGTGGCCCTGGTGGATGATGACGGTCCGCGGCGCCCACCGACCGCCTGGGTCCGCACGATGCTCGAGAGCGAGGTCATCGTCGGCTCGTCGGCGCTGGAGAAGCTGAACGTCCCCGCGGGGCCACCGGGGTGAGAGTGGAGTCCTTGCCTGTCGACCCGCTCTTACCCGATAGGGAAATCAACACTTCCCCCAAGAGTGACCTCCGGGCGGTGCCCGCACCAACGCAGGTGCGAAACCATGGCAGGACCAGATGCCAGCACGCAGTCCGGAGGTCATAAAGGGGCCAACCGCACCGACGGCGCCCGGGCCGGCCGCCGCCGTGAAGGCGGAGTCTTCCGGCGCCGACGTTCTGCCCGTGTCCGACGGGCGAAGCGACGAGGTCCAGGCCCGGCACGCCACGCTCCTGGCCGACCCGCGCCTCGACAACGCCGCGGGCGACGGTCAACAGATCCGGCTCCTCCAGGCCCTCCAGCGCACCTACGGCAACGCCCATGTCGCGGGAGTGATCGCCCAGCTCAAGGCCGCCGAGGCGGGGAGGCGCAACCGAAACGGCACCGCTTCCCCCACCCTCTCCGTCCAGCTTCAGGGCGCCACCGTCTGCCCGGCGCCCCCGAAAGAACCGGTGGCCACACCCCCCGAAGCCGACCCCAACTTCCGCTCCGTCGGAGGCGAGGTCAAAAAGGGGGCGACGACGCTGAAACGCCACGACCCCGCCCAGAAGAAGGTCGGAGAGGCCCAAGGCGCCGCCAAGGCGCCGCCCGACGACATCGAGAGCCAGTCCAAGGCGGCCAAGGCCGACACGATGAGCGCCGCCAAGCCGGGGACCTTCGACAAGGCGGCGTTCATGGCCGCGGTGCGAAAGGCGATCGAGGCCAAGGCCCCCAAGAACCTCGATGAGGCGGACAAGTTCGCCTCCTCGGGGAACGCGGATGTGAAGGGCGAGGTCACGGGCAAGGTGACCCAGAGCAGGGAGGGGGCCACCAAAGACGTCAAGGAAAAGACCGAGCAACCCCCCGATCCCTCGAAGGCCAAGCCGAAAGAGGTCAAGGCGGCGGTGGAGGAAAAACCCGGTCCTCGCCCGCCGGAGCCCGCCGGCGCCAGGGCCATGCCCTCCCCGGCGCCCCCCGAGGAAAAGAACCTCGGCGCCGGAAAATGCGAGGTCGACTCACAGATGAAAGAGGCCGACGTCACCGAGGAGCAGCTCGCCAGATCCAACGAGCCCACCTTCACCGGGGCTCTCAAGGACAAGAAGGAGACCGAGAAGCACGCGGACCGCGCTCCGGCGGAGGTCGAGCGAGAAGAGAAGGCGACCCTGGAGGGGGCCAAGAAGGGGGCCGCGGCCGACGCCCGGGGATCCATGACCGCGATGTATGGGGCCAAGAAGGGGGCCGCCGAGAAGGTGGGAGCGGGCAAGACCAGGGCCCAGACCAAGGACGAGGCCGAGCGAGCCAAGGTGTCCGGAGAGGTCAAGGCGATCTACGACCGCACCGAGAGCGACGTGAAGGGTATCCTCGACGGTCTCGACAAGAAGGTGGACACCGCCTTTGACCGGGGCGAGGCCGAGGCCAAGCGGGCCTTCACCCAGCGCCACGAATCCGAGATGAAGGCCTACAAGGACAGGCGCTACGGGGGCCTCTTCGGCAAGGCTCGCTGGTTAAAGGACCTGTTCGCCGGCCTCCCCGAAGAGGCCAACCAGATCTACATCCGCGCCCGAGACACGGTCTATCTCCCCAAGATGGACAAGGTCATCTCCGAGGTGGCCGACATCGTGGGGGGCGAGCTTAACCGGGCCAAGCAGCGCATCGAGGGGGGCCGCGCCGAGATCAAGAAGTACGTGGCCGGCCTGCCCGCCAATCTGAAGAAGTTCGGATCCGAGGCTCAAAAGGAGTTCTCATCGAAGTTCGATGAGCTCGAACAAAGCGTCGAGGACAAGCAGTCCGAGCTGGTGGACAAGCTCGCCACCAAGTACGTCGAGGCCCGCGACAAGGTTGATGAAGAGATCAAGAAGATGCAAGAGGCCAACAAGGGCCTGGTGGCCAAGGTGGCGGACGCCATCGGCGGGGTCATCAAGACCATCCTGGAGCTCAAGAACCTGCTGCTGGGGGTGCTGGCCCGGGTCGCCGGTGTGATCGGAAAGATCCTCAAGGACCCGATCGGTTTTCTGGGCAACCTCATCAGCGGGGTCAAGGGCGGGTTAGGGGCCTTCTTGGGCAACATCGCCGAGCACCTGAAGAAGGGGGTGGTCGGCTGGCTGCTCGGCAACATGCGCTCCGCCGGGCTGGAGCTGCCCGCCCGCTTCGACCTCAAGGGCATCATCACCATGCTCGCCTCCCTGCTGGGGCTGACCTGGGCCGCGATTCGGGGCCGGGTCCTCCAGCGGGGGGTGCCCGAGCAGGCCATGTCCGCGGTGGAGAAGGCGGTGCCCGAAGCTCAGACGCTCAAGAGCGAGGGCGTCGGGGGTCTGTGGCAGAAGATCGCCGCTCAGGTTGGCGACATCAAGGAGATGATCCTCACCAAGCTGCGGGGCTACCTCGTCCCCACCATCATCATGGCCGGGATCACCTGGATCATCTCTTTGCTCAACCCGGCCTCCGCCTTCATCAAGGCGGTCAAGGCCATCATCGACATCGTCCGCTTCATCTTCGAGCGGGCCGCCCAGCTCTTCGAGTTCATCAACGCGGTGCTCGACGCCATCGTCACCATCGCCGGGGGGGCCATCGGCGCCGCCGTCAAGGCCATCGAGAACGCCCTCGCCAAGTCCATCCCGGTCCTCATCGGCTTCCTGGCCGCCATCTTGGGCATCGGGGGCCTGGCCAACAAGGTCAAGGCCATCTTCCAGGCCCTCTCCAAGCCGGTCATGAAGGTGATCGACAAAGTGGTCGACTTCATCGTCAAGGCCGGAAAGAAGCTCTGGGCGAAGCTGAAGGGGAAGGGGAAGGGGAAGAAGAAGGGCAAGCCCGGCGAAGAGAGCAAGGCACCGGACAAGGAGAGACAATTAGAGCAGGCCATGGCGGAGGCATCTCGCACGCTCGGAACGTTCAAGGGTAAGACGGTCGGCAAGGCTGTCCTGGACGCACGATTGATGCCGATTCAGTCCCGTTTCGGCCTGACCTCGCTCAGGGTCCAGGAATCCGGTGCTTCCTGGGAACTAGTCGGAGAGATCAATCCGAAGCGAAAAGCGAAAAAGGAAATCAAGCCACCGCCGCGGAAGTTCAATATCGATCTTGCAGCAATGGAAGGGGGTCCCGCCCACACCATGGGCAGGCATGTAGGCAAGTCGGACGAACAGCTTCGGAAGCGGCTGGCAAATGAGCCCGCCATCGAGGCTGCATCGACTTACAGTAATGAGGCGTCGGGTATGCGCGTGACCCAGAGTGTGATCGACATGAACCAGGACACCATCGAAAATTGGCTCAACAATGATACGGCAAAGGGATATCCGGCCATGCGAGTGAAGCTTGCTTCTACGACCGGGAGAGCGATCACCCGTGAGAACTGGCTCAAACATAAGGCGAACGCAAGCTCGGAGCTAATCTATGGGGCCCTGGTGGTGATCCGCCGGGAACCGACAGCGAAAAATGGATTTATCGTCATCACGAGTTTCCCCGAGCCAAGGTAGGGAGGGGAACGCGACAGTTGTCTTCGACAGTTGAGTGGCTGGGGCGCGTTGGCGAAGTCCGGCGTCTGGCGCGCGCATACATGCATGGAGCGGCTGATGACCAGCCCGGACGACCCAGCGAGGTGCTCATATCCTACCTACGTTGTCTTTGGCGCGAGCCTGACTTCAGTCGAGCGGCCATAGCGGCCGGGCAGATCCGTGACCTGATCGATGGGGATTGGGATGATAGCGAGATGGTCGAGACGGCACGGCTTCTCGGCCTGCCGCGACCCTCCGACGATCGCACACTCCCGGAGTGGCTGCAGGTTGTGGCGAGCCTCATTGAGAACGCGCTCGAAAACCACGAGATTCCTCCCGACGCGCCTCCAGCCACCGCCTACGAGTGGATCACGTGCTTTCCGAATGTCACGGCGCTCATTTCTACTTCTTATCACCAGGATGCGCTCTTTCTGCACGACTCTCTGGAGCAGGCTCTGGCAGCGACGGTGCGCGAGGCGGGCGTCCTGGCATTGATAAGGACTGTGGGCCAGATTCACGAGATCCTGGCGCTTAGCCTGCCCGAAGGCCGGCTGGAGCAGGGTGTTCGGTGGATGGGCCTGAGTGTACGCAACCCAGCAAGCAGTTACCAAGAGCTTCTCAAGATGATCTTGGACACCTCCCTCGCCGAAATCTCCCGCCGAAAAGAAGACAACGAGGATATCTCAGCACACTGATTCCAGGTCCAGAGGTCTTTTGGCGCAGTCGTAGCAGCAGCAGGTTTCAGCCGCTCGGCATGGCGATGGGGAGACGCAGGGTCTCGGCACCGGAGGCGAGACGTTTGTCGTAGGTCACGAAGGCTTCGAGGTTCTCTCGCAGCAGGAGGGCGGTCGCGAGGTGAATTGCGTCGAGTGAGCGCAGGTGGGGGTCGGGAAGGCAGCCGGCGGCTTCGATGACGGCTCGCGTCACGTCGACTTGACCGATGCGGGTGAGGAGGAGGTCGGCGCGGGGCATCTGGCTCGGATCTTCACGCAAGAGTGCACGACGAACCTCGAGGGTCAGCAGGGCGCTTGACACGAGCGGCGCCTCCATCCTCTCAGCGAGGAATTGCTGCAGCGAGGCGGTTTCCCGTTCGCTCCAGATCAGCTTGACGAAGGCGGACGAGTCGAGGTAGATCACCAGGGTTCCTCGTCCCGCAACTCTTGGAGGACTTCGCTCAGCGGACGCTTGCCCTGGGGCGCGGGAGGAGGGGGAAGGAGGTCGAGGATGTTGCCGACCGGAGGTTCATACTCACCTGCCAGCGCGAGGCTGTCGAGCAGGGAAACCGACTCGCCGGCGGGGACGAGATACGCGACGAGCGCTCCTCGCTCGGTGACTGCAATTCGGTGGCCCTCTTTGGCCATCCGTACATAGCGGGAGGCGTTTTGTCGCAGCTCGCGGATACCGATCGACACCATGGCAGCAGTGTAGCGCTTAAGTGCTACACTCAACTGTTAATCACTCGCCGCAGGGCTCGACCGTGTAGTTGAAGTTGAAGGGGTCGAGGGCGGCGCTGGCCGCCATTGCTTCCTTCCGGCGCTTGCGCTCTTCGTCGTTGTGCATCTTTTGGACGGCCCCCCGGACGCTCCAGCGGCACATGGTGAGCTCGATGGGGGTTTCGACGGTTCCGTTGTAGGTCTCGAAGGCCGTGACATGATCCTGCTCGTGGGATGCGAGAGTGGTGTCGATGGCGTCCTGGACCTGCTCCCGCTCGCATTCGGACAGCCCTCGGGGAGGGCGGGGCAGCGTCACCCTGGTTTCGGCGGTGAACTCCGACACCAGGGTGCCGGTGACGTGGACGCAGCTCGGTCCCCGGCAACCCCGGCAACCGGTCCCCCCCTCGGTGGTGAGATCCGGGGTGGTCGATGTGCTTCGAAAGCGAGCGGTGGTCTTCCCCTGCAATCGGGGCAACCTTCGGTTGGCGTGGACAACCTCCCGGGTCTCCTTGCCCACGACGGTGATCGGCGGGATCGGCGTCACGGGCTGGGCCCCCTCTTCCGCCTGGCGTTGAAGCGGCGCCTGTCTCTCGGCGGTGATAGCGCCGCGAGCCTTCGAAAGAGCCCAGAACGTTACCATTCCCGCAGCGACGTGGGTGCCGTGGTCGAGGTGACGCCGAAGTCCTGCGGATGGGCCTTCGCCGGTCAGTAAAGCGGTGACCGCCCGGTTCCCGATGGAGGACTGGAGCTGGAGGACTGTCTCGTGGAGCATTGAGAGGCGTGGGCCTCCGGTCGAGGCCTTCAGACTCTTTTTGAGGCAGGTCGCCTCGCGCCGCCCTTGTGAATGATGCCCCGCCGGCCCACGAGCCAAGGAATCCTCCGACCTTGAGAGCAGTTGAGTATAGCTTGCGGAACTTCCTTCTCTCAGCTCTCCCCCGGCCCCTCCTTCGTCCCTGCCCCGTTGCCCGGCTTCACTTCCATCAGCGGGAGGGGAGCCCTGATGGTGATCCGGCTTTGATTGGCGAGGTTGGTTCGGATCCACTCCTCGTTGAGGACCATGTTGTCGAAGTCCTTCCAGATCCGGCGGTCGTTGGTGCAGTCGTAGCGGTGGCAGACACCCGGGCGATCGGCGTAGCTCGTGCAGCGACCGGTGGTGGTGTCGTTGTGGATGCAGTAGCCGTTGGAGCCGTGGCGGATCATGTAGGGGAAGCCGAGGTCCCACTTTATCTTCCCGCCCTCCACCTCCCGGGGGGTGAGGGCGAAGTTGAGCTTGCAGCAGACGGCATGGCAGATGTGCATGCGCTCGGCGCAGTTCACCGTCACCGGAGGCGGGGGCTCCTCGGGCTCGGCCCGGAGGGCGATCCCCGGCCAGCTCAGCCTGGCCGGAGCGTCGGGGGCCCGTGAAGGCTCCTCGGGATCATCGTGGTCCTGGTCCTCGGTCGCCAGGTCCGTCGCGGCGAGCACTCCTCGAGTCTTCAGGAGATCGACCAGCTCGTGAAGGTAGCCCTCCGCCCCGGCCAGACGCCCACCCATCTGGTCCAGGGCCGCCTGGGCGAACTGGCTCCCCCGCTCCAACTGTCGCTCCAGATCCGCCAGGGGGGCGTCGCCGGGGGCCGCCCAATCGACGAGCGGGAGGGTCTTGCGGGTAGGGTCCTGGGTCATGATGACCTCCTCACTGGTTCGGACGAAGGGTAGGAGACGGAAGCGGTGATCAGCGGGTAATAGGGTCCGAACTCGGCTTCCACGCACAGATGGCCCAGCTTGCGGTACTCGCGCTCGGTCGCCCGGATGAGATCGGGCATCCCAACCGGACGGCCCTCGCTCGCCGCGAGATACGCGGCGGACAGCGCGATGTTGCGGATGTTGCCCCCGGAGAGCTTGAAGGCGTGGGCGAGAAAGTCGAGGTCGATGCCTTCCGCCTGGGGCAGCTCCGGTCTCAGTTTCTTGGCCCACAGGCACCGGCGATCCTCTTCTTCCGGCATGGGGAAGTCGATGACCGCATCGAGGCGCCGGGTAAATGCCTCGTCCACGTTGGAGCGCAGGTTGGTGGTGAGCACCGCCAGACCGTCGAAGAGCTCCATCCGCTGGAGGAGGTACGCCACTTCCACGTTGGCGTATCGGTCATGGGAGTCCTTGACGTCGGAGCGCTTTCCGAAGAGGGCGTCGGCCTCGTCGAAGAGCAGGACCCCGTTCACGCGGTCGGCCTCGACGAAGATCCGGTCCAGGTTCTTCTCGGTCTCCCCGATGTATTTGTCGATCACCGTGGAGAGATCGATGATGTAGAGATCGAGCCCGAGGTCTCCCGCCACCACCTCCGCCGACATGGTCTTGCCCGTCCCGGAGTCCCCCGCGAACAGTCCGCTGATGCCTCGACCCTTCGAGGATCTGGTTCCCATCCCCCAGACATCCAGCACCTGGTCCCGGTAGCGAGCCCGGGCCGCCAGCTCGTTGAGCTGGGCGATGACCTGAGCCGGAAGCACCAGATCGTCCCATCCCACCCGGGGCTCGATTCTTCGAGCCAGCCGCTCCAGCCCGGCCGCGTTCTGCGCCCTTGCCCCGGCCTGCAGGTCCTTCGCCTCGATGCGGCGTCCCTCCGCCGCCGCCCGCTGGCGGGCCGCCCGGGCGGCCCGCACCACCTGGTCGGGACCGAGCAGGAATTGAGCGGTCGCCGAAGCGGGATCGAAACCGACGGCGGTCCTTTGGCCCCCCATCAGGAGAGAGGAATGGGGCGTTTGTATGGAAGGGGCGGCGCCGTCCAGGGCGCTTGACCAGATCCGGTTTCGCTCCTCGATGGAGAGCACGGGCGCCTCCACGAGCAAGGGCACCTCGCGGGACCAGCCCGGGTCCCAGGCCCGAGACCCGATCAGGACCACCGGAGCGCCCCCCTCCGCGAAGGCTCTCATCGCCCCGGCTCCCCGCTCGGCGATGGCATCGACGGGTCCCAGCACCAATCCGGCCCCTCGCATCCGGGCCTCCCGGACGGCGGAGGCCGCCACTTCCCTGGGGTTCTCCGCGGGGTCGAGGCGACTGAGGTCGATCACCAGCGGGGGGAACCCCGCCTCCGTGAGCGCGGTGGCGGCCAGCGTCTGGCCCGCAGCCCCGGTGCGCTCCCGGATGTAGGAAAGGCGGATCCCGGATGCGATCGCTCCCACCAACAGCCCCAGGTCCTCCAGGTCGGCTTTGACCCAACTCGTCACCAGGGATCCGACCAGCGGATCCGGGGTGTCATCCCCCAGGAGATTGGAAGCGACCCGGTCCGGGACTCGCAGCGAGCGGGTCAGAAACGGCCGCTCGGGCTCCTCGACGAGGAGCAATCCCCCTCCCACGAGAGGACCGGAGGCATTGAAGCGGCTCCGGCTCACGACCTCACCGTAGGCGGCCCCGCACAGATCGAGGGCCAGCCCGGTGCTTGCCCGGCGACGAGAGACGTCGTCGTTCAGGTAGGAATAAAGACGCTCGAAGCGCAGATCCAGGTCCGGCGCCAGGGCGATGAGCAACAGCTCGAGGTCGCAATCATCGAGGCCGAAGCAGCGGGTCAGGCGGCGCAAGCGGAGGTCGGCTCCCCGGGCTTGCGCCTCGTCGGCTTCGGCTTCCACCCGGGCCAGGAAGGTCTCGATCTCCGGGTTGGGGGGCTGAGATCCCGGAGAGCTCGATGCTCCGGAG